>NZ_JAIWPJ010000001.1:1707040-2048448 GCF_020515625.1 Natrinema amylolyticum
CAAGCGTTTGTGTCTCGAGCCCGTTGACACGGATATGACCGACGCGACACTCGTCTACGATGACGACTGCGGCTTCTGTACGTGGTGGGCGGAGTACTTCGACGAGCGGACGGACCTCCGCATCGTCGGCTTCAGCGACCTCACCGACGACCTGCGCGAGCGGCTTCCCGACGAATACGAGGACTGCTCGCACCTGGTGACCGACGACGGCGTCTACTCCTGTGGGGCCTCGATCGAGGAGGCGTTCGTCCGCACGGACGTGGCCGAGCCCGCGGGGGAGGCGGTCGAGTTCCTCCGCCAGTTCGAGGACTACGAGCAGTTCCGCGAGCGAACCTACCGGTGGGTCGCCGACAACCGCGATCGGTGGGGGAAGTACCTCTCGAAGACGCCGCCGGCGCGCCAGAAATCCGACGACGGCTGACCGAGCCAGCGACCACACGAACACCGCAAACGATCGGAACCGCTCACCGCAAACGATCGGAACCGCTCACCGCAAACGATCGGAACCGCTCACCGCAAACGATCGGACCCGATCACCGCGATCGCGGCCGGCGAACCCGTAACTCCTCGAGCGAGACCGGGCTCACGTACGTTCCGACGCGCTCGCGAGCCCACCAGCGGCCGCTCTCGGCCCGTTCCTCGGGCGTGGTATAGCGATAGCGGTACCGAACCGCGCGAACGCGTTCCGGCGGTTCGCCGTCGAAGGGATCCTCGGCGAGCAGGGCGAGCGTGTCCGCGTCGGCCTCGAGGAGCTTCGCCAGGAATCGGAGGAACCACGGGCTCCGGTGCGGGCTCGGCGACATAGCGGCGAACCACAGCTGCCAATCGAGCCGGAGGTGGTAGGGCGCGACCTGGGGCGGCCGTCGCTCGAGATCGGTCGGCTTCCCCTTGAATCGGTAGGCCCGCCACTCCGTCTCCGGCGTGATCTTCTCGTCGGTCGTCCCCTCGACGACGACCTCGTACCGATCCCGGGTTATCGACCCGAACGCGCCGTAGGTGTTGACCAGGTTCAGCGGATCGAACGAGGTGTTCATGAGCTGCCGTTCGGAGAGCATGTTTCGCACCGGCTGAACGCTCAGAACGATCACGAGCGCGGCCAGGAGGAGCGCCAGCGCCTCGAGATAGAGCGGCGTCGGCGCGGTCGCGGGCGCGGAAATCGGGAGCGCGGCCGCCAGCGTCCCGTCGCTGAACGTCGGAATCGCGAGCACGATCGTCAGCGCGTTCAGCCAGGCGAAGTTCCCGGTGACCAGTAGCCAGCCCTGAAAGCCGATCGTCGCCAGTCCGGCCAGCGCCGACAGCGGCTGGGGAGCGAAGTAGCAAAACGGTATCAGTAGCTCGATGACGTGATTTGCAACGGTCTCCACCCGATGGAACCGGTCCGGAAGGTGATGGGCGAACCAGCTCACCGGATTCGGGATCGGCTGGGTCTCGTAGTGGTAGTCCATGCAGGTCAGGTCCCGCCAGCAGTCGTCGCCGCGGAGCTTGATCAGCCCGGCACCGAACATGTTGCGAAAGAGCACCCACTGAAGGAGTAGGACAACCACGAACGGCGGTGCGACCGAGCCCGCCCCGAGAAAGATCGCGAGGAACCCGGTCTCGCAGAGCATCGACTCCCAGCCGTAGCCGTAGAACGTCTGGCCGGCGTTCACGAAGGAGAGGTACAGCGCCCACAGCGTCGCCCACAGGAGCATCGAGACCGGCGTCGCGACGCCCGCCGGCAGCCAGTACGGCACCCCCACCAGCGCCAGCGCCGACAGCGCGACGCCGCTCCAGGCCGCGACCCCGATCGCCCGATCCGTCGGGACGAGATAGAAGAGGCTCGGTCGCTCCCGGAACGAGACGCCCTCGACGTACCGCTCGAGGGGCAACAGACCGTCCTCGCCGGCCAGCGGCCGGAACTGATTGGCTGCGACGAGAAAGGCGAGCAGGTACAGCAGCGCGAGTCCCCGCTGGAAGACGACGCGGACGAGCCAGTAGCCCTCCCCCTGCCACATACGCGCCCGTAACTCCGCGAACGGGCAAAGAACTGACGCGTGCACGGACACACCCGCTCGACCGCCACACCTGTTCGAGGAACACCGGTCCGTTCGCCGCGCCCGTCAGGAGTCGCCGTACCGATATCGCAACACGCTGCCGGCGACCGCGACGACGAGCCCGGCCGAGGCGAGGAGTCCTAATCCCGGCGCGTACGAGCCGGTATAGTCGTAGAGCGTCCCGACCAGCACCGGGCCGAGGAACCCCCCGATCTCGCCGACGGCGAAGATGAAGCCGACGGCGGTGCCGGTCAGGCGCGCGCCGATCCCCTCGAGTTCCGGCGGGATCGCCCGGATGAGCGGCGAGAGCCCGCCGAAGCCGAACCCGGTGACGACGACGCTCCCGAGGAGCAGGAGACCGAGCCCGCTCGAGAGGACGCCGGTGATGCCGAGTCCCGCCACGAGCCCACAGACCGCCAGAGCGGTGCGGCGGACGCCGAACCGATCGGCGACCGCGGGGACCGTCAGCACGCCGACGACGTTGGCGGCGACGAGGAGACTCGTCGTCCGTCCGGCCCGGTCCGGCGAGTAGCCCCGAGCCTCGAGCAGCGTCGGGAGCCACCCCTGCATGCCATGGGCGATCAGCAGGTACATCGTCCCGACGACGACCACGAGCTGCAGCTCGCGGTGGGTGAGGACGAGCGTGAGGTCCCGTCGGATCGCCGCGAGCGAGAGCGACGAATCCGCCTCGTCGGCGTCGTTGGCCGCGCGGTTGCGGGCGTCGATCCCCAATCGCCGAGCGACGACGAACCACAGCAAGCCGTACGCGATCGCGACGATCCCGCTCCAGAAGAAGAGGGCGCGCCAGCCGCCGAGCAGCGGGCCCAGAACCGGCCGGCCGACGGCGAAGGCGCTCGCCGTCCCCGCCGACGCGCCGACGAGGTAGATCGAGGACGGAAAGCCGGTCTCGTCGGGCGGGAACAGCACCGAGACGAGTTTGGGCAGCCCGAACGTGATCGCCGTCGCGCCAACGCCAATCAGCAGCGTCGCCGCGAGCAGGGAGGGGAAGCCAACCGCGAAGCTGCGAGCGATCTGGGCGACGCCGTAGATCACCACGCCGGCCGCGAGGCTCCGCCCCGGACCGACGCGGTCGACGACCATCCCGGTGAAGAGCGCGATCGGGATGTAGGTCAGCGGGACCGCCCCCGCGACCACGCCGGCCTGGGTGCCCGAGAGCCCGAGTTCGTCGATGATCGTCGAGAGATATGCCGGCAGCGAGAACCAGATAAACATCAAGCAGGTGTATCCCAGCGTCCCGACGACGACGGCGGCGTACGCGCGGCGGCGGCTCATCCGATCGGTCATCTGCCCGTGGATGGGTGACGCCGGTCCGAGTAGTTTGCCGTAGCGGTACGTCTCCCCGGAGCCGGCGCCGCCCCGGCCGCACCGCTTTCCGTCCGCGCGGCGTCCGTCACCCCATGACGCCCGAAGAGCAGGCCTTCCTCGAGCGAGCCCGCGTCGGCGCGTTAGCGACGGTCGACGCCGAGGGGCGGCCCCACGCGGTTCCGATCTGTTTCGCGCTCCTCGAGCCGGCGGCGCAGTCGGATCGGCCGACTCCGACAGACGACGCTATCGATGCGACCGAGGGACGGAGCGGCGGCCCCGACGACGGAAGCGTCGGGATCAGACTCGTCTCGGCGATCGACGAGAAGCCGAAATCGACCGCCGACCTCCAGCGCGTGCGGAATATTCGGGCGAACCCGCGAGTGACGCTGCTGGTCGACCGCTACCGCGAGGACTGGTCGCGCCTCGCGTGGGTTCAGGTCCGCGGACGGGCGCGGGTCCTCGAGCCCGACGCGTCGGGCCACGACGACGCGGTGCGCGCGCTGGAGTCGAAGTACGACCAGTACGCGACTCACGCTCTCGGCGAGCGCCCGGTCCTTTCGATCGAAATCGGACGGACCGTCTCCTGGGGCGCGCTCGAAGACGGATGAGAGAGTGCCGATGAAAGAGTGCGGATGAGAGTGTGCGGACGCGATCCGTCGGTCAGTCGTCGACGAGGGACCGCTCCGCGTTCCCGACGATGAGGAGGGTCCCCGCGACGACGGCGACGGTCGTCACTAGCGGGTTCACGATCCCGAGGGCGGCCGCGGGGACGGCGATCGCGTTGTAAACGAATGCGAGTCCGATGTTCTGCCGGATTCGACCGCGCGCGGCCCGTGCCAGGGCGAACGCCCGTTCGACCGCGGCGAGGTCGTCGTCGACGATCGCGACGTCGGCCGCGTCGGCGGCGAGTGCCGTCCCGCTACCCAGCGAGATGCCCAGATCGGCCGCGGCGAGCGCGGGCGCGTCGTTCGTCCCGTCGCCGACCATCGCCACGCGGTCGTCGGCCTTCATCCGTTCGACCGCCGCCGTCTTTCCGTCCGGCGAGACGCCGGCGAAGACGTGATCGACGCCCGGATGCCGGTCGAAGACGTCGGCCGCCGTCCCGTCGTCGCCGGTCAGGACCACGACGTCGACCCCGTCCTCGTCCAGGGCCGCGATCGTCTCGTCCCACGCCTCGCGGGGCTCGTCGCCGACGATCACGACGCCCTCGGCGGTCCCGTCGCGGCCGACGACGACCGGGAGCCGACCAGCCTCTCGCGCCCGATCGATCGTCTCCTCGAGGTCGGGCTCGAGCGCCCACCCGCGGTCCCGGAAGAGGTCGGGGTGGCCGACCAGCACCGTCCGGTCGTCGACGGTTCCCTCGACGCCGGTCGCGTGGGTGTGGAACTCCCGGACGTCCCGTTCGCCGGACGCGGTCGAGCCGCCGTCCGCTCGAGCCGTCCCGTCGGCGTCGTCGTCGAGCGCGTCTCCATCGCTTCCGAACGCGTCGGCGATCGCCGCCGCGGCCGGATGGGCCGCCCGCTGCTCGAGGGCGGCGGCGGCCGCGAGCAGGTCCTCGGGTGCGTCGGCCTCGCGGACGGTCATCTCGCCGGTCGTCAGCGTCCCGGTCTTGTCGAAGACGACGACGTCGACCGCGCGGAGGCGCTCGAAGACCGTCTCGTCGAAGACCACGATGCCGCGCTCGAGCGCTTCCCCCAGGCTCGCGGCGACGGAGTACGGCGTCGCGAAGCCGAGCGCCCACGGGCTGGCGACCATGAGCGTCATGAGGGCGGCCAGCGAGGCGGTCAGCCCGCTCGCGCCGGCGAGGAGGGAGCCCGCGCCGACGACGACCGCGGCGGCGAGGACGATCGGGACGAGGGTCGCGGCGAACTCGTCGGCCCGACGCGTGACGCCGTGGTCCGCGCTCTGGACGTTCCAGACGACCCGCGTGAGCCGCTCGATGCTGCTGGTCGTCCGCTCGCCGACGTCGACCACCGCCGCGTCGGTGGTGACGACCGAGCCGCCGACCACGTCGTCCCCCGCCGCCTTCGCGACCGGGAGCGACTCCCCCGTCACGACGGCCTCGTCGACCGTACACTCGCCCTCGGACAGCGTCCCGTCGACGGGGATGCGCTCGCCCTCCCGGACGAGCACGCGGTCGCCCGACTCGAGGTCGGCCACGGGGAGCTCCGTCGTCGAGCCGTCTCCGGCGTAGAGCCGGGCGGTGTCGACCTGCGAGACGGTGAGGTCGGTCAGCCGGTCCGTCGCGCGGCGCTTGACCGTCGCCTCGTAGTAGGTCGCGCCCATCACGACCGAGGCCACGACGATCGTCAGGTCGAAGTAGAGGTCGTTGCGGCCGAGCCCGGAGACGAGGATACTGAAGACGTACGCGCTGAGTATCGTGAGGGTCGCGAGCAGGTCAGTGGTCGGCCGCCGGAGCTTCAGACTGACGTACGCGCCTCGCAGGAGCGGGCCGCCGGTCAGGTAGATGATCGCGCCCGTCAGGAAGAGGAACAGGGGTAGATACAGCGGCCCGCTGAAGCCGGTAAAGGCCCCTTCGAAGTGCTCGATCGCGCCCCAGTCGGTAAACGACGTCAGAAACATCGGATAGAGGACGGCCACGAACGGCAACAGGAGGAACGACCCGAAGACGACGCCGACGACGTATCGCATCTCGAGCATGTCGTCCGACCGGCGCTTCCGGAGGCCGGACATCTCGCGCGAGCGCTGGGTCCCGCCGGTCTCGTCCTCGGCGGTCGCGTCGTCCCGGAGATAGGCCGTGTAGCCGAGCGTGCTCAGCGCGTCCTCGAGCGTGTCGGTCGATATCCGAGCGGGATCGTGATCGACCCGAATCGTCTCCGTGACGTAACTCGCTTCGGCCTCACGAACGCCGTCGCGGCCCTCGGCGACGGACTCGAGGAACGCCTCGCAGGTCGCGGAGTGCATGCCGTCGACCCGGAAGAACGTGCGGACGGTCCCGTCCGGTCGTTCGTCGCCGTCCGCGGTCGCGGTCGGCCGCGGATCGGCCGGCCGGTCCGCGGGGCGGGGCTCGTCGCTCCCGGGAGGGCCATCGCTCTCCGCGGCGGAGCCGCCGCTGTCGCCCGTCCCGTACTCGGCAGCCACGTCCCGACAGCCGGCCGAACAGAACCCGTCTGACGCCGACTCGCCGTCAGGCTCCGGGAGCGGCGTCCCGCACAGCCGACAGCGGTCGTCCCGGCCGCCCTCCGCGCGTCGATCGCTCACAGTGGTAGCTGCGGGTTCGACGGCCATAACAGTGACCGATCGAACCGCTCGCCGAGTCGCCCGTGCCGTCGGCGCGAGTCGACGGATCCGACGGCTGCGACGGCGTCACGTCGTGTCCAGATCGAGCCGCGAGAACGTCCACGAATCGATCGAACTCGACTCGAGCGCGAGTCCGTCCTCGAGGTCGCGGGCGAGGAGGGTCCGGGACGTCGGCCGAATCAGCGCCGACAGCGGCAGCCGCGTGTCCGGATAGAACCGGAACCGCAGCGGCGAGGGAACCGTCTCGCCGAACGCCTCGACGTAGCTCCGGTCCGCGGACGCCTCGAGGGCCGTCGCGAGCAGGCGCTCGAGCGCTGCCGATTCCGCGTCGAGCGCCCGCGGGAGCGCGTCGACGATCCGCGCGTGATCGCCGACGGTTGAGACGACGAGCGCGGCGACCGGATCGCCGTCCCGCCGGGCGACAGAGGCCCGATACGTGTGGACGGGATTCTCGAACCGCCACCGGTAGAACGCCGCGCTCCGGTGGGTGTGAATCGCGTCGGGGATCGACCGCCGGTAGACCGCTTCGAGCACCTCCGCCGGCGGCGTTTCGTAGCGCTCGAGCTCGAGGTCCGAGTCCGAACCGACGAGCAGCCTGTCGCCGGCCCGCTGGGAGGTCGCGATGGCGTCCTCGAGCGTGTGCGCGACTGCGGCGGCCGTGCCCTCGTCGGCGGACCGCGGGTCGGTTTCGCCGTCCGCCGGCCGGTCATCGGTCCGCTTCTCGAGCGCGGTGACGGGATTCTGGGGCCGGTAATAGGCCGGCACCGTTCCGATCTCGCGCCAGCCGTGCGCGAGGTTGCCGGGCTTCGAGTTCTCGTTGGGGAAGTTGAAGAAGAACGACGGCGCGCCGTCGGCGTAGCGCTCGACGGCGCGTTCGTTCAGCCGGTCGAAGAGCCCACGTTGGCGGTGGTCCGGATGGACCATCGTATCGCAGGGCTGGAACGCGGTCCGGACGGTCCCGCCGATGCGCATCTCTTGGGCGAAAAATGACCGGAAGCCGACGGGCTCGCCGTCGGCCGTCGCCACCAGGATCGGAACGTGATCGACGAACGGGTTCTCGCGGAACTTCCAGCGGAACCACGCCGGGCTTCTGTCGTGTCCGAAAACCGTTTCGTACAGCGACAGGAACGCCTCTCGATCGTCGGACTCGAACGCGCGGACGGTGTATCGCGTCGCCGTTCGTGTGTGTATACTCATGATCGAGGTCGTTCACGCCCGTCGGCGGGGCGACGGAGAGAGACCCCGCTGTGCGGTCGTGACGGGTAGATATCCGCCCCGGAACGGAAAGCCGGTTGGCCTTGAATACGCCGTCCGACAGGTCGGCGAACCGGTCGCTGAGGCCGACCGTCCGTCGCTCCGTCAACGCCCGTTGTATTGATATTCCCTACCATACTACTGCCGCCATGATCTCGCTCAGTTCCGAACGAGAACTACTCGTCTCGTCAGTGGCCGACATCGCGGACCGGGAGTTCGCCGACCGAGCGTTCGACTGGAACGGCGAGGCGCCGTGGGAAAACGTCCGACGCCTCGCCGAACAGGGGTTCCTCGGCGTCAACTTCCCCGAGAAGTACGGCGGCGGCGGGATGACCGAACTCGACGCGATCCTCGTCATGGAGGCCGTGGGCCGCGTCTGTCCGGATACCGCCGAACTCCTCTACAACCAGCAACTCGTCGCACCGCGCGCGATCGAACTGTTCGGGACCGACGCGGCCAAAGAGCGGTATCTCCCTCCGGTGCTCGCCGGCGAGGACAACGTCGCGATCGGCATCTCGGAGCCGGAGGCCGGCTCTGACGTCGGCGCGATGGGGACGCACATCGAGGAAGACGGCTCCGAACTCGTACTGAACGGCGAGAAGACGTGGGTGAGCCACGTCGAGCACTCGAGTGCGGTGCTCGTCTGGACGAAATTCCCCGAGGACTCGGCTCGGTCGTCGTCGAGTTCGACTGGGACGGCGTCGAGATCCAACAGCACTACGAGAACATGGCGGGTCACCACCAGACACATTTCGTCATGGAGGACGTGACGGTCCCCGAGGAGAACGTCGTCACGCGCGGCTCGGACGGGTTCGAGAACCAGCTCCGGGCGCTAAACTGGGAGCGTCTGGGCAGTGCGACGCTCGCGAACGTCATCGCCAGCTGCGCGCTCGAGAAGGCCCTCGACTACGCCGCACAGCGCGAGCAGTTCGACCAGCCGATCGGGGACTTCCAGGGGATCGAGTGGAAACTCGCCGACGCCGCGACGTCCCTCGAGGCGTCGCGAGCGCTCACCCACCGCGCGGCGATGCGGGCTCACGAGCGGGGTCGCGTCCCGGACCGTCGCGACGCGTCGATGGACAAGCTCCACTCGAGCGAGATGGTCGAGCGCGTCGTCAGCGAGGCCCTCCAGGTCCACGGTGCGAACGGCTACCAGCGGGGACACCCGCTCGAGTACCTCTATCGACTGGCCCGCGCCCGGCGGATCGCGGCCGGAACCGACGAGATCCAGAAGAATCAGATCGCCTCGAGCCTGAAGCGAGAGGGGCTCCGAGACCTCGCCTGAAGCGGGTCAGAAGCGTCTCGATCGATGTCGAGAGCGCTCACCGCCGTTCGACGACGGTTCCCTCCTCACCGACCGCGACCGTCCGGTCGCCGTCGGCGGTCGTCGAGACGGCGATGAGCGAGTCCGGCGCGCGAACGTCGACCTGATTCCACTCGGCGGCGGGCGTGCGCTCGTAGATTACGCCGTCCGCATCGCAGGCGATCGTCTCGCCCTCGCGGCGGGCGATCCCGCAGATCGCCTCCTCGCCGACCCGTTCGGGCGTCCACGTCGATCCGCCGTAGCGGTGGACGACGCCGTCGTCCGCGCTCACCAGGCAGTCGCCCCGCCCCAGCGTCGCGAGGTTCTCGAGCGTGCCGCCGGCACCCTCGAGGCCGACCCGATCGAACGACTCCCCGCCATCGGTCGTCTCGAAGACGCTATCGTTCGTATCACAGCAGTAGCCGACCGACGGATCCGCGAGCGCGAGCGCGATCGCGCTCAGACTCGAGCCGCTTCCGGGTTTGGTCGGCTCGTCCCACGAGACCGCGCCGTCCCGGTAGCGACCGCGGAGGACGGCCCCGGAGCCGTTGATCAACAGGACCGTCTCGTCGCCGCTCTCCCCGCCGACGGCGACCCCGAGCCAGTTGTCGGTGATGTCCGCAGGGGCCGTGTAATCCGTGTGGAGCCCCGTCTCGGCCTCGATTCGTCCCACCGAACCGCTGTCGCCCGCGACCCAGACCGCGTCGCCGCCGTCGGTCGCGTCGACGCCGGCGAGTTCGTCGCCCTCGGCGGCCGGCCCGTCCTCGAGAACGATCGACCACGCGTCGGGTTCGGCCCCGTTGGCGGGCGCTCCCGCGAGAACCAGCCCGTTCTCGCCCACCGCGTAGACCGCGCCGGCCGCGGTCACGCAGACGTCCCGGAGCGTCGCCTCGGTGGGGACGTCGACGAGCCGCCAGTCGCGGCCGCGCTCGTCCTCGCCCGCTTCGTCGATCTCGTCCGCCTCGTCTGCCGGGCTCTCGGTACGGGCACCGGGTTCGGTATCGCGGCCCCGGTCGCTCCGGGAGACGTCACTGCCCGCCGGAGCGGCGTCAGTCTCGGCCCGATCCTCGGTCTCGGCCCGCTCGAGCGGCGCGTCCGTCGCACCGGTACTCCGTTCGCCGGTCGCGACGGCGCGCTCTCGATCGGCCGCCGCTGCGTCGTCTTCATCCTCGACGGCCGTATCGCGCTCCCTCTCGGCGGCCGTACCGCCTTCCTCAGTAGCCGCGTCGCCGTCGTCTCGGCCCACCGACGGCCGCCACAGATACAGCGCGATCGGCGGCACGACATAGGAGGCCAGCGCGAGGGCGATGAACCCGCGGTGGAAGACCGATAGCGTCCCGAACGCGGTCAGACCGGCCGTCGCGACCGCGTGGATCCACGTCTTCGTATAGCTGCGAAAGAACGAGACGAAGCCGTCGCGAGAACGCGTCTCCTGAGTCGCCATTGGCGTGGCTAGTCGAGTGCTACCGGACTGGCGAGCAAAAACGTACTGCAGGCACGTCCGGTCCGGACGAGCGGGAGTAGGTGCGTCAGAACCCGTGTCGCTCGTCGATCAGCACGAGCTGGGTGCGGTCGTCGACCCGTTCGTGCTCGAGGGAGACGAGTTTCCCGACGACGCTCCCCTGTCCGTACACCTCCTCGGCGCGGGCGTCCTCGAGCGGATAGGCGTACTCGCGGACCCGCTCGACGGCGGTTTCCCAATCGTCGACGATCTTGTTCGTGCTGCCGACCAGCACGAGTGACGCCGCACCGAACGCCCACGCGCCGACGGCGTTGCCGAGCGCGTTGGCCCCGACGAGTTCGCCGCTCTCGGCGATCGCGTTGACGCTGTCGACGAAGACGTCGGCGGTGACCGCCTCGCGTCGCGCTCGAAACCGCTCCTCGTCGTCGTCGATCTCCTGAACCCTGTTTCCGAGGTAATCGAACCCGTCTTCGGCCGCGAGGTCGTCGGTGAAGCCGATCTCCTCGAGCGTCGTCGAGTGGCCGTCCATCACCTCGGCCCCGTCGGGGAGCTGCTCGCGGAGGTGTTCGCGCGCGGCCGCGCCGTCGTCGAAGACGTAGACCTCGATCCCCCGGTCTTCGACGTTCGAGACGGTGTCCTCGATCGTCTCTTCGTCCGGCTCCCGATCGAAGCGGGCTTCGTCGATCTCGAGGGCGTCCGCGAAGTCGTCTTTCGTGTAATAGTCGTCGCTCATCGCGGTAGCCGTGCTTTGCCGTCGCACAGGATCAACCTCGGGCAAGCGAATACCGGCCGACGGGGTCGCGGTCGCTATCGATCCGGCCGGTCCGGGGCCGCTCGAGGCCGCGGCGCGTACGGCGCTCGCGACGGGCCGGCCGGTCCGGCCGGTTCGATCGGTCCGGTTACCCGTTGCGAGGACGGGTGGCGAGCGACACCGTGAGGACGCCGTTGTTGTAGACCGCCTCGCGATCCTCGCCGAAGACGAGATCCGAGGAGAGCGGTGTGACGGTCCGCTCGACGACGTCATCGCCTCGATCGACGGCGATTCGGAGGCGACGCGAGCCGGCTTCGATCGTCACGTCATCGATACCCGCGGGGGCGACGTCGACGGCGGCTCGGAACCGGTCGGCCGCCCCCTCGTAGACGAACTGCGTCGGAAAGGGAAACGACGCCGCGTCGGACGACGAACTGGAGGACATGAGACGACGTTCCGACGACGGACGGAAGCCTTCCGGGGTGGACAGATGTCCGTTTGATATGCCTGCACATCGCATCCCGACGGCCGGTCGATCCGGTACCGACTCGTCTCCGATCGGGGACGGTCTCGAACGACCACCCGTCTCTTGGGAGCCGTCGCGATCGACCGAAGATTCGTCCGATAGTCCCGCACTGATTTCAGAATCCATATATTGAAGCAATAGTGATATACACGGCCGATAGAAATCAACGACTATGGCAGCTAAACTTAGCATCGAACAGGCACTCAGTTACGGATTCGATCGAATCACGACGCGCGGCGGCGCGATCCTCCTCGCCGTGTACGTCCTATTCCAACTCGTGACGCAGGTGAGCGTTCAATCGCTCTTCTCGAGTCTCTTGACCGAATTCGTCTCCGCGGAGGAGGTCGCACGGACGTATCCGCTCGCCGTCGACCTTCCGATCGCCGTCAGCGGCGGACTGACCGCCCTCCTCGTGCTCGTCGGCATCGTGCTCGGCGTCGTGACGATACGGGCGTTGTATTCGGACATCGACGACGTTCCGTCGGCCGACCATACTCGCCGACTCGTCCGAACGGTCGGCGTGCTGATCGTCGTCTCGATCGTCACCTTCGTCGCGGTACTGATCGGATCCGTCTTCTTCCTCATCCCCGGGATCTTCCTTGCGGTCAGCCTGGTATTCGCCACCATCGTCGTCGCTATCGAGGACGCCGGCATCATCGAGTCACTCGAGCGGAGTTGGGAACTCGCGTCCGGGAATCGGATTCAACTGCTCGTCCTCGGCGTGATCATCGGCGTCGTCGGCGGTCTGACTGGCTTCGTCTTCGGCATCGTCGGCGTGTTCGCTCCCGTCGTCGGCGATCTGGCGACCACGATCACGTCCGGCGTTCTCTCCCTGTTCGGTGCCGCCGTTCTCGTCGGCGCGTACCGACAACTCGCCGGCGAGCGGGAACCGGTCAGTACGTCCGAGTGGTAAAACGAGAGCCGGTCGGTACGTCCGAGTGGTGAGGACAGTCCGACCGATACGATCACGGCCAGTGACCGAGCCGGCATCTCCGTCGCACTCCCGCAAAACTCCTCAGAGATAGCCGAGATCCGCCAACCGCTCTTTCGTCCCCTCGCGCATTTCGACCTCGCCCGACGCGCCCGCCTCGGCGAGCGGGTCGAAGCGCTTCTCGAGTCGCCGCCGTAACGCCCGGACCCGCTCGGGGTTCTCGTCGCTGATATCGGTGTGCTCGAGCGGATCAGTCCGGACGCGGTGGAGCCGCTCGAAGCCGTCGTCGCCGCGAACGTACTTGTGCTCGGTCGTGCGGACCGCCCGCAGCCGGCGGTCGAATTCGCGGACCCGATCCGGAATCTCGCCGAACCGGGCCTCGAGCCGTTCGATCGAGGGCTGGGGCGCGACGTACTCGGCGAAGACGGCGTCGCGGGGGTCGGCGGTCGACTGGGGATGGAGCGAGCGGCTCGACCACTGCTGGCGTAGCTCGGGGTCGTCGATCCCGGCCGTCTCGAGCAGCGTGGCGGGAAGGTCGAGCAGTTGTACGAGGTCGTGGCGTCGCTCGCCGCCGGTGAAGGGACCGCCGTGACAGACCAGCGGGACGTTGAGCAGCGTGTCGTAGAGGTTGTACTGGTGGCCGAAAAAGCCGTGTTCGCCGATGTGCTCGCCGTGGTCGCCACAGACGACGAACAGGGTGTCCTCCCACTCGCCTGCGTCCTCGAGGGCGTCTCGGAGCTGACCGACCTGCTGGTCGACGTAGGCGAGTTCGGCGCGGTAGAGCCCCCGGAGCAGGGCGAACTCGTGATCGGAGATCTCGTAGTCGTCACAGTCGTAGGCGCGGGGGTCCTGCCTGATCGCGGTCGCCTCCTCGTAGCTGGCTCCCTCCGGGAGGAACCGTTCGGCGTACTCTCTCGGCGGATCGTACCGGACGTGGGGCTCGATGAAGTTACAGAACAGGAAGAATGGCCGGTCGTCGTCCCGGTCCGCGAGCCAGTCGGCGATCCAGTCCGTCGACCGATCGGAGCCGTCGTCGCCGGTCGGCTGTAGCAGTTCGCTGTAGAGGATGTTGGCGGCATTGACGAACGGGTTTCCGTCCAAAATCCGGTTCCGGGTTGCGGTGAGTTTCTCCCGGAGGTCTTCGCCGCGGACGACCGCGCCCATGTCGGCGTCGGACTGGATGTACTGCCACCCCTTGCGGAGGTCCTCGAAGCCGCGGTCGAAGCCGAACTCCTCGGTGATCCAGGTGTTGTTCGAGACGCCGATCGTCTCGAACCCCGCGTCGGCGAAGGCCTCGGGCACAGTCCGGAGATCGTCATCGAGATAGGTGTGGCCGCCGTGCGTGCCGTGTTCGGAGGGATAGGTGCCGGTGAAAAACGACGCGTGAGAGGGGAGCGTCCAGGGCGCGGTCGCGAACGCGTTCTCGAAGGCGACGCCCTCTTCGGCGAGGCGCGTCAGGGTCGGCGTCGGGTGGGCTCCGACGGAATCGCCGCTCGAGCCGGGTCGATCTCCCGGAGCCGATTGGATTCCGACGGGGTCGGCCGTCGGTGCGTTTCGATCGACCGGAAACGACTGCATCCCGACGCTCTTCGCCCGAGCCGTATCGAGAACCACGAGAACGACGTTCCGCACAGTACAATGTGACTCGTCGTCACGTCCGTTCGAGTCCGACATGGATACGCTACTTCCACGGCAGGCAGGGAAGGTCACCCGCCTGGAGTATGCAGGGCGACGATATCGATTACTGGCTGATTTCCGGTCGGATACGTCCGAGTACGGTAATATCCGATATCGAACCCAGAGCTACGGTGGCCCGGCCCCGATGGAATCGGGTAGTCATCTGCCGGTCTCCCTTTCATCCGGCCGGACGGCGTAGGATCCACGAGCGGACGCTGGTGGCCCGACCGATGCGTGAGCACGGCTCGCGACCGCCGTCGACGGACGGCCACCGGCACCGTCGCTCGGAGATCTTCCGATGACTGCACATCACGATGACGACGCGACGACGGACGTCTCGATGGACGACTTCACTGACCTCGAGGATCTCGAGGATCTCGAGGAGCTAGACGAACCGGCCGGCCGACTCGCTTCGGCGGCGTCGGATGCGGCCGCGAGCGGGACCCTGCCGCTGGTCGGCGGCGGACTCCTGGTAGCGGCCGCGATCCGCTCGCTGGTCGACGACCGGCAGCGGGCGATCCCGCTCGGAATCGCCGGCAGCGGGCTGGTCGGATTCGGGCTTCAAAAGCGCCGCGAGAGCGGCGAGTCCGGGACGGAGAGCGGCGTTCCGGAGGTCGAGGGCGGCACCGAGGGGAAGGACACGTCCGACCAGGCCAGTGCCGCCGCCGAGCGCGTCGATTCCGGCCGCGAATCCGAGATCGACTCCGACGGCGAGATTTCGGACGACCGGGGGATCGATGACGCGGACGAGTCCGGCTCGCAGATCGAGTTCACCGACGAGCCGGACGGCGACAAAGATCAGTCCAGACCGGATCTCGGAGACGAGGAAGCGGAACCCAGACGCGAGACCGACACTGACGACGTGGCGGTCGACGTCTCTAACTCGGCGATGGCAGACGAGACCAGCGAGGCGACGGGGCCGGACCCGACGCAGGCCCAGCCGACCCAGACCGCGGACACGGAACCGGAGGCGAGTCCCGCGGAGGACGCCTCCGAGATGAAGGTCGAGCCGCCGGACGAGGACGAGTCCGAATCGGAGACGGACGAGGAAGACGCCGCGGCGGACGACGATTCGGCGGCGGACGATCGGTGAACGCCCCGTTCCGTCGCCGCGATCGTCTCTCCGGCGCGGCTCCCCAGGCCGTTCTCGAGTGCCGCCCGCGGCCGGTGACGGCTCGGCTCGGAACGGCTGCGAGCGGGGCCGCTCTCAGATACCGCTCCCGCGCTCGGAACGGTAGAGCACGGGGACGGTGACGAACGCGGCGACGACGAGCCCGAGGACGCCGCTTCCAGCGAGCAACAGGACGGGCCAGTAGTAGCCCGAGAGGGCGACGAGCGACGCGATTCCGGCGACGACGGCGACGGCTCTCGCAGTGAGCGCGCGGCTGCGTCGAATCGGGCCGCGGCCCTCGTCCAGCCCTCGAGCGAGGACGGCGAACTGCCAACCGGCGAACGCGCCGACCGACGCGCCGAACAGGAGGACGGCGTCGGGGTCGACGGCACTCGTCACGAGCGCGACGGCGGCGAGGGCGACGGCCAGTCCGAATCCGAGCGTGCCCCGACGGGAGGGATACCGGTCCAGGAACCCCCACGCGAGGAGGAGAAAGACCAGCCCGACGCCGACGCCGGCGACGACGTCGACGAGGTAGTGGACGCCGAGGCCGACTCGAGAGAAACAGACCGCGGTCACGATCCCCGCGGCGCCGAGGTATCGCCGCCGGCGCGTGCCGACTGCGCCGTACTCGGCCAGGCTCAGGTAGACGATCGTCGTCAGCAGGGCGTGGCCGCTGGGAAACCCGTAGCCGGTCGCCGTCGCAGTGGCCTCGTACAGCGGGTGGATCGTCTCCGGGAGCGCCCCGACCTCCACGAGCACGCGCTCCGGTCGCGGCAGCGCGAAGACGTGTTTCAACGCCGTGATGAGCGAGAGGCCGGCCAGCAGCAACCCGAAGACGGCGGCGATCTGCTCCCGGTTGTCGGTCTCCAGCCAGTAGAGCGCCCCGACGAGCACGCCGAGAAACCACACATCGCCGAGCTGGGTCACCAGTCCGAGCACGACGACGGCCCACTCGGGGGCGACCTCACGAAACGCGTCGAACCAGCCGATCCCTCGAGACATACTCACGCTACGTGCGAGGAGCCATATAAGCGATTCCGCTCGGGCGGACGGCCGACTCCGGAATCGGCTCCAACCGCGTCGTCGTTCACTCGCCACGGAGAGTCACGCGAACGCGGGAAAACCCTCATTTCCGCGTCACCTGTAGGCTACCGAGACGCGCCATCGGTCGGCGTCTCGAGGGACCTGCAATGAGTGAGACATCGGAACCCGAGCGCGAACGCATCGACCCGGAGTACGATCATCAGCGCGAGGAGGGGGTCGACGAGGGCCGACTCGAGACCCTGCTCTCCGAGTACGCGATCGGACGGGACGATCACGAGAACGCGCCCGCGTTCGTGATCCGACCGGACGACGTACAGGCGGTGGTGCGCCTGCTGCGCGACGAGGCGGGGTTCGACCACCTCTCGTGTATCACGCCCCAGCAGTACGAGGACCGCTACGAGTCGATCATCCACATGACGAAGTACGAGCAGCGGACCCACGAGGTGACGCTAATCGTGCCGCTGCCGACGGGGGCACCCGTTTGCGAGTCCGCCGAACCCGTCTTCCGAACCGCGGACTGGCACGAGCGGGAGGCCTTCGACCTCGTCGGGATCGAGTACGCGGGCCACCCGAATCTCACGCGTATTCTCCTCCCCGAATCGTGGCAGGGCCATCCGCTCGCGCTGGACTACGATCAGGACAAACCGCAGGTCGTCAGCTACACCGAACACGCGAACCCGCTCGCGGAGGACCACCGCGGGGAGGAGTCGGAGACGATGTTTCTCAATATCGGCCCCCACCATCCGGCGACCCACGGCGTCCTCCACCTCGAGACGGTGCTCGACGGTGAGACGGTGGCCGACGTCGAACCGGACATCGGCTATCTGCACCGCTGCGAGGAGCAGATGTGCCAATCGGGGACCTATCGTCACCAGATCATCCCCTACGCGGACCGCTGGGACTATACGGCGAACCTGCCCAACGAGTGGGCGGTCGCCCGTGCGATCGAGGACATCGCCGACATCGAGGTTCCCGAGTACGCCCAGATCCTGCGAACGATGTCGACCGAGTTCGGCCGCATGCTCGGTCACTTCCTCGCGGTCTCGACGTTCGCGCTGGACGTCTACGGCGACTTCACCGCCATCTTCCAGTACGGCATGCGCGATCGGGAGGTCGTCCAGGACATCCTGGAGGACCTGACCGGCCAGCGGATGATGTTCTACTACTTCCGGCTCGGCGGCGTCTGCTGGGACCTGCCCGAGCCTCGCGAGGAGTTCATCGAGAAGTGCCGGGACTTCCTCGACGAGCTCCCCGCAAAGGTCGACGAGTACCACGACCTGCTGACCGGCAACGAGATCTTTCAGCGACGAACGATGGGTACCGGTGTTCTCGAGCCCGAGGTCGCCAAGAGCTACGGCGTTACCGGACCCGTCGCCCGCGGCTCCGGCATCGATTACGACGTCCGGCGGGACGACCCCTACGGCTACTACGAGAACCTCGAGTGGGACGTCGTCACCGAGGACAGTTGCGACAACCACGCGCGCGTGCTCGTCCGCCTCCGCGAGGTCGAGGAGTCCGCGAAGATCATCGAGCAGTGTCTCGACTTACTCGAGGACTGGCCCGAGGACGAGCGGACGGTCCAGAGCAACGTCCCCCGGACGCTCAAGCCGGACGCGGGGACCGAGACCTACCGCGCCGTCGAGATCGCGAAGGGCGAACTCGGCGTCTACATCCGCGCGGACGGCTCGAACTCGCCGGCCCGATTCAAGATCCGCAGCCCCTGTTTCCACAACCTCTCGGCGCTGCCCGAGATGGCCGAGGGCGAGTACGTCGCGGACCTGATCGCGTCGCTGGGCAGCCTCGACATCGTGCTGGGCAGCGTCGATCGCTGAACGGAACCCTGAGCCGGCCGCGAGCGGCGTCGTCTCCGGCTCACTCGTCGCTCGAGGGCTCGTCGCCGCCCTCCTCGAGGTACTCGAACAGTGGTCGCGAGCGGCGAGGCCGTTATCGACCGTCTCGTCTGCCATGGTCCGTTCTCGCATCCCGGCACGGGTAGGCGACGGGCCCGCCGATGACGATCCGACGCCGTGCGAACCCGTTTCACGACGATCTTTTATTTACCCGCGTTCGAATCCTTCCATGCATACCACTCCTATCGCGGCGACCGGATCGAGGGGCGGGAACGAGCGAGCGCTCCGTGGCTCCGCTCGCGATGGCCCGGTTTCCGACCGCCTCGATAGCAGTGCCGGACCGTCGTCGCTCGAGCGGACGAGGCATTCGTGAGCGAACCCACGTCCTCGAGTACTGAACCGAACGGGCCGGAGATTCCCGAAATCGGATTCGAGACGGTCCGATCGAGCCCGGGACGCCGCGGGTCAGTCGAGCCGGTCGGCGAGCACGACGGCAACGGTCACGTCGCACAGATCTACGAGACTCGCGAGGAGAAGTTTGCGGCCGCCGTCCCGTTCGTCGGCCGCGGGCTCGAGCGGGGCGACCGCATCATGTACGTCGTCGACGAGAGCACCGAAGCCGAGGTGCGGGCGGCGCTCCGCGACGCTGGGGTCGACGTCGACGCCGCGCTCGAGTCCGGTGCGTTATCGTTCCACTCCGTTCAGGAGACCTACCTCCGAAACGGATCGTTCGACGTCGACGAGATGATCGAGTTCTACGGCGACACCATCTCGAGGGCCACCGAGGAGTACGAGGCGCTTCGGATCGTCGCCGAGATGACGTGGCTCGAGGCCGCCGAGACGTCGATCGAGCAGGTCATGGAGTACGAACAGAAGATCAACGCGCTCTTCGATCGATCGGACTCGTTCGCGGTCTGTCAGTACGACCGCGGGCTGTTCTCGCCGACCGTCGTCCGAAACGTCGTCCGTACCCACCCCTACCTCATCTACGACGGGGTGACGTGTCACAATCCCTACTACACCCCGCCCGAGGAGTTCCTCGGCGAGGAGTCGCTCGCCCGCGAGAACGAACGGATGCTCGGAATGCTCCGAGATCGGGCCGCGGCGAACGCCGAACTCCATCAGCGCGAACGGTTCCTGCGCCGGTGCTACGAGGTCACGTCCGACCCGACGCTCGACTTCGAGTCGAAGCTCGAGCGGCTGCTCGAGCTTGGCCGCGAGCGGTTCGACCTCGAAATCGGGGGGCTGGCTACGGTGGATCGCGAGGCCGATCGCGTCGACGTCGAGCACGTCAGCACCGATCACGAGAGCGACGAGCCCCACCTCGAGTTCCCGCTGTCGGAGACGGTCTGTGCGATGGCCCTCGAGACCGACGGGGAGGTGAGCATCGTCGAGCCCGCGACGGACGGGGACGACGATCGCGGCAGCCACAGCGGCCGCGGGTTCGAGACCTATCTCGGCACCGCCCTCGAGGTCGACGGCGGCAGCGATCGAGTGTTCTTCTTCATGTCCGAGACGCCGCGCGACGGGGCGTTCTCGGACTCGGAGCGGACGGCCCTCCACCTGATGGGACAGTGGATCGAGTACGAACTCGATCGGCGACGGCGCGAGCGGGAACTCCGCGAGCGCACGGAGCAGTTGAGTGCACTCGTCGAGACCACGCCAGAGTGCATCAAGACCGTCGCCGCGGACGGCACGCTGATTCAGATGAACCCGGCCGGACTGGACATGGTGGAAGCCGACGCCGAGTCGGACGTGGTCGGCGAGTGCGTCTACGATCTGATCGCCCCCGAGCACCGCGACCGATTCCGCGAGTTCAACGAGCGGATCTGCGAGGGCGAGCGCGAGACCTTCGAGTTCGATATCGTCGGCTTGGACGGGACGCGCCGCCACATGGAATCGCACGCTGCGCCGCTGCCCAGACCCGACGGGACGACCGCCCACGTGGCGCTGACGCGAGACGTCACCGAACGAGAGGAGCGCAAGCAGGCGCTTCGAGAGAGCGAGAACCAGCTCCGGGCGCTCATCGAGGTGCTCCCGGTCGCCGTGTTCGTCGCCGAAGGCGACGGGCGGATCGTCAAGTGGAACGACGCCGCCGAATCGATCTGGGGCGGAGAGGTCGCTGAATCCGAATCGGTCGCCGAGTACGACCAGTACGACGGCTGGTGGGCGGACACGGGTGAGCCGGTCGAGCCCGACGAGTGGGCGCTCGCTCGGGCGCTCCGCGGCGACGAGGTCACTGACCCCGACGTGATCGAAATCGAAGGCTTCGACGGGGAGCGCCGCACCGTCCTGAACCACGGCATGCCCGTCCGGAACGCGGACGGCGAGGTGAGTCGCGCGGTCGTCACCCTCATCGACATCACCGAACGCAGGGAGTACCAGCGCAAACTTGAGGAGTCCAACGAGCGCTTGGAGCAGTTCGCCTACGCCGCCTCCCACGACTTGCAGGAACCGCTCCGGATGGTGACGAGCTACCTCCAGTTGCTCGAGGACCGGTACGACGACGCGCTCGACGACGACGGCGAGGAGTTCCTCGCGTACGCCGTCGATGGGGCCGATCGAATGCGAGAGATGATCGACGGCCTCCTCGAGTACTCGCGAATCGAGACGCAGGGCGATCCCTTCGAACCGGTCGAACTGGCGGGCGTTCTCGACGACGTGCTCGAGGACCTGCAGGTACAGATCGACGAGACCGACGCCGAGATAACGGCCGCGAACCTCCCCCGCGTGACGGGCGACAGGCGCCAGCTCCGTCAGGTCTTCCAGAACCTCCTGCGGAACGCACTGACGTACAACAGGAGTTCGTCTTCCCGCGTTCACGTCGACGCGAACCGACGAGGGCGGGAGTGGGAGATCTCGGTCCGCGATAACGGGATCGGCATCGAACCGGACGAGCAGGAGCGGATATTCTCCGTCTTCGATCGGTTGCACAGCCGCGAGGAGTACGACGGGACGGGGCTCGGGTTAGCGCTCTGTCAGCGCATCGTCGAACGCCACGGCGGGGAGATCCGAGTCGACTCCGAACCGGGCGAGGGGTCGACGTTCACGATCACGCTCCCCGCCGAGACGCGCTGATCGCGGGCGCGAGTGCCGAGGAGAGACCGTCGCTGTCGCCACCGGCACGAACCTATTTGGCGCTGAGCGCGCAATTCACCGGCGTATGGAAAACGGATCTTTCGAGGGATACGGCGGGCGACACGTGCCGGAACCGCTTCGAGAGCCGCTCGAGCAACTGGCAACGGCTTACGACGACATCGCCGGCACCGACGAGTTCCAGTCGGAACTGCGAGGGCTGCTCGAGGAGTTCGCCGGCCGACCGACGCCGCTGTACTACGCGCGCAACCTGAGCGAGCGCTACGGGGCCGACATCTACCTCAAGCGGGAAGACCTGCTCCACGGCGGGGCCCACAAGATCAACAACTGTCTCGGGCAGGCCCTGTTGGCCAAACGGGCCGGTCGCGATCGACTGATCGCCGAGACCGGAGCCGGTCAGCACGGCACCGCGACCGCGATGGTCGGCGCCCTGCTCGGCCTCGAGACGGAGATCTACATGGGGAAAAAGGACGTCGAGCGCCAGGAGATGAACGTCTTCCGGATGCGCCTGATGGGCGCCGAAGTCAACGAGGTCACCCGGGGCGATGAGGGCCTCGCAGACGCCGTCGACGCCGCGCTCGAGGACTTCGCGGAGAACGTCGAGAACACGCACTACCTGGTGGGCAGCGTCGTCGGCCCCGACCCGTTCCCGCGGATGGTCCGGGACTTCCAGAGCGTCATCGGCCGGGAGGCCCGCGAGCAGATTCGAGAGCGAACGGGCGACCTGCCCGACGCCGCGGTCGCCTGCGTCGGCGGCGGCTCGAACGCGATCGGCCTCTTCCACGCGTTCCGGGACGATCCCGTCGACTTCTACGGTGCCGAGGGCGGCGGCGAGGGATCGGACTCGAGCCGCCACGCCGCCCCGCTCGCCGAGGGGACGGACGACGTCATTCACGGGATGAAGACGCGCGTCATCGACGACGACGTCGACGTCCACTCCGTCTCGGCGGGACTGGACTATCCCGGCGTCGGCCCCGAACACGCCATGTTCCGTGCCGTCGGTCGCTGCGAGTACACGGGCGTCACGGACGACGAAGCGCTCGCGGCCTTCCGGGAACTGAGCGAGACCGAGGGGATCATCCCCGCGCTCGAGTCAAGCCACGGGATCGCTCGCGCGATCGAACTCGCGGAAGCCGGCGAGCACGACACCATCCTCGTGAATCTCTCGGGGCGCGGCGACAAGGACATGGAGACGGCGGCCGCGAAGTTCGACCTCTGAACGGCAATCCTCGAGCGCCGAACGGCGACTCGACGGCCGCCGTGACTGCTCGGTCAGAGGGTCGCTCGAACGCGATTTCGCAGTCGCGTCGCCTCGTCGGCCTCGAGCCGATCCCGCGGTAACGACAGCGCCACGTCATCGTCCGCGAAGCGGGGCACGAGGTGGACGTGGGCGTGATCGACGGTCCCGACCAGCGGTCCGCTGGTGTGAAAGACGCTGAACCCGCTCGGCTCGAGCGCCGCCTCCAACGCGTTCGAAACGGTGCGGACCGTCTCGAAGACGGCCGTCGATGTCGGTTCGTCGATCGTCAAGACGTCCTCCTCGTGGGTCCGCGGAATCACGAGGCTGTGCCCCGTCATGGCCGGGTTCTCGTCGAGAAACGCGACTGTCCGATCGTCCTCGTAGAGGACGTGTGCCGATCGCTCACCGGCGGCGATCCGGCAAAACTCACAGTCTCCTTCCATATCCGAACAGTCTCACGAACCAACATATAGGGCCTCCGGTCGATGGCGGACCATCCGAAGGGAATCGATCACACTGATGGCCGCCTACAGCACGCCGTGCTCGTCCCGAAGCGTCCGGTATCGCTCGAGGTACCGGTCGGCCACCGCCGACCGGTCGTAGTCCGCGAAGGCCTCGTCGTACGTGCGGTGCTCGAGGTCGCCCGCGTCGAGGATGGCCGCCGCGAGCTCGTCCTCGCTGGTCGTTCGGAACCCCCGGTCCCACCCTTCGACGAGTTCGTGGGCGCTCGAGTTCGCGTGGTACTCTACGATGCCGACACAGCCCGCGGCCAGCGCCCATAGCATCTCCGTCGGGAAGACGCAGTGATCCGCCGTCTGCGCGAAGACGTGAGCCCCGCGGTAGGCTGCGATCCGCTCCTCGAGATCGAGGTCGCCGACGAAGGTCACCCGGTCCTCGATCCGGAGATCGCTCGCGAGCCCCTCGTAGGCGTCCCGTTCGGGCCCGTCGCCGACGACCGTCGCCCGCCAATCGCGGTCGCGGAGTTCGGCCAGCCCCAACAGCAGGCTCTCGAGGTTAGCGCCCTCGTCGAGCCGCCGGGCGTAGATCACGTCGACGTCCTCGCTCGGTTCGACGTCTCGAATTCGATCGCAGTCGATCGGATTCGGAATCGTCTCGATGACGTCGCCGTCGGCCCCGAGTTCCCGGACCCACGTTCCGACGAGTTCCGACGGCGTGACGATCCGGTCCGGGCGACCCGTCGCGAACCGCGTCCACCGCGTGTCGTCGATGCCGCCGTCGCCGTACCACTCGAGGACGAGCGGTGCACGCGCCATCGTCGCGCCCCACCTGGCCGCGACGACCTGGCTCGGCGGCCGCGCGCCGACGTGAATCACGTCCGGGCTCGCCGCCGCGAGGACGAACGGTAGTCGCAGGAGAAACGAGGTCCGGGCTTCCGTTCCGGTCGCGACCGCGTGGTAAGTTATCCCCTCGTATTCGTACGTGGACTCCTCACCGGCCCAGAACCCGGCGCAGTACCAGTGGACGTCGTGCCCGCGCTCGGCGAGGATCTCGCAGACGGTCCGAAACCGCTGGTTCGTCTCAGTATCGCGGTGGTGAACCGTTTCGAACGAGACGAACGCGATTCGCATCTGCTCACAGCATGCCAGCGAAAGGATAAAAATCCACCCTGTTTCCGTCGAATGCGGGCTTGACGGTCACCGATTCGTCGATCGATCGCTCTCCGTTCGCCGCCGAGACGAAAATCGTCGCCGAACGAGTGGGTCCTTAGAAGAAGCCGCCGTCGGTATCGTCTTCCTCGTCCTCGTCGTCGTCCGCGCTCTCGTCGTCCGTCTCATCACCCTCGGTATCGGAGTCGCTCTCGTCGCCATCGTCGTCGTCATCGCTACCGTCCCCATCACCGTCATCACTACTGTCCTCATCATCGCTACTGTCATCGTCATCGCTACTGTCATCGTCGCTATCGTCTCCGCTTTCGTCCGCATCGGTCTCGCTGTCCGCGTCGTCATCGTCCTCGTCGGTGGCGTTCCCCTCCTCGAGTTCGCCGTCCTCGGACTCCTCGCCCTCGGTCGCGTCCGCGTCAGTCTCGTCGCCGCCGTCGCTCTCGTTGCCCTCGGGTTCGGTATCGCCGACGGTCGCGTTGTCACCGCTCTCGTTGCCGCTCCCGATTGCATCGGTTTCGGACTCGGTAGCCTCGAGATCCGTCCCCTCGTCGCCGTCATCGCTCTCGTTTTCGGAGCCGCCGGGTGTCGTCGCCTCGTCGTCGCCCTGCGTTCCCAGCGGTTCCGTTTCGCCGTCGGCCGCGGGCTCTTCGGCCGGCTCGGCGACGAACAGCTCCGGGCCGACGGCCGCGACGGTCAGCCCGAACGCCGCGAGGATGATCGCGGTCGTTACGAGGACGGTCCCGACCGACGACGCGTGTGTCTCTCCTGTCATCGACCATCTCCGCCACGCTCGAGGGCTTTGTTAAGCACAGCAATCCACGACCGTCCCGGCACGATGTCGGAATCGTCCGCTGATGAGTCGGGTCACGTGACTGTCTCCGTTCGAGGCATAACCGGCCCCTACTCGGTCGCTCGCGACCCGTGTACCCGACCGAAACGACTACCCACTCGAGTCCGTACGGCTCTGGCATGAGCAGCTACGACATCGAGCGCTACCTCAATATCCGCAGCGCCTACGGTGCCTCGTTCGGTCCCGACGGCGAACGGCTCTCCTTCCTGATGAACACGACCGGCACGCCACAGATCTGGACGCTCCAGGAACCTCGCGCCTGGCCCGAGCAGCGGACGTTCTACGACGAGCGAGTGACCTTCGCCTCGTGGTCGCCCGAGCGCCCGGAGCTGATCTTCGGGATGGACGAGGGCGGCAACGAGCGGGCCCAGCTGTTCCGGCTCGACGCCGAGACGGGCGAGATCGAGGCCCTCACCGCGATGCCGGACGCCAAACACCGCTGGGGCGGCTGGAGCCACGACGGCGAGCGGTTCGCGTTCACGTCGAACCGCCGCGACGAGTCCGTCTTCGACGTCTACGTCCAGGGTCGGGACGAGACCGGCGAGGCCGCCGAACTGGTCTACGAGGGCGACGGCTGGCTCTCGCTGTCCGGCTGGAGTCCCGACGACTCCCGACTGCTGGTCTCGCAGGCCTACTCTAACTTCGATCAGGACCTCTACATCCTCGACCTCGAAAGCGACGAGCGCGAACTCGAGCACCTCACGCCCCACGAGGGCGACGTGCGGTATCAGAGCGCGAGCTGGGCTCCGGACGGCGAGGGAATCTATCTGGTCACCGACGAGGGCGACGCCGACACCCTCTATCTGGCGTATCTCGACCTCGAGAGCGGTGATATGGAGACGGTCATCGACGGAAACGGATGGAACGTCGACGGCATCGCGCTGGACGACGAGACGGGGCGATTCGTCTGCTCGCGGAACGTGGAGGGCTACACCGAACTGACGGTCGGCGAGTTCGACCCCAATGAGCCCACGGCGTTCGAGACGTTCCCCGAGCCCGATCTACCGGGCGGGATCTCCGGCGGCGTGAGTTTCGATCCCGACGCGGAGCGGTTCGCCCTCTCGACGAGCGGAGACGCGGTCAACACGAACGTCTTCGTGATCGACGTTGAGAGCGGTGCGGCCGAACAGTGGACGAGCGCGCCGACCGCGGGCATCCCCCCGGAATCGTTCGACGACTCCGACCTCGTCAGTGTGGAGAGCTTCGATGGACTCGAGGTGCCCGGCTTCCTGACGCTGCCGGATTCCCCCGAGAACGGCGAAACGCCCGTCATCGTCGACATCCACGGCGGCCCCGAGAGCCAGCGCCGCCCCTCCTTCTCGAGCGTCAAGCAGTACTTCCTCGACCGGGGCTACGCCTACTTCGAACCGAACGTCCGGGGGTCGTCGGGCTACGGCTCCGAGTACGCGAGCCTCGACGACGTCGAGAACCGAATGGACTCCGTCGCCGACATCGAAGCGTGCGTCGAGTGGCTCCAGGATCATCCCGCGATCGATCCCGACCGGATCGCCGCCAAGGGCGGCTCCTACGGCGGCTTCATGGTTCTTGCCGCGCTGACCGAGTACCCCGACCTCTGGGCGGCCGGCGTCGACACCGTCGGCATCGCCAACTTCGTCACGTTTCTCGAAAATACGGGCGACTGGCGGCGGGAACTCAGGGAGGCGGAGTACGGGTCGCTCGCCGAGGACCGCGAGTTCTTGGAGGAGATCTCGCCGATCAACAACGTCGAGAACATCGAAGCCCCGCTGTTCGTCCTTCACGGCGAAAACGACCCGCGCGTCCCGGTCGGCGAGGCCGAACAGATCGCCGAGAAGGCCGCCGAACAGGGCGTTCCCGTCCGAAAGCTGCTCTTCGAGGACGAGGGCCACGGCCTCTCGAAACTCGAGAACCGCATCGAGGCCTACGCCGAGATCGCGGATTTCCTGGACGAACACGTCTGAATCGCGTCCCGTGATCGATACACGCCATTAACTACAAAAAGTATACATGACGGGGCGATGGAGCATCCGGTATGGCCGCCATCGAAACGTCCTCGCTCACCAAGCGGTACGGCGACTCGGTCCTCGCCGTCGACGACCTCGACCTGGTCGTCGAGGAAGGAGAGATATTCGGCTTTCTGGGGCCTAACGGCGCCGGTAAGTCGACGACGATCAACATGCTGTTGGACTTCGTCCGTCCCTCCGACGGGTCCGCGACGGTGTTGGGCCACGACGCTCAACACGAAACCGGAGCGATCCGCGAACGGATCGGCGTCCTCCCGGAGGGCGCGAGCGTCTACGATCGACTCACCGCGCGCGAACACCTCCAGTGGGTCATCGACACGAAAGGCGCCGACGACGACCCCGACGCGATCCTCGAGCGGGTCGGCCTCGCCGGCGACGGCGACCGCTCCGCCGGCGGCTACTCGAAGGGGATGGCCCAGCGGCTCGGCTTCGGGATGGCGCTGGTCGGCGATCCCGACCTCCTAATTCTCGACGAGCCCTCCTCGGGGCTGGATCCGACAGGCATGCAGGAGATGCGCGAGATCATCGCCGACGAGGCGGAGCGCGGCACCGCCGTCTTCTTCTCGAGCCACATCCTCGGCGAGGTCGAGGCCGTCTGTGATCGCATCGGTATCATGAACGAGGGACGCCTGGTCGCGACCGGGACGCCGGACGAACTGCAGGGCGACCTCGATCTCGGCGCGCCGATCTCGCTCGAGGTCGAGACCGTCCCCGAGCGCCTCGAACTGGAGCAGCTCGCGGGCGTGCGCTCGGTCAGCGTCGACGGCGCGACGATCACGGCGACCTGTGCCGACCCGTCGGTCAAGGTTGACGTCGTCCGACACGTCGCCGACGTGACGGCCGTTCGCGACATCATCTCCGAAGACATCTCGCTCGAGCAGCTGTTCAACACGTACACGAACGGCGAACGGGCGGACGAAGACGCCCCGGCCCCGGAGGTGACGGCATGAGCACGTTAGACGTCGCGAAGAAGGACTTCCTCGACGTCCGGCGAGCCAAGATGATCTGGGTCGTCGGTGCGCTGTACGCCGTCTTCATGGCACTCATGTTCTACTTCGGGCAGAACAACGTCCCGAACCCGGACGTGAAGAACGCGCTGTGGAACCTGACCGGCGTCGGCGCGATGTTCATCCCCCTGATCGCCCTCGTCTCGGCGTACCTCGCGATCGCGGGCGAACGCGAGTCGGGCGGTATCAAGTATCTCCTGTCGATCCCGAACAGTCGTCGCGACGTCGTCCTCGGGAAGTATCTGACCCGAACGGCCATCGTCACGATCGCGATCCTCGGCGCGTTCCTCCTCGGTGCCGCCCTCGCGCTCCTCTGGTACCCCTCGCTCGAGGCCGGGACCTTCGTCGGGATCGCGGCACTGACGGTCCTCTATGCGCTGACGTACGTCGCCGTTGCGGTCGGCATCTCCGCCGCGACGTCGTCCCGCTCGCGTGCGATGGGCGGCGCGATCGGCTTCTTCTTCGTCACGAACGTGTTGAACCTCTTCGGACCGCTCCGCCTCGCCATCGTGTACGTGTTCAACGACCTCGCGGGGCTCGATATCGCCGGCAATCAGATCGTGTTCGTCCAGTCGCTGATCAGTCCGACGGCGGCGTACGTCAACTCCACCGGACTGGTCTTTCCCGACGGCTTCCGCACCAATCCGGCGGACATCCCGTGGTTCCTCGAGGGCGAGACGATGGTCGTCATCCTCCTCGCCTGGCTCGTCGTGCCGATCGCACTGGGCATCTGGCAGTTCGAACGGACCGATCTCGGCTGACGGGTCGCGCTCGTTCGATCATCGCGCTGGAGAACGGTTCGCGGTGGAAATCGCGACCGGCCCGCCATCGTTTGGCCGCCCGAAACCGACCGCCGATCAGTCGATCACGCCCGTTTTCGTCGCCACGTCTCGAGCGGCCCGCTCGTTCATCCCGTTGCCCAGAATCGTGTAGCGGTCGCGGATCTCGTGGCAGGTGGTCAGCGACTCGATGACGGTCTCGTCGTCGATTCCGAGTTCGGCGGCGGTCGTCGGCGCGTCGATGCTCGAGAGCGCGTCGCGAATGTCGCGCCAGATGCCCCGATCGCCGCCGTGGAGGTAGGCGGTCATGATCGAGCCGACGCCGACCTGGTGGCCGTGGAGGGCCGCCTCGGGGGCCAACCGATCGAGCTGATGCGAGAAGAGGTGTTCGGCTCCGCTCGCGGGCCGCGAGGAGCCGGCGATGCTCATCGCGACGCCGGAGGACATGAGCGCCTTGGTGACGACCCAGGCCGATTCCTCGAGCCCCGGTCGGATGAGGTCGGCGTTGTCCACGAGGATCTCGGCGGTCATCTCCGAGAGCGCGGCGGCGTACTCGGAGTATTCGACGTCCTTGAGTCGATTGGCGAGCCGCCAGTCCATCACCGCGGTGTAGTTCGAGATGATGTCGGCGCAGCCGGCGGTCGTCAGCTCCCAGGGCGCGTCGGCGAGGATGCCGGTGTCGGCGACGACCGCGAGCGGCGGTTCCGCGGCGACGCTATGGCGTGAGTCGCCGTCCGGAACCGAGCCGCGGTTGCTGACGATCCCGTCGTGGCTCGCCGCGGTCGGAACGGAGAGAAAGCCCATATCGAGGTGGTGACTGGCCAGTTTCGCGATGTCGATGGCCTTCCCGCCGCCGATCCCGACGAGATAGGAGACCTCCTCGGCCTCGGCGACCTCGATCACCCGCTCGACGGCGTCGAAGGTCGCTTTCTCGATCGTGACGATCGCGGGGTCGATCCCGGCGGCCTCGAAGTCGGCCGCGATGGGGTCCGCGGCGACCTCGCGGGGCGTCGGACTCGTGACGAACAGCGGCCGCCCCTGCAAGTGGAGATCGTCGACCACGTCGACGACCTCGCTGCGAACGTCGTGGCCGACGACGACGTTTCGCGGGAGGCGGATCCACGTCGATTTGTCGAACATAGTCTGACTCACTCACCCGCGGACCATACGTGTTTTTCCTCGAGGAGGTTCCGACGACTGGACCGGCGACGCTGATCTCGACCGCCGGTCGTTCGACGGGCCGGAACCGGGTTGCGGGTTCAACGGGACGGGATCGGCCTGCGGGTTCGCCGGATCCGAACCCGACTCAGAGCGTGTCCAGAATACTCAGCACGCGCTCCTCGCCCTCTCGGTCCGGCCCGTTTTCGTCCCCGTCGCGATCGCTCTCGAGGTGGTCGTCGACCGATCGGGCCATCGCGTCCTCGATCGGCGTCGACTCCCACCCCAGCGCGGCGAGTTTCGCCGTCGAGAGGACGTGCGGGTACTCTCGGTAGAGCGGGTAGTCGTCGAGGTCGATATCGCTGGCAGCGAGCTCTCGAGGCCCGGCGTGGACGACGTCGACGTCGGTGTCCAGCGCGTCGGCGATCAGTTCGACCATCTCCTCGAGGGTGACGAGCCGCCGGTCGCCGACGTTGTAGGCCTCGCCGGCCGCGCCCCGTTCGGCGACGACCCGGAGCGCGCTGGCGACGTCTTCGACGTAGACGCGGTGGCGAAGGTTCGTCCCATCCCCGGGGACGACGACCCGGTCGAAGCGATGGATGCGGTCGATCCACCAGTCCAGACGTTCGGTGTAGTCGTGGGGGCCGTAGACGATCGGCGGGCGGACGGCCATCGCGCGGACGCCGTCCTCGGCTGCGGCGAACACCGCGCGGTCGCCCTCGGCCTTCCGATTGCCGTAGGTCTCGAAGGAATCGTCGGTCGCCTGCTCGGCCGTACAGGCGTGGAGGGGCGTCTCGTCCTCGCGTTTCGGGATCTCCTCGCGGTCGTAAGCCGCGCCGCTCGAGACGTAGACGTAGGCCTCGCAGTCGTCGAAGAGTCGGGTCGCGGCGCGGACGTCCTTCGGGTGGTAGGCCACGCAGTCGAAGACGGCGTCGGGATCGACCGTCGTCGCGGCCGCCTCGAGCGCCGTGTCGTTCGTCCGATCGCCCTCGACGCGGTCGACCCGGTCGTCGTCCGCGAACGGGTTCTCGCTGGTCCCGCGGTTGAAGATCGTGACGTCGTACTCGTGGTCGAGCAGGTCGTCTACGAGGTGGCGACCGATGAAGCGAGTGCCGCCGATGACGAGTGCGCTGTCCATACGGAGCCGATAGGGGCCTCGGAGAAAAACTCTGGCGACAGGGAGCGACGGGCCGCCGCTCGCCACCGAATGGCCGCGGAATTCGCGCGGCGACGACCGAACTCGGCGCGACCCACGTCGTTCAGGGGAGGGTTCTTTGATCCCGTTCGTGGTAGGGCGGTCCGGTATGTCAGAACAGCTCCGGACGGATCGCGCTCGGGAACATCCACTCGAGTGCGATCACTGTCACTACCCGATTCCGGGCGATCCCGAGGAGAGCGACGACGGGCGGTACTGTTCGACCGCCTGCCGCGAGGCCGCCGACGACGATTCGACGATGCCCGATCCCGACGCGTACAAGCGGTTCGTCAGCGGCATCGAACCGCTCGACTCGCTCGTCCCGAACGGACTCCCCGCCGACTCGTTTCTCCTCCTCTCGGGCGACGAAGGGACCCGCCGCGCCGAACTGGGGACCGAACTCGCCTGGCGCGCGCTCGAGCGGGGCGAACCCGCCGTCGTCGTCTCCGTCGCGAACCCGCCGACGGCGACGCTCGAGCGGTTCTACGGGAACGGGTGGAACGTGCTCCCGGCGCTGGAAACCGATCGACTGCGGATCATCGACTGCTTCACCCACCGGCTCGACGACCGGGACGACTTCCTCGACGAGCGAAGCGACTGGGCAACGTTCGTCGGCGAGGCCGCCGAGGACGCGATCGTCGAGGTCCGCGACCCGAGCGACCGTCGCGAGCTGGCGAACAGCATCCACCGCGCGCTCGACGACCTCGAGATGACCGAGACGGGACTGGTCACGATCGACTCGCTGGACGAACTCGAGTCGTTGCTTCAGGACCAGTTGGTCCACGACTTCATCAAGGACATTCGGGCGACGGTCTGTAAGGCGCGGTTCGTCCCGATCGTCGCCGGCGCGACGACGGCGGGCCAGGACGGCTATCCCGAGGAGGAGTACGTCTTCGACGGGATCGTCGATCTGCGACTAACGGATCGGCTGGCACCGGACGCCCGGCTCAAACAGCTCGCCGTTCGGAAACTCATCGGGGCCCAAATCCTCCCGCAGTGGGTGACCTACGAATACGAACCCGCCCGCGGGCTGTTCGCGTTCGGTCCGAACACGGATCCGCGACAGGTCTACGACCTCGGAAACGGCCCGTCACAGCCGACCCGCCCTCGGTAGCCGGGCCACGTGGCCGCTCGAGCGGAAACGGACGGACTCGGACCGCGAATCGGATCCGAGATCGGAATCCGGTTGTCGGACATATTTTCCCGTTATATGGCCTCATATTTCCCGTATTGGGCATGCACGCGAAATCACGCTCGGGTTTTAACCGCTCGTTCGCTCTACGTCCCAGCGCAGTACTACGACCACCAGCGGCCAGCGCGTCGATCGGACCGAATCGGGAATCGACCGACCTCGCCGATTACCACAGCCACACCCATGAACGACCGATACGACAGCGACCGACGGACGGACGAACGGACCGAGCGATCGAACGATACCGGGTCCCACACTCGGAATCAGGGTCGAGAGCAGAGCGACGAGAGCGACCGGAATCGACAGGGCGGCGACCGCGGCTGGCTTCACGGGTTGTTCAGCCGCGGCGAGAGCGACGACCGCGGTTCGCAGGGGCCCGAACACCGCGGACGCGAGCGAGAGCGAACGGAGGGCCACCGAGAGACGACCGCCGACACGGGCTGGGGACGCGGGTCAGGGACGACGAGCGAGAGAGACCGCGAGCGCAGCCAGCAGTCGGAGCAACGCGGTGAACGCGGTCAACGGCGAGGGCGACAGGCCGGGCAGCAGCGTGGACGGCAGTCCGGGCAGCAACGGGGCCAGCAGACCGGACAGCAACGGGGTCAGCAGCAGGGCGGCCAACAGCGCAGCGGGTTCGAAACGAACGCGATGGACGAAGCGAACCTCGCGTACGGTGGCGAAGCCCGACACGAGGAACGTCGTGGCGGACAGCGCGGCCAGCAGGGCGGCATGCAGGGTCAGCAGGGCGGCATGCAGGGTCAGCAGGGTATGCAGGGCCAGCAGGGCGGTATGCAACGAGGCCAGCAAGAGGGCGACCGCTCGCAACGCGGCCAACAGAGCGAGCGCAGTATGCAGGGCGGCATGCAGGGTCAGCGAGACCGCATGCAGGGCCAGCGTGGAACCGGGGGGTCCGATCGCCAGCAGGGCGAGCAACAGCAGGGCGGCATGCGACAGGGGCAACACCAACAGGGCGAGAGCCGATCCCAACGCGGCCAGCAGGGCACGCAGCGCGGCGAGGACCGACAGGGTGCCCAGCAGCGCTGGCACGAGAGCCGAGACACCGGCACCGAACCGATGGACCGCGAACGGGACTACCAGGGCCGACAGCATCGCGGGCAACAGAACAGGATGCGAGACCAGCAGAGAGGCCGGTCCCAGCGAGGCAGCGAGCAACACGGCAGTCAGTACCAGCAGGGCCAGCCCGAGTCCCGTCGCCACCAGCAGAGCGAAGGCCATCAGTCCGGCACCCAACGGGATCAGGGTAGCGGACAGCGCGACCGGCGAACCGACCGCGACTATCAGGACAGCCAACAGTTCAGCCGGCAGGAGGACCGGCGAGACACCCAAGGCTCCTCGGGCGGTCGCATGAACCGCGAGCAGCAGTCCGGCGGCGGCCTCGAGTACCGCCAACAGGGACGACGGTCCGAGCAGGGCGACTGGACCGACACCCGCGAGTCGGAGCGGGGCTCGAGCGGTGACCGAAACCAGCAGTTACAGGACGACGACATGAGCAACCGTCGCCACGTCCACGAGCGCGATCCGACCGCAGACGAGGATCGCGCCCGCGACGAGGACTGGTCGAGCTAACGGCCTCGAGTCCCCGGAAGGCATCCGTCACCGCGATCCGAAATCACCTCGTTTTTGCCACCGCTGTCCGGACGAGCCGATATGAGCGGCACGTACGTCCTCGTCATCGACGTCCCGCGATCGACGAGTATCGAGGTCGGTGCGCTCGGTGACCGCGAGTTCCCTGCCGGCGCGTACGCCTACGTCGGCAGTGCGTTCGGCCCCGGCGGCTTCAGTCGCGTCGATCGCCACCGCGAACTCGCCGACGGCGACCGCGAGACGCGCCACTGGCATATCGACTACCTGCTCGGCCATTCCGCGACGCACCTCGAGACCGCGATTACGTTCCCGAACGCCGATCGGGAGTGCGAACTGGCGGATCGGCTGCCCGGCGAGTTCGTCTCCGGGTTCGGCGCATCGGACTGTGACTGCGAGGCGCATCTCCTCGCGGCTCCCGACGCGGCAGCGATTCGAGAGGCGGCGGTCGACGCGGGCGGCGTTCTCGACGACTAGTATAGCACGCGAGGTCCCCGCTGCGTTATTACGGCTGCTTGTGAAACGGTAGCTATGGGCAACTCCGATTCCGAACCCGAGTCGACGTCCGAACCGACCCCGGAACTCAGCGACGACGCGATGGCCCGATTCTCCGTTCCGGCGTTCGACGACCTGCCCGACGACCTGCGGGACCGGATCGAAGCGGAGACCGAGCGCGCCGGATTCACACCGAACGTGTTCGCCGCGTTCGCGTACAAACCGTCGCACTTCCGTGCCTTTTTCGAGTATCACGACGCGCTCGTCGAGGACACCGCCCTCGAGCGCGAGGAGATCGAAATGATCATCGTCGCCGTCTCCGGCGTCAATCACTGCTACTACTGCAACGTCGCCCACGGCGCGCTCGTCCGGATCTACGCCGACGATCCGACGCTGGCCGACCAACTGGTCGCCAACTACCGGACCGCGGATATCAGCGACGCCCACCGAACGATGCTCGACGTCGCGGTCACGCTCACCGAACGGCCGACTGAGGTCGAGCCGGCGGATCTCGAGGCGCTCCGGGACGCCGGTTTCAGCGAAGAAGCGATCTGGGACATCGGCGCCGTCACCGCCTACTACAACATGAGCAATCGAATGGCGATGTTCGCCGAGATGCGGCCGAACGACGAGTTTCACACGCTCGGCAGAGCGTAGTCGTCCCGAGACGAACTCGAATGCAGCGGAGGATCGTCCCCTCCCACTGCCTCGCTTCTGGAAGGTCGTTTCGTCCGAAACCCCTCCCTGACGGACAGGGAGTCGCGTTCGCACAGCGGCCGAAGACATTTGTCGCTCACGCGAGACGGACGGCTATGTCCGACAGGGACGACGTCCGCCGCGCCTACGACGAAATCACGGCGACGTACGCGAACGAACGGACCACGACGCGGGACGACGAGGCGGCCGCGCTCGAGGCGCTGTTCGACGGCCTTCCGGACGAATATCGTCTCCTCGACGCCGGCTGCGGGCAGGGAACCCCGGCGCTCGAGTACGCCCTCGACCCGTCGAACGGATGCGATCCGGAGCTGGCCGTCGGGCTCGATCTCTCGCGGGGGCAACTCGAGACGGCGACGCGGCTCGTTCCCGATGCGGCGCTGTGCCAAGGTGAGATGACGCGGCTGCCGTTCGCCGCGAACGCCTTCGATGCCGTCACCGCACTGTACTCGCTGATTCATGTCCAGATCGACGATCACCCGGCGGCGATCGAGTCGTTCGCACGCGTGCTCCGCCCGGGCGGACGGCTCCTCCTCACGGAAGGGTGGACCGAGTGGACCGGTTCGAACCCGAACTGGCTCGAGACCGGCACCGAAATGCACTGGAGTATGGCCGGCGCGACGGCCACTCGTGCCCAACTCGAGTCGGCCGGGTTCGAACTGGTCGCGAGGGGAGAGTTCAGGGACGCGCTGGCCGACGAGGAGGACGCCCGATTCCCGTACTTCCACGCGCGGCTGGCGGAGTAATCGATCGTCGGCGAACGGAACGTCTCGTCCGGTGCGAACCGAAGAAAGAAGCGCCGTCCGAGTCAGTCGTCGCTCGCAGCGAAACTGGTCGATTCGGCCTCGGCCGCTGCCTCGGGCGAGCCGGGCAGTTCGTTGCGGACGTCGTCGCTGCCCTGCTCGGTGATCGCCTCGTAGTAGGCCTCGGGCATGACCTTCACGAAGGCCTCGAGCGCGCGCTCCCAGTTCTCGAGCAGCAGTTGCCCGCGCTCGGAGCCGGTGTAGGCGACGTGATTCTCGACGAGTCGGCGGAGCATCCGCTCGTCTTTCTCCTCTAAGTCGTCGTGGAGCGAGACCATGCCGGTGTTGGCCTTGGCCTCGAACTCGCCGTCGGGATCGTAGACGTAGGCGACGCCGCCGGACATGCCGGCCGCGAAGTTCTTCCCGGTCTCGCCGAGGACGGCGACGACGCCGCCGGTCATGTACTCGCAGCCGTGGTCGCCGACGCCTTCGACGACGGCCTTGGCACCGGAGTTACGGACGGCGAATCGCTCGCCGGCGACGCCGTTGACGTACATCTGACCGTCGGTCGCGCCGTAGAGGGCGACGTTGCCGATCGAGACGTTCTCGGTCGGGTCGTAGGCCGCGGTCTCGGGCGTCCGGATCGTGAGTTTGCCGCCGGAGAGTCCCTTGCCGACGTAGTCGTTCGCGCTGCCGTCGAGATGCATCGAGACCCCGCTCGCCAGGAACGCACCGAAGCTCTGGCCCGCGGTCCCCTCGAGGTCCACGGTAATGGTGTCCTCGGGGAGGCCGGGCTCGCCGTAGCGGTCAGTGATGCGGTTCGAGAGCATCGCACCGACGGTGCGGTCGACGTTGGTGACCTCGGTCTCGAGGCTGACCGGTTCCTGGTCCTCGATCGCGTCGGCCGCGGCCTCGATGAGGTCGCGGTCGAGCTGGTCCTCGAGTTCGTGGTCCTGCTCGCGGATCTTGCGGCGGACGTCGCTGCCGGGGTCCGCGAGGACTTCGGAGAGGTCGACGTTGCGGGCCTTCGGGTGGTCAACGTCGGTTCGCTGCTCGAGTGCGTCGACTCGGCCGATCATCTCGTCTATGGTCTCGAAGCCGAGTTCGGCCATGATCTCGCGCAGTTCCTGCGCGATGAAGGTCATGTAGTTGATGACGTGTTCGGGCTCGCCGGGGAACCGCTTGCGCAGGTCCTCGCGCTGGGTGGCGACGCCGACCGGGCAGGTGTTCTTGTGACACTGCCGGGCCATCACGCAGCCGCCGGTGACGAGCGAGGCGGTCCCGAAGATGTACTCCTCGGCGCCCAGCAGGGCGGCGACGGCGACATCGCGGCCGGTCTTCATCCCGCCGTCGGCCGAGACGCGGATACGGTCGCGGAGGCCGGTCGCACAGAGCATCTGGTTGGCCTCGGCGAGACCGAGCTCCCAGGGGAGCCCGGCGCTCTTGATCGAGGTCTTGGGCGATGCGCCGGTGCCGCCGTCGTGGCCCGAAATGTGGACCACGTCAGCGTTGGCCTTCGCGACGCCGGCGGCGACCGTGCCGATGCCGGCCTCGGAGACGAGTTTGACGTTGATGTCGGCCTCCTCGTTCGCGGCCTTGAGGTCGAAGATCAGCTGCTTGAGGTCCTCGATCGAGTAGATGTCGTGCAGCGGCGGCGGTGAGATCAGCCCCACGCCGGGCGTGGACTTGCGGACGTGGGCGATCATCTCGTTGACCTTCGAGCCGGGGAGGTGGCCGCCCTCGCCGGGCTTGGAGCCCTGGGCCATCTTGATCTGCAGCTCGTCGGCGTTCGAGAGATACGTCGAGGTGACGCCGAACCGTCCCGACGCGACCTGCTTGACGTTGCACTCGCGTTCAGTGTTGAACCGCTCCGGCGGTTCGCCACCTTCGCCGGAGTTAGATTTGCCACCGATCCGGTTCATCGCGATCGAGTTGTTCTCGTGGGCCTCCGGCGAGAGACTCCCGAGGCTCATCGCGGCGGTCGAGAACCGCTGGACGATGTCCTTGATCGGCTCGACGTCTTCGACCGGGATCGAATCGCGATCCGAATCGAACTCGAGCAGCCCCCGAAGCGTCTGGAGGTTCTGCTGCTGGTCGTTGATCTTTTCGGCGAACTCGCCGTAGCGCTCGTAATCGTTCGAGCGGACGGCCTGCTGGAGCGCACCGACGGTGTCGGGGTTCCACTGGTGGTGGATCCCGTCCGAGCGGTGTTCGAACTCGCCGTGACGATCGAGGTCGGCGTCCTCGCCGTCGCCGTCGAAGGCGGTCGCGTGGCGCTCGCGGAGGTCCTCCTCGATCTCGGCGAGGCCGATCCCTTCGGTTCGGTTCTCGGTCCCCTCGAAGTACTCGGCGACGAGATCGCTCTCGAGCCCGACGGCCTCGAAGATCTGGGCGCCCTGGTAGCTCTCGACGGTCGAGATCCCCATCTTGGCCATGATCTTCAGGAGGCCGTCCTCGACCGCGCCGACGTAGGCGTCGATCGCGACCTCGGTGTCGGCACCATCGGGGCCGGCGGTGATGTCCTCGATCGTCTGGTAGGCGAGGTACGGGTTGACCGCGCCGGCACCGTAGCCGACCAGCGTCGCGAAGTGGTGGACAGTGCGCGGATCGGCGGACTCGACGACGAGTCCGACGTGGTTGCGCAGCCCGTTGCGCACGAGGTGGTGGTGGACGCCGCCGGTCGCGAGCAGGCTCGGGATCGCGACCCGGTCCTCGTCGACGGCTCGGTCGGAGAGGACGATGACGTCGTTGCCCGCCTCGATGGCCTCGACGGCGTCCTCGCGGACGCGTTCGACGGCCGCCTCGAGGTCGGTACCGAGTTCGTCGTGTTCCGGTTCGTAGGTGATATCGATCGTCGCGGCCGTGATGTCGTTGGCCGAGCAGTCACGGACCGACTCGAGTTCGGCGTCGGTCAGGATCGGCGAGTCAAGCACGAGCTGGCGGGCGTGCTCCGGCGACTCGTCGAGGAGGTTGCGCTGGAAGCCCAGTCGCGACTCCATCGAGGTGACGAGTTCCTCGCGGATGTAGTCCAGCGGCGGGTTCGTGACCTGTGCGAACAGCTGCTTGAAGTAGGAGAACAGCGGCCGGTTGAAGTCGGTCAGCACCGACAGCGGCGTGTCGTCGCCCATCGAGCCGACGGGGTCTTTCCCCTTCTGGGTCATCGGCTCGATCAGGTTCTCGAGTTCGTCGTGCGTGTAGCCGAAGGCGGCCTGATAGTCGCGCAGCCCGTCGACTGCCCCTTGAGGCGAGCGGTCGTTCGTCGTCTGGATATCGTCCAGGTGGACCTGCTCCTGGTCGACCCACTCGCCGTAGCGGTCGTCGGTGAGGTCGTCGAAGACTTCCTCGTCGGGAATGACCCGCCCCTCGTTGGGATCGGCGAGGAAGAGCTGGCCGGGCTGGAGGCGACCGCGCTCCTCGATGTCCGCGGGGTCGGTCTCGAGCGCGCCGGCCTCGCTGGCCATGATCAGCTGATTGTCCGTCGTCACGTCGTACCGGCAGGGACGCAGGCCGTTGCGGTCCAGTACTGCGCCGACGCGTTCGCCGTCGGTCGCCGCGACGAGGGCGGGACCGTCCCACGGCTCGACGAGCGAGGCGTGGAAGTCGTACCAGTCTCGGCGGTCCTCGTCCATCGCGTCGTCGCCGCGCCAGGCCTCGGGGACGAGCATCCGCAGGGCGTGCTCGAGGTCGCGGCCATCCTGCATCAGCAGTTCGAGGGCGTTGTCGACGCTCGCCGTGTCGGACTGTTCGGGATCGTCGATGATCGGCTTGACCGCCTCGAGGTCCGCTAAGACGTCGCTCTCGATGTCGGTCTCGCGGGCTCGCATCCAGTTGATGTTGCCCTGAATGGTGTTGAACTCGCCGTTGTGGATGATGTTCCGGTATGGATGGGCGAGGTGCCAGGCGCCGAGCGTGTTGGTCGAGAACCGTTCGTGGACCATCACGAACGTCGACTCCATCCGCTCGTCGGTGAGATCGGGATAGTACGCGGGAACCTGAACGCCCTTCAACAGCCCCTTGTAGACGACCGTCTTCGAGTCCAGAGAGACGACGTAGAAGCGCTCCTTGTTCTCGATAGCCGCGTCTTCGACGGCGTTCTCGAGGGCGCGTCGGGCGACGTAGAGGCGGCGATCGAAGTCGTCGCCGGAGATATCGTCCTCGGGCGTGACGACGACCTGCCAGACGTCCGGTTCGGAGTCAACGGCCGTCTGACCGAGACCGTCGTTGTTCGTCGGAACGTCCCGCCACTCGAGGACGTCGAGATCGTAGGTGTCGAACGTCTCCTCGACGAGATCGAAGAGTTCCGCACGTGCCGCGCTGTCCTGTGGGAGAAAGAGCGAGCCGACAGCGTAGGTCTCGGGGAGGGAAGCGTCGAGAACGCTCTCGAAGAACGAATCGGGCGTCTGGAGCATAATGCCGGCCCCGTCGCCGGTGTTCTTCTCTGCGCCAGTCGTCCCGCGATGTTCGAGATTTTCGAGTAGTTCGAGTCCGTCGGCGACGATGTCGTGGCCCCCATCCCCATCGAGGTCCATGACGACACCGACGCCACAGTTCGACCGCGCGTCCGCGGGGTCGGCGAGCCCCTCCGAACGCTCGGCGGATGACGCTATATGTGGCTGTGACATACACACCCTTAGCGGGAACACCTATAAGAGACTAACCCATTATGACTAAGCGTATTATTAACACATATGTACCGGTATAAGGTGTACTATAATCCCTTAACCACTACTGCGGGCTCGATTCTACAGTTCGGTCTCTAATCGAATCGCTTCTCGAGACGTATCGATCGGTCCGCAGTATTGGTCAGCCAAAACCCCCTCCGGGACGGATACCGTCCGGAAGTGGGGAATGTCAGAGGCACGTAGTGTTCACCCACCAGAGTGAACACCACATACTTCTAATTACTCTCCCCCCGTAAGGTACCTCGGGTTAAACAGTTAGGTGCGTGTGGAATAGTCACCCACGATCTAGTGCGGATAGTCCACGAAGTCGGCTCGAGTTCGATTCGAGTAGCGCCGAAAAGAACTGCCGAGACTGCCCCGTTCAGTACGACTTCGCGAAGTACGCGATCTCGTCAGCCGGATCGCCGCAGACTCCGCATTCGTCGCGATCGGGTTCGAGGACTTCGCCGGCCGACGAGCCGCCCTCGTCGGACAGGGGCTGCATGACGATCTCGGCCGCGATCTTCTCTTTGATGACCTCCTCGCAGGCCTCGTCACCGCACCACGGCGTCTTCACGTAGCCGCCGTGTTTGCCGATCGTTCCGAGGATCTCCTCGGGGCTGTGGGCCTCGCGGACGTTCTCGTCTAAGTTCTCCTCGGCTGCCTCGTAGAGCTTGTCGAAGATCTCGTCCAGATGCTCGTCGACGCGCTCGACGATCTCGTCGCGGTCCTCGACGGACTCCTCGTTGTCCGGCCGGTGGACCAGCGTGACCTCGCCGTCGTCGACCTCGTGAGGACCGATCTCGAGTCGCAGCGGGATCCCGTTGAGTTCGTGTTCGTTGAACTTGAAGCCGGGGTTGCGCCCGTCGCGGTCGTCGAGTTCGACGCGGACGCCGGCGTCCTCGAGGTCCTCGGCGATCTCCTCGGAGTACTCGAGGACGTCCTCCTTGGTGTCCGCCTGCCAGATGGGGACGATGACGACCTGCGTGGGCGCGACCGTCGGCGGGAGCACGAGCCCCTGGTCGTCGGAGTGGGTCATGATGAGCGCGCCCAGCGCGCGCCAGGAGAGACCCCACGAGGTGGTGTAGGCCGTCTGTTCCTCTTCGTCTTCGTCGGCGAAGGTGATGTCGAAGGCCTCGGCGAAGCTCTGGCCGAGGTTGTGGCTGGTCGCGCCCTGCACGGACTTGCCGTCGGGCATCAGCGCCTCGACCGTCGTCGTCGTGTCCGCGCCGGGGAACTTGTCGTGTTCGGGCTTCTTGCCGCGCAGGACCGGAATCGCCAGCACGTCCTCGTAGACGCGCTCGTACTGGCCGAGGCGGGTCCAGACCTCCTCCCACGCGCCTTCGTTACTCGCGTGGGCGGTGTGGCCTTCCTGCCACATGAACTCCTTCGTCCGGAAGAAGGGCTTCGTCTCCGTGGCCTCCCACCGCACGACCGAACACCACTGGTTGAGCCGCATCGGCAGGTCGCGGTGGCTGCGGGTCCAGTCGGCCATGAAGGGCGCGATGATCGACTCGCTGGTCGGCCGGACGGCCAGTCGCTCCTCGAGTTCCTCGTGGCCGCCCTGGGTCACCCACGCGACCTCCGGATCGAACCCTTCGACGATGTCCTTCTCCCGCTCGAGGAAGCTCTCGGGGATGAACATCGGGAAGTAGACGTTGTCGACGCCGGTCTCCTTGAACCAGCCGTCCAGCGAATCCTGAATGGCCTCCCAGAGGGCATAGCCGCGCGGTTTCGTGACGATGAACCCGCCCATCGGCGCGTAGTCGGCGATATTGGCCTTCTGGACGACCTCGGCGTACCACTCGCCGGGTTTGTGCGATTTGGACTCGGTGATGCCGAGTTCTTGACTCTCGTCGCTCATTAGTACGACATGCAGGCAGCGCGGGCTTAAACCATGCGAAGGGCGAACGCTCGCTCGCGAGCACCTACGCCGTGTCCGTCGTCGCCCCCCGACGGACGGCGTTCACCGCTGCGCCCAGCAGTATCACGATGCTGCCGAAGTACAGCCACGTGACGAACAGCAGGACAGCCCCGATCACGCCGTACGCCGCATAACGGCCGGCGTTGGCCGCGTAGATCCGGAACCCGATCTGCAGAACGACCCAGCCGACCGCGGCGACGATCGTTCCCGGAAGCACGCCCCGCAGCGAGACGTCCATCGGCGGCAGCACGTAGTATATCGGCAGGAACGCGACCGTCAGGACGACGATCAACACGAGCGTTCCGATCACGTTGACGAACGGTATCTGCAAGTTCAGTATCGAGAGCGCAGCGCCGACGGCGACGACGAGCGCGACAGAGAGGGCGATTCCGACGACGACGACGATGCCGTCCCAGATCTGTCCCAGCAGCGACGCGTCGACCTCGTCCGCGTAGATCTCATCGAACGCCTGATCGAGGCCGCGAAAGAGTTTCAGCGCGCTCCACACCACCCCGAGAAACCCGATCACGGACGCGGCCGCCCGACCCGACGGGTTGGTGAGCGCCTGCGACACCATCTGCTGTCCCGAGGACGAGAGTTGCTGGCTGAGCATGCTGGCCACGCGATCGGCCAGCGCCTGCCCTCCGACGAACGACGCGATCGTCACGGCGAGCAGTAGCAGCGGTATCGTCGAGACGAACGCGTAGTAGGCGATTCCCGCCGCCAGAAACGTCAGATTCCGATCCCTCGCGAGCGCGACGACGGACCCCACGGTCGACATAGGCGTCGTATGACAACTGTCCTGTTGAACCCACTGGTGGCATTCGCAACCGTCTCGGTCGGTATCCTTTCCGACAACTATAAACGTTGTCTTAGTTTTGTCCGGTTCTGACAACGTTATGTGCCCGACTCCGGTATACGTATTCGGTATGAAAGCGATCGAAGTCTCCGAATACGGTGACAGCGACGCCCTCGAGGTCGTCGACGCCGATCGACCGGAGCCGAACGCGGGAGAGGTCCGTATCGAGATCGAAGCGGCTGGGATCAATTTCGCGGACATTATGCAACGGAAGGGGCAGTACCCGGGCGGTCCCGAAGCGCCGTACGTCCCCGGCATGGAAGCCGCTGGAACGGTCGATGCGGTCGGTGAGGGCGTGGACGATCTGTCGGAAGGCGACCGCGTCGTCGGCATGCTCGACGGCGGCGGCTACGCGGAGTACGTCACCGCCGCCGCGGACCTGCTCTTTCCGGTCCCCGAGGCGATGAGCTTCGACGAGGCCGCCGGCTTCCCCGTCCAGTTTCTGACCGCCCACGCCTGTCTCTTCGAGTGGGGCGGCCTCGAGGAAGGCGAGTCCGTCCTCATCCAGGCCGCGGCCGGCGGAGTCGGTACCGCGGCCGTCCAGTTGGCGTCCAACGCCGGCGCGGAGGTCTTCGGCACCGCGAGCACGCAGGAGAAACTCGACCTCGCGGCCGAGTTGGGCTGTGACCATCCGATCAACTACACCGAGACGGACTTCCGAGAGGTCGTCGACGAGGAGACCGACGGCGAGGGCGTCGACCTCGTCTTAGAGAGCGTCGGCGACGACGTCTTCGAGCGCAGCCTCGACGCGATGGCCCACTTCGGCCGCATGGTGACCTACGGTGTCGCCAGCGGGGTCCCAGCCGAGGTCAGCAACCGGCGACTGCTCTTCGAGAATAAGACCGTCAAGGGGTTCCACCTCGGGCAGGCCACGTTCCGCGATCCGAGCCGAATCATGACGGCCGTCCCCGAGCTGACCGACGGGTTCGCCAGCGGCGATCTCGAGGTCATCCTGGGCGAGTCGTTCGCGCTCGAGGACGCGGCCGAGGCTCACCAGTACATCGAGGACCGGAAGAGTTCCGGGAAGGTCGTCCTGAAGCCCTGAATCGAGAGGACGGGACTCCGTGTATCGCTTCCAGACGTGCCAGACGATCCGCGGTGGCGCGCGCTGTCGACTGCTCTCACTATTGCGATCGAGCAGTCGACGACATTGTGCGAGGGATGAGCGAGGACGGGAGTCCGAGCGAATCGGCTGGGGAGGGCGTGGCGATTCCCCGTTGCCACGATAACGGGACATGTCCGAATAGTGTCGTCCCGATACCATCAGCGCGAGCAAGTACGATCCGTTACTCGCCACCAGCGGCCTCGAGCGACACGCCCCACTCGAGGTTGTGAGCGACGAACTCGGCCTCGTCTAACGGCTCGCCGCCCTCGAACCGGAACTCCCCGGCGACCGTTTTCCCCTCGAGCACGCCGGGCAGCCACAGGTGATCGTCGTCCCACATCCGGTCGTAGGGCACGTCATCGACGGGCACCCACTCCGGATAGGCCTCCTCGGTCGCGGTCGGCTCGCCGGCGAACGAGCGCGTGCGGTAGACGTGACAGACGGTGTGGTCCTCGCCGTCGAGGAGAAAGGTGAGTTCGCCCGCCTTCTCGAGGTCTCGGACCTCGAGGCCGACCTCTTCCTCGGTTTCGCGGACGGCGCACTCTCGGGGCGTCTCGCCGGGTTCGCACTTGCCGCCGGGGCCGTTGTACCAGCCCTCGCCGAGCCCGCGGCGTTTCTCGATGAGGAGCACCTCGCGATCGGGGTCGGCATCGCTCTCGGCGTCCCGAAGCGGAAAACACAGCGTCGTCTCGGTCATACTCGAGGATTCGCTCGGAACGGGAAAAGGGGTACGCTCGCTCGACTCACTCTCGAGTTCGTGAGGATGCGGTAGTCCGGAACGGCCGTTCTGCTATCGTGGCGGCAGGGAATCGCCACGCCCTCCCCAGCCGATTTCTGCTCACGGACGCGTAGCGCCCGTTCGCATGGTTCGCGGAACCGACGGTTCCGCGCTAACGCTCGCTCCGTTCGTCGCTCGCTCATCCCTCGCGCGGGGTTGTGCGACAGGTCGCCCTCGACTCCCGGTTCCTTCCAGTCACCGCTCGCGCTGACGACCTGTCGCTCAGCACGCGCCACTGCAGTACACCGACGGAGAACGAGCCGCCGGGTCACCCGTCGGCGTGTGAGAAGACGAACTCCCGAACCAGTTTCGCGGCCAGCGCCGCTGCTTGCCCGTCGTCGCGGTCGTTGACTTCGACCACGTCGAACCCGCCCGCGTGGGGTGCGACGGTTCGGACGACGTCGCGGAGTTCGCGGGGCTCGAGGCCGAACGGCTCCATCGTTCCGGTCCCGGGCGCGTAGCCGGGGTCGGCGGCGTCGATGTCGACGCTCAGGTAGACCTCGCGGTCCTCGAGCCGATCATCGGGCGTCCACTCTCCCACGGCTTCGGGCGGGACGACGGTCACGTCGTCGTCGGCCGCGCGCTCCCACTCGGGTTCGCTGCCGGTACGAGCGCCGAGAACGATCGCTTCCTCGACGGACTCGACGTCGTCGACGATCCGCCGCGTGACGGCGGCGTGAGAGAGCGAGGTGCCGTCGTATTCGTCGTACAGATCGAGGTGGGCGTCGAGGCAGACGAACACGTCAGGCTTCACTGCGCGTGCCCCCGCGAGGGAGACGGTGTGTTCGCCGCCCAGCGTCAGGGGAACGGCGTCGTTCCAGACGGCCTCGCGGAGCGCGCTCGTCAGATACTCGAGATACGCCGAAACGTCGTTCCACGCCCGAACGTCGCCGCGGTCGAAGACGCCCAGTTCCGAGAAGTACCGGTCCGTCCGGTGATCGTAATCGTCGAACGGTTCCGCAAAAGATCGAATCCGACGGGGACCGAAGCGAGTCCCCGGTTGAAAGGTCGTCGTTGCGTCCAGGGGCGCACCGACGACCACGAAGTTCGCGCCGCCACGGTCGGACTCGCGCCCTCGCGTGTCAGGTCCCTCGCGTTCGTCGGTCGCCCCGGGAAACATCAGACGATCTTTCGCTGGTCTTCCATCTCGAGGTATTCGATGTTCTCGTCGGGGGAGACATCGACGTCGTCGGGGATGCGCATCGTGATGGTCTCGTAGGTCTCGAGGTCCATGATCTGCATGTCGTCGCCGTCGACGGAGACGACCTGTCCGTTTTTCCGCTCGATGATTGGGACCCAGATCTTCGCGTCGACGGGCTGGGAGAGCGAGCGCTTCTTGCCGTCGAAGACGCCCTCGGCCTCGACGCGAGCCTTGGCACTGCCGTGTTTGCCCGGCTTCGCCGTCGAGTAGGAGTTGATCTTACACGGCGTGTCGTCGATCATGACGTAGCTTCCCTCCTGGAGTTCGCGAACTTCGGTCTGCTGTTTCGCCATGTCCCGGCGTAATCAACCGACGGCCATAAACCGTTTGGAACGCCGTCGCGGCGTGTCACGTCGTCACGAAACGGCGGAACTGGCTATCGACGACGACCGCTCGGTCACGATCGGACGCGCCGAACGTGACGCTGCTATCGATCGCGGACTGTCAGTATAGATATTACCCAACACCTACCGAAATGAATATGGTACGTCGGTTGACATAGGGTGAGATACAGATGGAATTGGTTCGTGCGGGGGTGCTCTCGGTCGTGCTGATCGGTGGGGTGTTCGGTCTCGGTCGACTCCTCGCGATCGGGGTCAGGCGAATCGGCTGGTTCGAGACGAGACTCGAGTCGACGGTCACAGGGTGTCGGTCGCTGTTCACGATGGTCTCGGTATTCGGTGCGTTCGCCGTCCACGCCGCTCACTTCCGGGTACCGGGTCTGAGAGCGGTACTTCCGTCGGGACCGGTCGGGACGGTGGCGTGGATCGCAGTGGTCGTCACGGTCACGACGGCCACGGCCGTCGCCGCGGTGACGGCGTTTCACCGCGGGTTCCGACCGGCCGTCGAGGCGGTAATTAACCCCGAGTTCGAGATCGACGAGCGCGACCGGCGGCGCGGGACGATCGCGGCCGTCGGAGGGATCGCACTGTTCGTCCTCACACCGTACGCGGCCATCGCACTCCCGATTCCGTGGGAGTGGGTCATGGTGGCATGCTACGGAGGCGGCGTTATCCTGTGGATCGGCTACGTCCAGTCGGTACAGACGCTCCCGCCGACGGGCTCTCCCCTCCGGTTCACCGTGATCTGGGCGCGAGAGCCGACGGCCGACGAACGGGAACGCCTCGAGCGCTGTTACGATCGGTTCGACCGATCGCTCGGGCGGCCGATGATCGTCCGGAGCGAGCGACTCGACGGCGCACTCTACGTCATCGGTCGTGGTGACGATCGATTGCTCTGGCTCCGCGAACCGCTCCTCGAGGCGGCGAGCGACGACGAGCTCGCGGTCGCGCTCGCGAAGGCGGACGAAGCGATGGGCGCTCTCCGCCCCATGCGCGCTGCCAGATACGTGTTCGTGCTGCTCTTTCTCGGACTCTCCGCCGTCGCGTTCGAGATACCGCTCCCGGGAACGACGCCGGAGTGGCTGCTCCTCGGCGGTGCGGCCGTCCTGCTCATCGCTGTCCTCGTATGGCGGACGCGGCAGATAATCTACCGCGCTGACGACTTCGCGAGCAGGGAGTTGGGAGCCGATTCCGTCTACGAGACCTATCGTCGGTTGGGACTCGACATCGCGTTCTATGCCGTTCAGGACGCGGACGATCCCGGCCGCGGACGGGACGCGAAGTTCAGCGTCTTCGTGCCGACCGTGAGCAAGCGACTCGATCGCCTCGTCGATCGCAACTCGCTCGAGGGCGTCGACGCGAAACCGACGCCGCAATCGGTCCTCGAGGCTCCCGACGACTCCGACGGCGATTCCGGGACGCCCGCGGACGAACTGACCGCCGATCCGCGGGGAGGCGACGACGCGACGGGGGCCGGCCGATCGCGAACGGCCCCCGATGCGAGCCCCGGAACCGGGGCTGAATCCGACGCCACCGAACTGATCGCACGGCTCGAATCGCTGTCCGAGGACGAGTTCGTCCGGTTCGTCGCGGATTGCTGGGAAGCGGTCGGCTGGGACTGTACGCGCTCGTGGCACGCGGACGAACCGGGAACGGACGTGAAGGCGACGCGACACGAACCCGATGTCGAGACGGCGGCGATCCAGGCGATACGAGCGACGCCGAGCGGGGTCGTCGGACCCGACGAGATTCGGGCGTACGACGACCTCGAGCGGCAGGTAGCGGTCGGCTCCGTCGATTCGGTGGTCCTCGTGACGACGGGGCGGTTCGCCTCGGAGATCGCGGCTCGAACCGAGAAACGGAATATAACGCTCGTCGACGGCGACGAACTCGCCGCGCTCGCCGAACAGGTCGGAGCGGCTGAGCGGCCGACGTCTGATTCGAGCGGGACGTCGGAGTCAGAGCGAGCGGACGCGGGTTTCTTCTGAACGCCGGCGGCAGGATGCCTTCGATCGTCTCGTCCCACTAGATAGTAGTCCGATTTCTTTATTCAGACGAACTTGTGAAAATTGCGGTAAATATAGGCGGAGTACGTAGTACCGAAGCCACACTAAGCATGTAACAGCAGCATCGTTCTCTGACACAGGATTTTCCCGTTGTCAATCCGAGGCGTGACTCGATTTGGGTTTGGTACGGCTCCGCCATCTCTCAGCAACTATTACAGACCAGGTTATTACTGCGAAGGCTGGAAGGTGCCATGATGGTAGTGAGATCTCTGTGAGCATGAGGAGATACGGATACGCAACTACTGCTGCAAAAAGGACAGCTCCGTATCCTACCATAGTGTCTGTTGGTTCAGGTGGGGTAACCGTCCACACTCGATAAATAAGGAAGAGAGCATATGGACCAAGAATTAATAGCTTGATCACGGTCTCGAATATCATATCAAGACCATCGGTATCCCAAGTTGCACCTCCTGCAGGCTGACCTACCTGTACAATATACGTTTCTCCGTTAGAATCTTCTACAAGGGTATACCTACTGTCATCACTGGAGGGGTTTGGAACTTCGTTATATTCGTCACAGAATATGAGCGTGCTATCACAGACTCTTATCTCCAAGTCTCGTTCCCCAGAGGGCCCGTATCTTCCTTCTTCTTGTGGTTGATCTTTTGCCTCTCGGAATGCCTTCTGTTGTATTTCAGACAACTCTTCTATAGAAGTGACTGATTCTGTGTTACTATTCTCTTGACTCGCCGTTTCATTGAATGCTTCTGTTGATTCATGCGCGATAGAATAGGATTCACTATCTCCACTATATGGCTCCGTGAGTGCTCCAGGATAGAAGATGGCACCCGTGAGGAGAACCGCAACGACGAATGAAATCGCCAGAAAGGTTCGAGATTTCATTTAATTACAATTACAATCTTTCGGGTAAGTGTTTTCTGGAATGTCTGTGTTCAGTATGCACACGTGCGTACCGAATCGGGCGTACCAGTTTCGCGTTAAATTCGAGTGAAGAAGCCGTAGTAGCAACTACTAATACGGTTCGCCGGATCGCAACCTCGAGAGGGTGGTGTCCGGCGGGTCGGTTACCAGCGAAAGCCCGCGGGGTTCGCAGGGGGCTCGAGCGGACTCTCCGGCAACCCGTCCCCGACGGCGGGATCGTTGTACGCCCGCGGCGCGACGTCGTTCGGGCCGTCGGGGTAGCGAAGCGACGCCAACAGCTGAATCTGGCCGCGGCCGACCCCGAGTTCGAACTGGCCGCCGCCGTAGAGCCGAACGTCGCGCTCCTCGCAGTAGGCGAGGGTCTCGCACAGCGACTCGAGCGAGCCGAACCGAGAGGGTTTGACGTTGAGCCAGTCGGGCTCCCAGGGCAGCGCTTCGACGTCCGCGAGCCCGTGGATCGGGGCGTCCCAAGAGACCCGCTCCCGGACGGCGGGGTCCTCGAACAGCGGCCGCGTCTCGTCGGTCAGCGCGGGGTCCTCGATGACGGCCTCGGGGAACGCCTCGAGGACGCGTTCGTACAGGGCGGGATCCGCCGGCACGTCGACGTCGGTGCCCTCGTACCGCCCTTTCAGATCGAGGATGCGGACGGCGTCCGTCCCGACCGTCTCGCCGATGGCCGCGACGAGGTCGTCGTCCCACTCCGGGATCGGATCGAGCTTGAACTCGAGGGTGGGGACCCGCTCGCGCAACGACTCGAGCCGGTCGGTCGTCGGCGGCTCGCCGAGCCTGGTACTGGCGACGAACCGGACGGGATCGGCGGATCGGCCCAGTTCGCTCCCGAGATCGGTCTCCGCCTGCCGGAGCGCGAGGTCCAGCGCGGCGCTCTCGAGGCCCCAGCGCCGGTAGTTCCGGAAGACCTCGCGGTCGGGCGCACCGCCCGGGAAGAGATCGACCGACTCGAGGCGGTCCGAGAACGAGTCGATCGTCCACTCGCCGGTCAGATCGGGCAGCCCCGTTTCCGCCAGTCGGTCGTGATCCGTGGTCTCGTAGGTGACGTCCTCGCCGCGTCCCGTGGCCGTCTCGTCGCCGTCCGGTCCCGGCCCCGAAAGGGAGAGTTCCGTCGTGACACGGGTGAATTCGCTCGAGGTCTTCCGTTCCAGGCGCTCGGTCGATACGTCGTCGATCGCTACCGACAGGTCGGCGATCCGATCGTAGTCCATACCGATCGTTCGGGCCCGGGGAGGAAAGAGGCTCGGAGGGCGGACTCGCCGGCGTTACGCGAGGGAACTGCGGTGGCCTGCTCGGCCGTTCTCCGCCGGTTCCGAGACGACCGTCCCCGGTTCCGGCGCGGTTACACCCTCTCACCTTCGGACCGGGGCGTGCTCGAGGGAACGGACACGGTCCGGGTGTGAGAGACTGGCTCGAGGTCGTCCGATCGCAGGACGCGGTCGCGCCAGACGGCGTAGCCGGCGAGGTTCCACGCGAGGCCTGCCGAACGGTCGACGATCGAACCCGAGATATCCGGCGCGAACTCGGGGACCTCGTAGCGGTCGAAGACCGACTCGAGCGGCCCCGACCTGAGGAATCGCTCCGCGGGGAAGTTCCCGTTCCCTTTCGGCTTGCTCCGGTCGTACTCGGGGTACCACTCGCCGAGCAGTTGCTTCGGGACGTGTTTGGGCTCGCCGTCGTGGACGTAGCGATCGGGCGAGGAGAGCCCGAGCGCGAGTTCGGCGACGGCCTTGCCGGCGAACGGCGTGTACATCTCGCGCCCCCGCGCGAGGCCGGCCTGCCGCCAGACGGTGACGGCGTCCTCGCAGAAGAAGTCGACCCACTGCCCGACGTGGACGTGCCGGGCGTACCGGTCTCCGGTCGCCGCGGGAACGCGATCCATCGCGTACTCGTAGCGCTCGCGCTGTCGTCGCTCGTACCGCCGGCGACCGATCGCATCGACGACCGACGGCACGTCCGTGTAGACCGCGAACTGGAGCGCCTGTCCGTCGGGATCGGACGGATGTCGTCGGAGCCCCTCGAGCACGTCCCGGTGCCGCTGCAGTTTCTCGACGACGGGCGGGACGTAGCCGAGGTGGCGCGTCCGCCAGACCGTGCGCGCGACCTCGAGCGAGCCGCCGAGGCCGAAGACGGCGTCCGCCCCCTGGCCGCTGACGAGCCGCTCGCTCCCGTCGAACTCGCGGTAGATCCCGTCGAACGTCGGCGTCTGGAGCTGATGGGGCGGCATCCCCAGCGCGTCGACGGCCGCCTCGAGCCGCTCGAGGTAGTTCGACTCGGTCATCTCGACGACCTCGCGATCGGTCTCGACGAGGTCGTTGGCGCGGTCGGCGTACTCGCGTTCGAACGCCAGTTCGGGCGTGTCGAACGACGCGGTCACGCTCTCGGTGGGATTTGTCAGGTAGGGCTCGAGGACCGTCGAGTCGACGCCGCCGGAGAGCATGAGCGACGAGTCGTCCGCGATGGGCGCACAGACCGCCGACAGCACCTCGTCCAGCCGCTCGTGTGCGCTCGCAGGAGACAGTCCGGTTTCGGGCGCGAGTGTCTCCGTCAGTTCGGTTCGGGGCGTCGTCTCCCCGGGCGTCCAGGTGAGCGTCTCGCCGTGGCCGAGGCGGTGGATCCGCTCGACGTAGGAGTCGATCGGCGTCGTCCGGTAGAGCAGGTGATCGGCCTTCGCCCGGTCCGGGACCGTCCGATCGGCTGGCTCGAGCCGGGCGAGGGCGTTCCGAAACAGGTCGGTGAGCACCGGCTCGCCGCTCGAGTCGAGACAATAGAACACCTCGTAGGCCGACGTGATCCCGCGGTGGGCCCGCACCGTCGGTTCGTCCGCCCGCTCCGAGAGGACGACGACCGTCCCCTCGCCGGGCAGCGAGTCGTGGAGCGCTTTGATCTCCGCGAACCCCGCGCCGCGCTCGATCGCCGCCCGGAGTTCGCGCCGGTGTGTCCCACAGAGGATCCACCGTCGCTCGTTGCTGGTAACGATCGCAGCGTTCGGATTCGCGAGCAGCACTGTCGCCATTACCCGACCGAACCGGCAGACGGGACATTGTAATGGGATGGATACTCCGTTCGAACCGATATTCAGTCGGCGATGAACGCGCCGTCGCTACTCCTCGCCGCGGCGCTGGCGCAGGTTCTGTCGCGTGAACTGCGGGCGCGCGCCGATCGACGTCGGCGAGCGGAACGATCGGTAGAGCTGGATCAGCACGATCACCGAGAAGCCCGCCGCGACGATCGACGCCCGGGGTGCCTCAAGGGCGTACAGTACGCCCATCGAGAACAGCGACATCGTGAGGAGCATGCCGTAGACCAGTCGCTTGGCGAGCTTGTCGAAGACCTGTTCCGAGTCCTCGACGCCGATACGGACGTAGAGGTCGTCCCGGTCGAGTCGGTCGAGCGCCCGTTCCGCCTTGGGCGCGAGCCGCGTCAGCGACTCGCCCGACCGGCGGAGCTGTCGGCCCGTCTCGTCGATGTACTGTCGGATGGATTCCTCGCGATACCCCTGCTCGGTCAGGTAGTCGGTCGCGACCGAGATGAAGTCGAAGTCCTCGTCGAGCGTGACGCAGACCCCCTCGACGACGGTCGCGACCCGGAGGACGAGCGCGAGATTCTTCGGCAGCCGAAGGGGGAACTCGTAAATCGAATCCTCGATCTGGCCGATGATCTGGTTGACTCGGTACTGCTCGACGTCCTCGCCGCGGGCGTCCTGAATCGCGATCTCCATCACCTCGGCCATGACTCCGCGGTCCGCGTCGGGCGAGAGCGTCCCGATCTCGACGAGCGCGTCGAGAATGCCGTCGATGTCCTGATTGGCGACGGCGATGTAGAAGTCGACGATCTTGTCCTGGACGAACGGGTCGACCCGCCCCGACATGCCGAAGTCGTAGAAGACGATCCGCCCCTCGTCGGTGACCGCGAGGTTCCCCGGGTGCGGGTCGGCGTGGAAGACCCCGTCGTCGATGATCATCTGCAGGTACGCACGCTCCAAGTTCTCCGCGATCTCGGTTCGGTCGATCCCCTCGCGCTCGAGTTCCGCGACGTCGTTTATCTTCGTCCCCTCGATGTACTCCATCGTGAGTACGCGCGGGCCGGAGTGGCTCTCGATCACGTCGGGGATCAGGAGGCTGTCGTCGTCCGCGAAGTTCGACCGGATCTCGGCGAGCATCGCCGCCTCGCGCTCGTAGTCCATCTCCTCGCGGATCGTCTTCGAGAACTCCTCGGCGAGATTCTCGAGCGAGAACGAGCGGGCGTCGTCGACGAAGTACAGCAGGATCGGTAGCGACCACCTGATGACCCGCAGGTCGGCTTTAACGAGGTTTTCGATGTCCGGACGGCGGACCTTCACCGCGACATCGGGGCCGACCTCACCGTCCGCGTCGGCCCGCGCCCGCTCGCTCTCGGGATCGAGGCGTGCCCGGTAGACCTGCCCTAGACTCGCGCCGCTGATCGGGTCGGTGTCGAACTCCGCGAAGCGCTCGTCGACCGGGCCGAGTTCGTCCTCGAGCACCCGTTTCGCCTCGGGCCAGGGTGCCGGCGGCACGTCGTCCTGCAGCGACGCGAGGACGTCGATGTACGCCGGCGGGAGCACGTCGGGACGGGTCGACAGCAACTGGCCGAGTTTGATGAACGTCGGCCCGAGCGTCAACAGCGACTCGAGCAGCACCTCCGCCCGGTGGCGGTGCGTCTCCGGATCGACCCGGCGGCGGCGGCCGAACAGGAGGAACCGCCGCCGGTCGCGGGCGTAGGCGAGCATGAGCGGGAGGAACTGCCAGGCGACGATGACGAATCGCTTGTATGCGCGGAGGGAAACCAGCCTCGGTCACCCCAGGTTAGGCGTCCTCGTCGACGATATCGATCGTCGTCTCCCCGTGGGCACCGCGTTTCGGCAGCGTCAACTCGAGGACGCCCCGGTCGACCGTCGCCTCGGCACCGGCGTCGGACGCGTCGTCGGGCAGCGGGAGGTCGACGTCGAGGAAGAGCGACCGGTTCTCCTCGACGTACTGGTAGTCGCCGGCCGGCTCTTTCTCCCGGTGGGCGTCGATTGAGATGCGACCGTCGTCGATCGCGAGGTCGAGCGACTCGGCGGAGACGCCGGGGACGTCGAGTACGAGCAGGTAGGCGTCCTCGCTCTCGAGCAGATCGAAGAAGACGTCCTCGGAGAGGTCCCGCAACGCGTCGCGGAGCGCTGACATGGATACAGGTTCGAACGCCGATACGAAAAACCCCGCGGTCGCGGCGATCCGTCGACGCCCCGCGAGCGGTCCGTGGACCATTTCGATGACGGCTGAAAGATGGAGGGAAAAGAGACGTCTCATGCCGAACTGACTACCTCCTCCCACCTCCCCCGTGCAGTGGCGCGCGCTGGGACGCGATGAGCGGACAGCGGACCGCGATCCGAACTCGTGCGAGGCCTTCGCGAACTTTGTGAGTGAAGGCTTGGAAGACGTGAGCGTCTTCCAGTGGATGAGCGAATAGTGCGGGACCTTCGGCCACGCATACCATGCGAACGGGCGCGGAGCGCCCGTGAGCAGACGCAGTGAGCGAATCGGCTGTGGAGGCTGAGGAAATTCCCTGTTGCCACGATAGCAGCACACTCTCACCCATCACGTCCTCTCTCTGGGCGGATAACTCCATACAGACGAATGGACAGCGTAATCGTCCGGAAAAGGCAGCGTCCTGCTATCGTGGCAACACGGAGGAGCCACGCCCTCCCCAACCGATTCGCTCATTCACTCCGTTCATTCGCTTCATCCCTCGCGCAATGTCATCGGCCGCCTTCGCTAGCGCTCAGACGGCCGACAGCGCGCGCCACCGCGGGCTGCCCTCTCAATTTGCACGGTCGAGCCGCGGGTTCCCCCACGCTTTTGGCGTCCGGCGACTCGAGTTCTCCTATGGAAGGTGCCGATCGCGAACGTACGGAGGCCGGGTTCAAGGTTCGGACGCCGGTCGACGAGGCGCGCCGGATTTTGCAGGAGGCAGTCGAGGGGACCGGGGACGCTGAGTCGGACGTACCCTGCGGGACCGAGACCGTCGATGTCGACCGCGCGGACGGCCGCGTCCTCGCCGCACCGGTCACGGCCGCTCGAGACGTGCCCCACTACCGGCGGGCGGCGATGGACGGCTACGCCGTCCAAGCCGCGGACACGTTCGGAGCGAGCGATCGCTCGCCGGAAGTGTTGCGGATCGCCGAGCCGGCCGGCGATACCGACGGCGAGCACGCCACCGCCGACAGCATCGGGCCCGAGACGGCCGCACGGGTTCACACCGGCAGCGCGCTCCCGGAGGGGGCCGACGCCGTCGTCATGATCGAGCGAGTGACCGAACTCGAGTCGGTCGGCGAACTCGAGGTCGAGGACGCGGTCGCGGAAGGGGAGAACGTCGCGCCGGTCGGCGAGGACATCGAGGAGGGCCAGCACCTCTACGAGGCGGGCCACCGGCTCCGGCCGTCAGATTTGGGACTCCTGCGATCGGCGGGGTACGGCCGCGTCGCGGTGGCTCAGCAACCCAAAGTGGGCGTCGTGCCGACGGGCGAGGAACTCGTCGCGGGCGATCCGGATCCCGGCGAGGTGGTCGAGACCAACGGGCTGACGGTCTCGCGACTGGCCGAGCGCTGGGGCGCTCGCGCGACCTACCGGGACGTGGTCACGGACGATCCCGAGTCGCTGCGCGTGGCGATCCAGCGAGATCTGACGAAGGACGTCGTCGTCACCACCGGCGGTTCCTCGGTGGGCGAACGCGACCTGTTGCCGGAAGTGATCGACGATCTGGGAGAGGTGGTCGTCCACGGTGTCGGGCTCAAACCCGGTCACCCCGTCTGCCTCGGGATCGTACAGGACACGCCCGTCCTCGCGCTGCCGGGCTATCCCGTCGCCTGCATCGTCAACGCCGTCCAGTTCCTCCGGCCCGTCCTGCGATGGCTTGAGGGGACGACGCCCGATCCTCATCCGACCACGCGGGCCCGTCTCGAGCGCAAGATTCCGAGCGAACCCGGGACCCGGACGTTCGCGCGGGTACGACTCGAGGCACGCGACGCGGACGACCTCGGCACCGACGAGCCCCGATACGAGGCGATCCCGACGCGAGCGAGCGGGTCGGGCGTGCTCTCGAGCGTCGCGCTCGCCGACGGTTGGGTAGTCGTCGACGACGACCGCGAGGGGATTCCGGCGGGCGAGACGGTCGCCGTGGCGGACTGGGAGCCCAACGCCTGAGTCTAGTACCCTCGCTCCGTCCGGCGCTGGCGCGCGACGAACAGGAGACCGACTGCGAGCCCGATGACCACGACGGCTGTAGTGAGAGCGGGACGATCGGTGGCGGCGGCTCCGGCGGCGGCGAACAGTGACCGTTGGCGGCCGTAGTAGACGACCGCGCCGACGGCGGCGTAGAACAGAACGGAGCCGACGGCCGTGTAGAGGCCGAAGCGAGCCGGCGACATTCGGGCGAGTCCGGCCGGAATCGAGACGACGGACCGGAGTCCTGGCAGGAACCGGCCCCAACAGACCGACGACGTTCCCCACCGACGGAACCACTGTCGGCCGCGTTCGGTCGCGTCCTCGGAGACGTTGATCCGCTCCCGGAGATGGCCGAGACCGCGGGAGCCGGGGCCGCGAAACGCGTAGAAGGGGACGTAGGCCCCGACGGTTCCGCCGAGAGTCGCCGCCGCGACGAAGACGACGAACGAGATCGGATCGACGATCAATAGCGCGGCCGCCGCTGGAACGACGACCTCGCTCGGGAAGAAGGGGAAGAGCATCGACGTCTCGAGGAAGGTAAAGAGCAACAGTGCAAGCGGGCCGTACAGTTGAATGAATCGCAGCGCGGCCGTCCCGAACTCAGCCATGGGCGGGACTAGGGAAGGCCGACGTATCACTGTTCGGTCAGCGACCGCGAGGCGATAAACGAGGGCGTGAGCGGCGATGCTGGCCTCGATCGCGGCCCGCACGAGAGGGGGTTGGGAGTTCCGACCGAGCACTTAGAGCCCCGGAACCGCTACTGCGACGGAACCGTCGCATGCGCGAACTCCAGATCGAGGGGCTTCATCCGTCGGACTTGACGCGACGCCAGCGTCTGGTGCTCATCTACGCGGTCAGTATCGTCTCGATCGTCGTCTTCTACGCGGTGCTCTACAACGTAGGGATGCGGCGGCTCGAGGGGCGGCCCCAGTCGATCTTCCGCTCGTTGCAGACGGTCACCGAGACGATGACGACCACGGGATTCGGCGCGGGCGCGCCGTGGGCGACCCCCGCGATGAACCTGCTGATGATAACGATTCAGGTGACCGGGATCCTGATCGGGTTCGTCGCCCTTCGCATCCTCGTCATCCCGCTGTTCGAGCGGACGCCGCTCAACCTCGACGACCGGCTCACGGCCAAGGACGATCACGTCGTCGTCGCGGAGTATCGGCGCGATACCGATATCCTGCTCGACGAACTCGAGGAACTCGATGTGGGATACGTTCTCCTCGAGTCCGACGAGGACGAGGCCAAGCGGCTCTCGGACGACGGCTATCAGGCCATCCACGGCGATCCCGAGAACGGATCGGACCTCGAGCGCGCGATGATCGAGCGCGCGTCGCTGCTGATCACCGACGCCGGCGACAGCACCGCGAGCATCGTCCTGACGGCGCTGGAGGCGAACGAAGACCTGCGGACGATCAGCTTCACCGAATCAACGCGCCACGACGAGGCGCTCACAGAGATCGGCGTCGACCGGAGCGTCGCACCGCACGCGCTCATCGGTCGGCGGCTCGCCCAGAAGGCCACGACGCCCGTCGCGGTCGACGCGGCCGCCGACGGGGGCGCGGAGGCGATCACCGTCCGCGAGATACTCGTCCGGCGGGAGAGTCCGCTCCACGGCGTTCGTATCGACGAGTCGCCGATCGCGGTCCACCCGGATCTGACGCTTGTCGGCGGCTGGTTCGACGGGACCCTCCGCCTGTCGCCGCCGGGCGACGTTCGGCTCACCCCGAACACCGTCCTGGTCGTCGCCGGTCCCGAACGGGCGATCGACGACGTCTCAAGCGAGGTGTCCGGCGTCCGAACGCCGCGGGCGTCGGAGCGGTCTCGGATCGTCGTCGCCGGCGTCGGCGAGGGCGGCGCGGCCGCGACCGATACGCTCCCGGACGATACCTCGGTCACGACCATCGACCGCTCCGCGGCGGCGGATCCAGACGTCGTCGGTGACGTCAGCGAACCGGGGACGCTGCGGGACGCGGATATCGGTGACGCCGACGCGCTGGTCGTCACCGTCGACGACGACGCGACCGCGCTGTTGACCGTGGCGACGGCCCGATCGCTCTCGGACGACGTCGAGATACTCGCCCGCGTGACCGATACCGAGAAGGCGACGCCGGCGTTCAAAGCCGGTGCGGACTACGTCCTCTCCATCCAACGGGCGTCCGCGCGACTGGTCGCGGCCGAAGTGCACGGCGAGCGGGTGATGGACCCGACGAGCCAGATCCGCCTCGTTCGGACCGACGCGGAGCCGTTCGTCGGCGACTCGCTGGCAGACGTCCGCCGAAACACCGAGCGCGGCTGGACGGTCGTCGGTGTCGTGCGGGACGACTGCATCGTCACCGACGAACACACCGCGATCGAATCGAGCGACGAGGTGATCGTCGCCGGCAGCGACGAGACGATCCGGGAGTTCGAACGGACGGTCGACGCATCGTGACGGGCGGCCGCCGGCAGTAATGAGTTTCCGACTGCCTCACCGGAGCGCCTGCCGGACCGCGTCCGCCAGTGCGTTCACGCGGGCGACGTGTTCGTAGGAGCCGTCGCGAACGCCGTTCGTCACGTAGGAGAAGGCGACGTTCTCCTCGGGATCGGCCCAGCCGACGCTGCTGCCCAGCCCGGCGTGTCCGAAGGCGTGTTCGGGCGAGAGCGAGCCGTACGGCGCGACCGTCGTCCCGCCCTTCCAGAACCCGAGCGCGAACCGCGCTTCCCGACCGATCGTCCCGTCCGATTCCGTCTCGGCCTCGAGTTGCGTCATCCGTTCGACGGTCTCTGGCTCGAGGAGCCGCGTCCCCTCGAGTTCGCCGCCGTTGGCGAGACAGGCGTAGAAGCGGGCCATGTCGCCCGCGGTCCCGATGCCGTTGGCGGCGGGGATCACGGCGCGGTGGATCTCCTCGGAATTGAACGGCGCTGCGACCTCGGTGTGATCACCCAGTCCCTCGCCGGGGTCGCGACAGCGGTCGAATTCGTCGAAGCCGACCAGCGTCGCGACGTCGTCGTCCTCGTCGTCTCGCAGCCCGATGCCGGTGTCGTCCAGTCCGAGCGGGTCGAAGACCCGCTCTCGAGCGGCCCGCTCGATCGGCGTCCCGGAGACGCGGCGAACGAGTTCGCCGACCAGCCAGCCGAACGTCAGCGCGTGATAGGCCGGGGTCTCGCCCGGCGTGAAGTTGGGCTCCATCGCCTCGAGTTTCTCGACGACGGCGTCCCAGTCGCCCCAGAGGTCGGGGCGGTCGTCAATCTCGCCCCGATTGAGCCCCGATGTGTGGCTGAGCACCTGTCGAACGGTGATATCGGCCTTCTCCGTGCCCTCGTCGGCGAACTCGGGCCAGTGGTCGACCACCCGGTCGTCGTAGTCGAGCTTGCCCTCTTCGACGAGCGAGTGCAGCGTCACCGCGGCGTAGGGTTTCGTGCTCGAGAAGAGGATGTGCCGCGTCTCGCGGTTCTCGTCCGGGCCGTCCGGTGCCTCGACGCCGCCCGCGAGGTCGATCACCGGTTCGCCGTCGACGTAGACGGCCAGCTGTGCCCCGTGGTGGAGCCCGACCTCGAGGTGACGGTCGAAGAGATCGGCGATGCGCTCGCGGTCCGTATCGGAAAGCCGTGACATGGGTCGCACCTCTTCGGGCGAACGCTTAATCGTTGTCGTACGAGAACATTCCACAGACGACAGACGGCGATCGGGACTGCAGCGAGTCGACCGACGTTTTTAGCCTCGGCGTCCGAAGGACCGCTATGAACCGCAAGGAATTCCGCGATCTCGCCTCCCCCGCGGAGGCGCGCGAGGCGATCGACTCGCTGGGCCTCGAGGGCGGCATCGAACGCGTCTCGCTCGAGGACGCGCGCGGCCGGGTGCTCGTGGCGCGACTCGACGCCGAACTCGACGTGCCGGGGTTCGACCGGGCGAGTCTGGACGGCTACGCCCTCCGGGCCCGGGACACGTTCGGCGCCGACGAGGCCGATCCCGCTCGTCTCGAGGTCGTCGGCGAGGTCCACGCCGGTGCGAAACCGGACGTGGCGCTCGAGGAGGGAGAGGCCGTCGAAATCTCGACCGGCGCGGTGATGCCCGACGGTGCGGACGCGATGGTCCCCGTCGAGCGAACTGATACGGACGCCGACGGCGACGCGGTTCTGATCCGGACCTCGGTCGCCCCCGGCGACAACGTCATGTTCGCGGGGGCGGACGTCGCCGCCGGCGAACGCGCGCTCGGTCCCGGCACGACGATCACGCCCCGCGATATCGGTCTGCTGTCGGCGCTGGGAATCGACGAGGTGCCCGTCCGCGCGAAGCCGACGGTCGGCATCGTCTCGACGGGCGACGAACTCGTGCGGCCGGGGGAGGACCTCGACAGCGAACGCGGCGAGATCTACGACGTCAACAGCTACACCATCGCCGCGGGCGTCGAAGACGCTGGCGGCGAAGCAGTCCTCTACCCCCACGCTGGCGACGAACAAGACGAGATGGAGGAGATTCTGCGGACCGCGGCCGACGAGTGCGACCTCGTGCTCTCCTCGGGGTCGACCAGCGCGAGCGCGGTCGACGTCATCTATCGGGTCATCGAGGAGCAGGGCGAGTTGCTGCTCCACGGCGTGAGCGTCAAACCGGGGAAGCCGATGCTGATCGGTCGGCTGGACGATTCGGCCTACGTCGGCCTCCCCGGCTATCCCGTCTCCGCGATGATGGTCTTCCGAACCTTCGTCGCGCCGGCGATCCGCGAGGCGGCCGGGAGGCCGGAGCCGGCGTCCGCGACCGTCTCCGGCCGCCTCGCTCGGCAGGAGCGGTACGAGGAGGGCCGCCATCGGCTCATGCCGGTGGGGATCGTCACGGATGGCGACGGCGAGACGCTCGTCTACCCCGTCGACAAGGGCAGCGGCGCGACGACCAGCCTCGCGGACGCCGACGGCGTCGTCGAGGTCGGCCCCGAGACCGATTACCTCGAGGCGGGCGAACCCGTCACGGTCACGCTGTTCTCGCCGGACGTCCGCCCGCCGACGCTGTTCGGCGTCGGCGAGGACGACCCGGCGTTCTCGCGGCTGCTCGACGGCCTCGAGAACCCGCGCTATCTCTCGGTCGGAAGCCGACCCGGCCTGCGGCGACTCCGCGAGGGCGTCCCCGACATCGCCGTGGCCGCGGGACCGCTCGAGAGGGAAGTCGACGCGACCGAACTCGGCCGCTGGGATCGCGAGTGGGGGCTAGTCGTCCGGACCGGCAACCCAGTCGAGATCGAGGGGCTCGCGGACCTGGTCGATCGCGATCTGCGGTTCATCAATCGGACGACGGATTCGGGGCTTCGCTCGAGTCTGGGCGCTGCGGTCGCCGACCTCGCCGCGGAGCGGGACACGGACCGCCACGAGATCGTCGACGCGATCGACGGCTTCGATCTCGGGCTGCGCGCCCACGAGAGCCCGGCCCGCAAGGTCATCGACGGCGACGCCGACGCGGGCCTCGGCCTCCGCGAGACCGCCGACCGGCTCGATCTGGGGTTCGTCCCTCTCGGCGAGCAACCGGTGCGGGTGCTGGCGAATCCCGACCGGACGGAAAAGGACGGGGTGAGTGAGCTCGAGCGAGCACTCGAGGACGTGTCGTCGCAACAGAGATAACGCGAGAGACACGGATCGCCGCCACGATAGCGGAACGGTTCACTTTTGCTTCTTCCGTGCACACAGTCGCTCTCATCACACCTCTTATCGAGGCCGCCGTTTTTGGTCGCGCGCTCCCTACGACCGACCATGCGAATCGTCACGACGCTCCCCTCGGCCACCGAAACGGTCGCCGCGCTCGGCCGCGAACCGGTCGGTGTCTCCCACGAGTGCGACTACCCGCCGGCGGCCGCGTCCGCACCCGCTGTCACCCGTTCGAGAATCGACGCCTCGGGCTCGAGCGGCGAGATCGACCAGCAGGTGCTCGAGACCGCCGACACCGAGGGCGGCGTCTACGACGTCGACGTCGAGACGCTCGCGGAACTCGAGCCGGACGTGATCGTCACGCAGGGAATGTGCGACGTCTGTGCGGTCGACGTGGCGGTAATCGAGGACGCCGTCGACCGGATCGATGCGGATCCCGAAATCGTGCCGACCGACCCCCACAGCGTCGGCGACGTGCTGGGAGACCTCGAACGGATCGGCCGCGCGATCGGCCGAGAGGAGCGCGCTCGCGAGGTCCGACGCGATCTCGAGTCGCGGATCGAAGCGATCCGGATCCGAACCGCCGATATCGCTGCCGAGGACCGTCCGCGCGTGGCGGTCTTCGACTGGACCGATCCCGTGATGGTCGCGGGCCACTGGACCGCCGAACTCGTCGACTGGGCCGGCGGCGAGTACGGGCTGGCCGACGTCGGCGAGGCCTCGAGTCCGCGCGAGTGGGACGACATCCGCGACTACGACCCCGAACTCGCCGTCGTCGCACCCTGTGGCTTCGGCCTCGAGCAGACCGCGCGGAACAGAACCGATCTCACCGAGCGCGACGGCTGGGCGGATCTCACTGCAGTTCGAGAGGGCCGCGTCTGGGCGATGGACGGCGACCACTACCTCAACCGGCCCGGGCCGCGGCTGGTGGACACGCTCGAGGCGCTGGCACCGATCGTCCAGCCCAACCGGTTCGACGGGCCGGCCGCGGATATCGCGGTTCCGTTCGGGGAACTCGAGAACCTCGAGACGGCACGTGACAAATCGGAGTCTCGAACCGAGGTCGACTCGAGCCCGTGATCGTCCTCCCGACTGTCGTTCGCGAGGCGATCCTCGAACGCGCCCGCGACGGCGAGCCGGACGAAATCTGTGGCGTCCTCGGCGGCGAGTTCGAGCCCGACGGTCGGAGTCGCGTTCGATCGCAGTATCCGGCCGCGAACGTCGCCGACACGCCGCGGACGCGGTACGAGATCGATCCCGAGGAACAGCTGGCTATCTTCGAGCGCCTCGAGGACCGGGGCGAGGAAATCGTCGGCTTCTATCACTCCCATCCCCGCGGGCCGCCGCGGCCGAGCGCGACCGACGCCGCGCGGGCGACCTGGCCCGACCGGTCGTACGTGATCGTCTCGCTCGAGCCGCTCGAGGTGGGATCGTGGCGCTGGCGGACAGAGAACGAGGACGATACCGATGGGAACGTGACGACTGACGAGGAATTCGAACAAGAACGGATAGTCGCCTGAGCGTCTTCACGAATCCGCACGTTCCCGATTACGATTTATCCCACTTACGGAGCGGGCCAACAGCTATCGGGAAGTGGGTCTGTAATATTCCATAACAGAGTCGTCAAATCATCGATCAACCAGTCCCAGAGAGCGAAGTTGGGCACAGTTAGGGCACCATTCAGAACCTTCTGCCCGAGAAAATTTTCTCTCACCGCAATCGGGACATCGACCGTCGGGATACCGGACCATATCCAATTGAGACGAGGATCACAGTATAGGTCTTCTGTAATCCGACACGGGTTAGATCTAATTCTCGAATTCAGCCGTGATATAGGCGATAAACCCGTCCCGTGAGCTCGGGATCGGTCACGAGTATCTCCGCAGATCACTCTCAGTCGGTCGTCTCGTCCTCGAGTTCGTCGGCCTTCCGCCTCGCCTCGGCCGCTTGCTCCCGGAACTCCTCGATCCGCTGGCTGAGCTTCTTTCCGGCGGTGTAGGTGAACTCGTCGGGCATCATCCCGTACTCGATGTCGAGGGTGATCATCGTGTCACAGCCCTCGATGATCTCCGGTGCCCAGCTCCCCTGTGCCAGTTTCGACTCGTCCGTGACCACCGCCTCGCCGTCCTCGACGTCGATGAACGCGCTCACGATGTTCCAGATGTTCGGATCGCTTGAGCTGACCTCGTCGAACAGCCCCTCGAGCCGCGAATCCTTGAGCTCCTCGTCGCGCAGTTCCGCGAGGAGGTCCTCGAGGCCGTCGGCTATCTCGTCGTATCTAGCGGCGTCCTCGCGGAGGTCGGCCGGGGACTCGTTCGGGTCGTTTCGCTTTCCCGTCATCGTCTCTCCCCCGTCGCGTCGCTGTCGGCGATCATATCGGAAGGTATCGGCTTCGGAACCGTAAACGTACGCTTCCGGGACGATCATGCTCCCTGCTCGTACCGTCGCTCGTTCACTCCCCTCCTGTTCCGTCTCCGCTGCTGAACTATTTCGCTCGAGTTCGGCCAGCAAGTGAGTGCGTGTCGTCTCGTAGGACACTCGGCTAATGGCCGACCCAACACGACACCATCTCTTAAAATTTAGCGTGTGTAGTAACAGTAAATACTATTGTTGCGGACCCAAAACGACCTGGATATCACAGCGATGGGACGATATTCTTCGCGTTCGGGACGCTCGTCCGACGAGGAATCTGATTCCTCGTCCGCGGTTCAGCGACAACAGTCCACTGACTCGAGCGTATCAGTACACCGAACGAGTGACGAGGGGACGACATCAGCGGACTCAGCAGAGATGCCTGCGTCGCTGGGCTCGTTCGGGTCGACGGCAGAGCGAGTGCAGCGACTGAAAGAACACACCGACTCGTCACAATCGGAGACCGCTTCGGACTCGATCGGCGCACTGGATGCTGCGGCACGCCTCCAGCGCGCGAAGCAACGGACGGACTCGAGTCTCGGGCCGACGTCGACTAGCGGGTTGGGCGCTGCCGAGCGCGTTCATCGAATCAAAGAATCGATCGGAACAGGGCTGTCTCGGACAGCTAGCGGTCCCCGTCTCGGCAACAAATCGAGTCGCGGTGCCTCGAGCGCACTCCAGCGCAGTGCGGAAGGCGGGGCTCAGAGCGGCGCGGCCGGTGAGACACAGGTCCCGGAGGGCGTTCGGGACGTCATCTCCTCACCCGGCCGGTCGCTGGATACGTCGATCCAGCGGGCGGTGGAAGACCGGATGGGTGATTCGCTGGGTGACGTGCGGATTCATACTGGTCCAAAGGCTGCCCAGGCATGTGAGCAGATCAATGCACGGGCGTTCACGGTCGGGAATCACGTCGCGTTTAATTCCGGCGAGTACGATCCGTCTTCGCCGGAAGGCCAGCACGTTCTGGCTCACGAGTTAGCCCACGTACGCCAACAGACTGGCGGTGCGGTGTCGATGCTTCCACAGGAGAATTTGGGGCTCGAGATCGATCCGGATCCACAGTTAGAGCGGGAGGCGGAGGAAACTGCCCAGCGTGTGATGGAAGGTGGTGAATTGGGAATCCAGCGCTTGGGACAGACGGAAGTCCACATCCAGCGGTTGACCGAAGGTCGTTTGTCGTCGCTGAAGGAGGCGGTATTTGGGAGTAATGAGAAATCCGATCTGTCGCTGCAAGACATCGGTGAGAAATCCGGTGTCGACGACCGCCTCTATGCATTAGCGGAAAATCAAAAGCAACTGCAGGCCAGAGTCGACGGATTATCATCCACGCTCGAAGGTAACCTTTTCCAGAAGATGGGTGATGCAGGAACTGGGGAAGCCCTCAAGATGGGAATGACCGAGGCCGGCAAAGAGTCCGGGCTGCCTTTCGGTAAAATTATTGGTTCCCTGTCCGGTGCTGCGCTTCGTAGGCGATATACAATAATCGCGAGAAGGTACTCGATATTCTCGGGCTCAAATCACAGACCAATGTCGATAAGTCACAGAAAACAGGAACGGGTAGTGATCCGACTGGAGTGAGAGAATAATGAATGGTACGGTTATCGGTGAAAATGAAGTGGGTATCGGGGTCGATATCAATGACAATAACGGCGTAATTCACGAAATATCGATTGAAAAGGGAAGTTGGGAAATCGTGTATCATGAACAAGAGGGCTATCCGGATGACCCAGACGACCGAACAGGTGAGGGGAACGAGATGGTTGATCAAGCGCGGGATTATGCCAAATGGTACGTCGCTCAGAACACCGAGTATGACACAGTCCCGTGGTACCTGCGGAGTGACCAGATCGAGCAGGTCGAAAATGTAGTCGCGGATCTCTCCGAAGACGACCTGAAGCACCACTTCCATCACTACTATCAGCAACTGGCCGGTGCGTACGACGCCACTATCGCGCAACCAAACCCGATCCCGTGCCCGCAGGTGTGGCGATGAACGAATATCGAGAACACAAACTCGATATTTACCTCACCGACGACGGAAGTGAGATTGACGCCACCTCCGGAGTCCACGTGATATACTACGCCGATATCAACGACGATCGCATTATTCAGAGTGACGACCCTTATCCGGACCGCAAACCTGATACGCGCCTCGAGCACGTCGTCATCGACATCGACAGGGGCCAGTTCCGAGAGTTTCTGGTCTATCACCTTCGGTGCCAGATTCGGGATAGCTACCTCGCTCGCGGTGAGGAACCGCCCGAAGAATATCGCGTCCTCGGTCCGGGGACCGACCATATGATGGTTCGGTGTATGAACCGCGATTTCAATCCACAATATCACGATTATAATGCCACTATCGAGGGCTACCGAGCAGAAGATACGTTCAACGCTGGCGTCTTCGGCCAGCTATTGAGTCTATTTTAAACTGAACTAACACTCACGTACAGACACGCACGGTCTCGCCCACATTCAACGGATGAGCACGACCGACGTGGATCAGCTCCGGGCGCGACTCGAGGAGCGCCCCAACTGCTCGAGTTCGCGGAGCGCCCTTCACGCGGTTGAGAACCCGAGACGGCCCGAACGGGACTCTCGAGGCACGCTCCGAAACTGCGACTTGCGGACGCGTTCAGTTCGCCGGTGGGTCGACGACGACACAGCCGTCGCTCGAGACGGTCACTCGACAGCCTTCGTAGGAGAAAGAAACGTCGATGGGGTGGTCTCGCGCAGACGTCACGAGATCGGTGAGCGCTTCGGGGTCGATCGTGTGGTAGAGCGGTGACATCGCGTCGGGCTCTTGATTCGTCACGGCCGCCACGGCTTCGACGATCTCGAGGACGACCGTGGTGGGACCGTCGTCGAACCGGCCGCGGATCTCCGAACTGTCGTCACCGACCGGTCGGGATGGGGAGGGACTGGAGTGAGCTGTATCGTTACTCATTGAATCCAGTATCGCAGATGTCGTCGTAAGGAGTGACGCTGACTGGTCAGTGTCCGTCCGCGCCGGACTTCTCGAAGAGGTGCTGGAAGACGGTCCGCTCGGCCTTGCGGAGGTGCTGATTGAGGGTCTGGCGGGTGACCCCGAACCGGTCCGCCAACTCGTCGCCGGTGCTGGTCCGCGGTGTGTCGAAGTAGCCGCTGAAGTAGGCGGCATCGAGTGCGGCCAGCTGTCGGTCGGTGAGCGCGTCCGCGACGATGTCGTACAGCAGTTGGGGTGAGTAGACGAGTTCCTCGGCGACCAGTTCGGCCTCGGGGTGAAACCGCCGGATCTCGTCGCCGGCCTGCCGGTGGTCCACGTCGCCGGGGAGTTCGCCGCGGAACCTGACCTCGTCGGACGCGATAACGATTTCGCGGGGGCGGCCGCCGAGCGCAGAGAACACGTGGGCGACCGTCTCCGAGTCCGAGTGGGCTTCGATGCGATTGTAGCCGTCGACCGAACTGAGCAACCGCGCGTCGAGGTAGTGGGGCACCTCTTCGACGGCCGTAACGAACTCGCTCGCGGTGAGATCCGACGTCCCCATGTACTGAACGGTGGTCCCGTCGGGGAGTGAGACGACGGAATCGATGTCGATCCACATCCGTTCGTCCTCGACCCGCAGCGAGGGCGGAACCGCCGATTCGTCCGCGCGGAACTCGAGCAGTCTGACGTGGTCGCTGGTCAGTCGCTCCTCGTGGCGCTTCAGCGCTGTTACGTCCTCGAACGCGAAGACGACGAACTCGACGCCGCCGTCTTCGTCGAACAGCGGTGCGGCGTTGCTCGAGAACCACCGTTCGGTGCCGTCCGGGAGTTCGATCCAGTGTTCGAACCCCGACTCGGGATCGCCCGACTCGAAGACGCGCGTGACGGGATGGTCATCCACGGAGACGGGTGTCCCGTCGTCGTAGCAGATGGTCCACTCGGACGAATCGTACGGACGGCCGACGAGCTCCTCGCGCGAGAGCCCGAGCGTCTCCGACGCGCGGTCGGTAGCGAAGGCGATACCGCCCGTCGAATCGATCACGAGGGCGGCGACCGGACACGCGTCGAAGAACCGTCGCGCGAGGTCCGCGGGAAGCGCCTGGGGAGAGGCGTTCTCGCGATCGCGCTCGTTCGTCTCCCGCTCCGACGAATCGTCGTGAAAGTCGCCCGTTGGCGAGTCCGTCATTGCGCCGCTGTCCGCTCGCTGTCCGCGGGGGTCACCTCGAGGCGATCGCTCGCCGGTTCAGGGGATAGATACCGGTTCATAGCACCGATACGGTGCCGACGGATAAATGCGTACCACCGGTCCCGTTCCTGTCACGTCGATCGACGCCGTTCCGCCGGAAAGAGGCGCTCCGGAAGGTACGCGGAGACGACCCAGTTCGGAGCGTTGACCACCTCGTTGAGTTTCAGATCGACGGCGGCCGAGCACAGGATATAGGCGTCGCTCCGGTCGAGTCCGCGTTCGTCGTGCAGGTGGTCGACCATGTTCCGGACGGCCGTTCTGGTCGCCGTCATCAGGTCGTCCGCGATCCCCGTCGTCCCGTACATCGGCTCGTCTCGGCCGCTCGGCGTGAACGGTCCCGCGGTCTCGAACTGGGGCTGGTCGATCGACAGGTCCGACCGGAGATCGAACCGACAGGTGACGTCCATCGGCGCCTCGATTCCGGTCCCGCAGACTTCGCCGTCCCCCTGCGCGGCGTGTCCGTCGCCGACGCTGAACAGGGCGTCGTCGACCGCGACGGGGAGGTACAGCGTCGCGCCCGCCGTGAGTTGTTTGATGTCCACGTTCCCGCCGACCGACCGCGGCGGGAACGTCTCGTGGGTGCCGTCCTCGGCGGGTGCGACGCCGAGCACGCCGGGAAACGGATCGAGCGGGACCTCGATGTCGTTCGCGAACCGAGCGACATCGCCGTCGAACTCCCAGACGTATAGCGCCGGCTCCGGGAACTCGTCGGCCAGGAGCCCGAGCTCCGCCTCGCCCGGGAGGACCAGCGTGTACCCCCAGCCCCGGTGGTCGACCTCGAGCAGTTCGATCTCGAGGACGTCGCCCGGCCGAGCGCCGTCGATCGCGACGGGGCCGGTCAGCGTGTGGACCCGGTCGACATCGAGGTCGGCGACGTCGGCGACGGTCGAATCGGGGCCGAGCTGCCCGCCCGTCGAATCCCTGCATGCGAAGCGGACGATGTCGCCGGGCTCGATCGTCTGGACCGGCTCGAGGGTATTGTCCCACGCGCTGTGGATCGCCTCGTCGTCGGCAGCTATCTCGTACGTTGTCGCGTCGTGTCCGCTCGACATGTAACCTCAGCACATCGCGTGCCGGGATAAAACAGTCGCCCGCCTCGCCTCCCTGCCGCAGTCTCCGCTGGGCCGACTACTGCGCGTCCTCGAGCGCCGGTACCGCTGCGGCCTCGTTCTCGAAGAAGGCCAACCCGTGGATCCGGCTGTCCGGGGTCAGTTCGGGGTGGAAGGAGGTCCCGACGACGGGACCGTCTCGGACCGCGACCGGGCGGTCGTCCCACGACGCGAGCACGTCGGCGTCGCCGACCGAATCGATGACGGGTGCGCGGATGAACACCGCCGGATACGGGTCGTCGAGACCCGCGACCGCGAGCGGTGCTTCGAAGCTGTCCGTCTGTCGGCCGAAGGCGTTGCGCTCGACGCCAACGTCGAGCAGTCCAAGTTCGTCGACCCGGTCGTCGCCGGCGTCGCTCGAGGCGACGATCAGGCCGGCACAGGTCGCGAGCAGGGGTTTTCCGGCGGCGACGTGCTCCCGAATTTCGGGGGCGATCCCCTCGCTGTGGATCAGTCGGGAGATGGTCGTCGATTCGCCGCCGGGCATCGCGAGCAGGTCGCAGTCGGGGACGATCCCGGAGTCCCGGATTTCCCGAACCGTAATCTGGCGGTCGCGAGCCGCGGCGGCGCGTTCGATGGCGGCCGCGTGTTCCTCGACGTCGCCCTGGACCGCGACGACGCCGGCAGTCAGTGACATGACCGCGGGTACGAACGGTGCGGTGAAAAAGTTCGCGCCACGGGACCGGCGCGCCGGCACCGCCATGGCGGTCGCTTTTGCCGTTCCCCGTCGGCGATACGACCGTGACGACGGTCCCACCGACGGCGGAACGGCTCCTCGAGAGCGAGCCGCTGATGGCGCATCTGGGAACCTGCGTCGAGGGGCGACCCCACGTCGCGCCGGTCTGGTACCGCTACGCGGACGAGACGGTCGAGATCGTGACGACGGGTCGGAAACTGGCGAACGTTCGACGGAACCCGCGAGTCGCACTCTCGGTACAGAGAGACGAGGCGGGGCACGCGCAGTGGACGGTGACGCTACTCGGGACGGCGACGGTCGTCGAGGACGAGGCCGAGACGGCAGCCGCCCGCCGCCGGATCAACGAGAAGTACGACGCCGACGCCGACGCCTACGCGGAAAACGCGCTGGTCCGGATCGACGTCGGGTCGGCGACCTACCGGACCTACGACGACGCGCTCGAGTGATCACCGGGCGGCCTCACTCGCGTCCCCTGCCCGGCGACGGCTCGCGCAATCCCGGATGCGTCTCGAGTTCGCGGACGCGTCGCATCTGCGCTCGGAGGTCGGGCGGGCTTCCGGGTACCGAGCGCTCGAGGTCGCTCTCGATGCCGTCGCTGTCCGCACCGTCATCGTCCGCTTCGTCGCTCGCCTCGAGGTCGTCGAGCGACTTCGGGAACGGCCGGAGGTCCTTGTGAAGCGCGAGGCCGGCGTAGGCACCGTCGCCGATGGCGATGGTGGTCTGGTTCTGGCCGTGGGTGACGTCGCCGACGGCGTAGACGCCGTCGACGCTGGTCTCCCGGTCCTCGTCGACGGCGATGGCGCCGTCGTCGCGCAGGTCACAGCCGAGATCGGCCGCGAGGTCGGCGTTGTACGCGGAGCCGTACATCGCGAACCCGCCGAGGTAGTCCCGCTCGGTGCCGTCGGCGAAGGAGAGTCCGCCCAACCACGGCGGCTCGTCGTCGGGGATCGTGTCGTCCTCGTACGCCGAGACGACCGCCGTGTCGACGACGTCGACCGGATGGGCCTCGAGTTGCCGATCGGTCTCCTGGTCCCACTCGGGCTCGCGGTCGTCGAGCAGGAGGTCGACGTCGGCGGTGAAGTTGAGCATCGTCATCGCGACGTGGGCCGCGCTTTCGGTGTGACCGAGCACGAAGACCGGCCCGTCGCCCAGCGTGTACGCGTCGCAGTGCAGGCAGTAGTGCAGGCCGCGGCCGGTGAACCGCTCGAGTTCCGACACCTCGGGGCTCCGATCGCGAAAGCCGGTCGCGAAGACGACCCGCCGGGCGTCGACCGTGGCGTGGGTGGATTCGAGTCGAAATCGGGGGTCGTCGCCGCCGCCCGGAGTGCCGTCGCCGTCGTCACCCAGTTTCGCCACTGACTCGACGGCGTCCGGGAAGAAGTCTCCGCCGTAGTGCTCGAGCTGGTCGACGGCGTGGGTCGCCAACTGTTCGCCGGAGACGTTCTCGGAGACGCCCAGCAGGTTGTGGACGTGGGTGACTCTCGCGTGGCGACCGCCTTCCTTCTCGAAGAGCACGGTGCGGTGGCCCAGCCGGGTCGCGTACAGCGCTGTCGTCAGCCCCGCGGGACCGCCGCCGACGACGGCGACCTCGTACTCGAGTGGATCGCTCATGGCAGTCTCGTCGGACGGCCAGCCGGTTGAGGCTACGCCGTGCATATGCGGCCGGGTCGATCCCGGTGTCACCGCACGCTCGTATCAGACGCAGTGGCAGTCTCGGCAGCGTCGAAAGGGGTTGAAACGGGCGCGCAGTGGAGGGAAATCCATGAGCCAGTTCCGTGCCGCCGACATCGAGTTCCCGACGGCCGAGACGGACGACGCCGACCTCGAGAACGGATCGATCTTCTTCGTTGGGACCGCGACGGTGATCATCGAGTACGCCGGCTTTACGATCCTCACGGATCCGAACTTCCTCCACAGCGGCGATCACGTTCACCTCGGCTACGGGATCACGTCCCGACGGCGGACCGATCCCGCCATCGAGATCGAGGAGTTGCCGTCGATCGACTTCGTCCTGCTCTCTCACTATCACGGCGATCACTTCGACCGCGTGGTCGAAGAGAAACTCGACGAGGACCTGCCGATCGTGACGACCCACCACGCGGCCGAGGAACTCGACGAGAAAGGGTTTCACGAGACCTATCCCCTCGAGACCTGGGAGGAGTGTCACCTCCGGAAGGGCGACGCGCGGCTCACGATCACGGCGATGCCCGGCCGCCACGGCCCGCCGGTCGTCTCGAAGGGGCTCCCCCCGGTGATGGGCAGCATGCTCGAGTTTCGGTCCGACGACGAGGCGGCGAGCCCGGACGAGCCGCCGCTCGTGCGGCTCTACGTCTCTGGCGATACGGTCGTCTACGACGCGCTCGAGGAGATCCCGGAGCGCTACCCCGAGATCGACCTCGCGTTGCTCCACCTCGGCGGGACGCGGATTCTGGGCGTTCTCCTGACGATGGACGCCGACCAGGGCGTCGAAGCGGTCGACCTGATCGACGCGGAGACGTCGATCCCGATCCACTACAACGATTACGAGGTGTTTCGATCACCGCTCTCGAACTTCAAGGCGGCCGTCGAAAAGGCGGGGCTCGAGGATCGGGTGGACTACCTCGAGCACGGCGAGACCTACGAGTTCGAACCGCCGTCGGATCGTCGTTAGATGCCAGGTGAACGGGCAGTGCGGCAGACCTCTGTGTCACTTCGGCTTCGAGCAACCGGTGTGCGGTGGCGCGCGCTGAACCGCAGTGAGCGACCAGCGAACTGCGGTTCGATCTGTGCGAGGGATGAGCGAACGAAGTGAGTGAATCGGTTGGGGAGGGCGTGGAAATCCCCGTTGCCACGATAGCAGAGCCACTGTGTTCGTTTCAGTCTCACCGACGACGAGCGTCCTGCTCATGCTGGCAACACGGAGTAGCCACGCCCTCCCCAGCCGATTGCGGTCCTCGCTCCCGCTGGTCGCTGTGGTCCTCATCCCTCGCGCAGTTTCGGTCCGCGTCTCACTGATCGTTCGACGCGGCCCAGCGCGCGCCACTGCACGTCGGTTAACCAGTCTCGAGCCGATGCGGTACGCATCGAGGGCGAGCGCAGTGGTGTCGTCTCCCGCGAGCGCCGTGCGATCAGTTTTCGAGTCGTTCGCGCGCGGCGGCGACCACCAGCGGGAGCGTAATCGTCGCGTCGGCGTAGACCGAGACGTTGTCGGCGTCCTTCTCGAGTTTGCCCCACGAGCGGGCCTCGTCGAGCGTCGCGCCGGAGAGGCCGCCGGTCTGCTTGGGATCCATGGTCAACTGGACGGCGTAATCGTAGGCGTCGGGCGAGACGAGCATCGTCTGGAGGGTGAAGTTCTTGGGGACGCCGCCGCCGACGACGAACGCGCCGGCCTCGTCGGCCTCGAAGGCGATATCGGTAAGCGGTGTCATGTCGGCCAGCGCGTCCAACGTGAACGCTCCGGTCTGGGAGTACATCCACGCCTGCAGGCCGAGCACGGAGTCTTGGACGGCCGGACAGTAGATCGGCACATCGTTCTCGTACGCGGCGGCAGCGATGCCGGCATCCTCTTCGATCTCGTCGCGCTCGTTGACCTCGGCGTTGGCTCGGCCGAGTTCCTCGGTGAGCCGCTGGATCGAGACCGCGCCCTCTTCTTCGCACTCGGCCTCGAGCACCGGAAAGACCTCGTCGCGCAGGTGGGACTCGAACGTCGCGAAGAACTCCTGTGGGAGGTAGACGTTGTAGATGCGGTCGACGCCCTCGTCGCGCAGGGTCTCGTCGTGTTCGCGTTCGGTTTTCCCCTCGGCGTGGACCGCGCCGTGGTGGTGTTTGCCGCCGATGGCCTCGATGGCGTCGTGGGTGAGGTTCGCGCCGGTCGTCACGAGAACGTCGATGTGGCCGTCCCGGATCAGGTCCGCGACGATCGCGCGCATCCCCGTCGGGACCATCGCGCCCGCGAGGCCGAAGAAGACGGTCACGTCGTCGTCGAACATCGACTCGGTCACGTCGACGGCCTCGTGGAGGTCCGCCGCGCCGACGCCGGCGTTGCCGTACTCGCCCGCGAGTTCGCCGACCGTCATCCCCGCGCGGACTTCGGCGTGGCCGACCGGATCGTGCGAGAAGGTCTCCCGTTCGGGGTCGTGGTGGTCGTCGTGATCGTGGTCGTTGCTCATGTTCACGCGTCCGCAAGCCAGCGGTTTCAACGTCGCGATTCCCTCGGTCCGTCGCCTCGCACATCGCGATACCGGGGACGCGGTGTCGCGACGATCAGTGCTACGAGCGTTCCGATCACGGGGATCCGCAATGCGACCACCGGCCGTATCGGCTCTTCAGCAGCGGTTCCACACTACCGAATGTACTCATCTTCGTGCCGGAAATTCCCACTACATTCAATGATATACTATTCCAATGAAATTTATAATTGTTCCTATGATGGAGAATATGGCACCAAGTACAAAAAGAACGGCAAACTCATTAAGTAATATTAATATCTGGAAACAAATAACGCCCATAATTGTTATTTGTAGCCCGGCAAAATTGAGCCATCCGAATTTTGGACTCATCTATAGTAGATACACAGTCACTACGTCTATTTGTATTATAGTGCCCGAATATATTTATGCTATATTATCTCTGCTTGACTCATCTCCAAGTTAGTACCATCATCAGAGGTTGTAATCGTGGAATCGTTCACCTGCCAGTCAGGAGAAAACTCGAGGGCAGGGCCGTCCGAACTGAATGATACCGATGGGTTAATCGAAATATTTGCCCAAGCGTGAGTGTATGCTACATTTATTACACGGTCTTCCGGATCCCAGTCTCCAACAGGTTCTAAATAAAGTCCGCAATTAGTACCATAAACTTCATCTTCCTCCTCTTCATCAAGCCCCTTGTATACGGTGCAATTCGGTAGGGAATCCTCCCAATCAAGAAATGCTTCTTTGTCATCTATATTAAACCCGGTTCTACCCCTGCTGGGGTCGTGGACATCCTCATTCCATTCTGAATGCTTTGGTGTACTCATAGCGTTTTCCCCACCTCCAAATGCAAGTTCAAAAAATTCGTTTTGGAAGGAGTTCCAAGCAATTCCTACTGCGTCGTTGGGGTCCGCTCCGGAGCTTTTGTTATTCCATCTCCCTCGCAGACATTTCACTCTGTAATCGTACGAAGTTTCTACAAATATACCCACTCTGTCATTGAATCCTTCTTGTACCCCAAGAAGTTCTACTGTTATACCACCGTCTTGGGGGTCCTCTATTTTTTGGGTGCCAACACTACCACTCGTGTTAGCTTCATTGACACCTAATTTGATTGATTTCGTGAATTCTTTTGATCCAGTACGATAGCCATTGTCTTCGAGGAAATCCGTAGCCGCTTCTATTCCTTTTTTATCTCTGATTTCATTTGCTTTCTTCATGTCACCCTTTATATTGCTACTCTCACTGGATCTTGCAGTACTAACTGTCGCTCCCATGCTGATAGTACCGACACCAATCGTTTGCAACAATTTCCTCCGTTGCATACATGCAATATTTTCTTGATATAATGTAATATTTTATATTTTATATATTTACATTTATTTAGACTTATTTAGTTCTATAATGTATTTTATGAAATACGCTCCTATCTGCCAACGGATCGCCATCAGAACCCCGTTGGGACCTCGAGGTACATCGTCTCGAAGCATCTGATCCGGTCACGAAGGTCACTCACCCGCTGTCGTCGCGGTGAATCACGACAGCAGCAAACGAAGCGCCACCGCGACAGCGCGACGAGCAGTCCGATCGCCGTCGCCCGCAGGACGATCGCTGATCGCCGCCGGTCCGTCTGCAACAGTTCCGCGACGCCCGACAGCCCCGCCGAGGTGGCGAAAACCAACAGCAGGATTGAGCCACCGGCACGGAGAAATTCGAAGTACGCGTACAGGGCGACGAACGCGAGCGATCCGCCGAGGAACGCTCGTGCAGCGCACCACCCCCTCGGTTCGTCCAAGACAGCCGTAAGATGAAGGCCCATAACCTCGTATACTGGCTGGTCGAAGTAGAAAGTGCGACCCACCCTCTCGGTCCGTCCCGACGGCCGTCCGCTCTCCAGCGAATCGCGAATTGGCTTCGGGGGAGCGAACCGATCGCCGGTCCGCTCGTGGACGGTCGTCAGAGCCCCGTCGGCACCTCGAGAAACCTCGTCTCGAGGCCCCACTCCTCGACCAGGTCCTGCAGCGATCGCACGCCGAAGGTCTCGGTCGCGTAGTGGCCCGCGAGGAAGACGTAGATTCCTGCCTCCTGGGCCTCGTGGTAGGCCTTCCCTTTCCCCTCGCCGGTCACCAGCGCGTCGGCGTCCGTTGCGGTGGCCTCGCCCAGCCAATCGACCCCGCTGCCGGTGACGATCGCCACGTCCTCGATCTCGTCCGGACCGAACGCGAGGTGCTGGACGGGCTGGCCGTCCGTGTCGAGGTTCTCCTCGAGGCGCTCACGCAGCTCGTTGGGCGCGTACGGTTCCGTCGCCGTTCCCCGCTGACCGATGTACTCGGGGCCGAGTTCGCCGAACGGGGTTCGGTCCTCGAGGCCGAGCAGGTCGGCGACGCCGGCGGCGTTACCGAGTTCCTGGTGGCCGTCCAGCGGGAGGTGCGAGACGTACAGCGCGAGGTCGTTCTCGATCAGAGGGGCGATCCGGTCGTAGGTCCGGCCCGTCACGCGGTCGAAGCCGCCCCACGAGAGCCCGTGGTGGACGACCAGCAGGTCCGCGTCGGCCTCGATCGCCCGATCGAACGTCTCGCGAACGCCGTCGACGGCGAACGCGACGCGCTCGATCTCGCCGTCGTCCGGCCCGACCTGTAGCCCGTTCGCGCTGGCGTCGAGATCGGCGTAGTCGGCGGTTCGGAGCTCCTCGTCGAGTCGATCGACGACGCTCGAGAGTTCCATAGCGGACCGTTCGAGGGGGGCCTCCTTGTATTCGGTTGATCTCGTTCAGTCGAACGACCTCGAGTGACCCCTTGGCCGTCACACCCCGAAAAACGGCCTCGACCGCGCTACATGAGGTAGAACAGCGGGAACAGGATCACCCAGACGATGTCGACGAAGTGCCAGTAGAGGCCGAAGAACTCGACGGGCCGACTGTCTCGGAGGTAGGCGTTGACGGTCACGATGCGGTATATCATGAACGCGGCGATGAGCAGCCCGAGGATGACGTGGAGGGCGTGCAGACCGGTCGTCACGAAGTACATCGAGTACTGGAGCTCGGTAAACCAGTAGATGTCGTGGGCGAACTCCTGTCCCCACTCGTAGCCCTTGACTCCGAGGAACGTGAACCCGAGCAACAGCGTGGCTCCCATCGACGCCAGCAGCCCGCGCTTGTTCTCCCGTTCGGCCATTGTGAGCGCGATGATGACCGTGAAACTCGAGGTCAGGAGGACGTACGTGTTGAAGAGGCCGATGATCTCCGACGGCGGCACGGGTTCGATCTCGCCCCAGCCGGTGTGAATCCGCATGAAGACGTACGCGCCGATGACTGCCCCGAAGACGACGACGTCCGAGGCCAGGAAGATCCAGACGCCGGTTTTCGTCGTTCCGACGCCGTCGAACGGCCAGCGTTCGGCGATGGCCATGTGGGGCGCGTTGAACCGTTCGCGTCCATACTGGAAGAGGGTGACTCCCAGGACGAGAACGCCGACGATCGAAAGCAGTGGATAGAGAATGTTGGTCGAGCCGATGCCCGACACCTCCGCGCCGCGTGCGGTGGCGAACTCGGCGACGTAGGGAGTCATCCCCGACAGTCCGAGGAACGTGACGAACATGCCGATCCCGATGCCGAAGGGCCAGATGCTCGCGTGATCCTCGTGGTCTCCCTCGAGCGACTCGGCTTCGCCGATCCGCTCGTGTGCGGCCGCACCGCCGTCGGTCGCGGTCGAATCGTCGACGAACCGGAGTTCCCCGCTGGCGTAGCTGGGCCGGTTCGGCCAGTTCTCGAGGGGGGGTGGTGAGGTCGTCGCCCACTCGGCGGTTCGCGAGTACGTCCACGGGTTGTCGGGTGCGTCGGGACCCGTGACGAAGCTCTTCGCGAGGGTGATGAAGACGAGCAGGAACGACACGGCGAGGACGTAGGCCCCGACGGTTGCCGCCTGGTGGTAGAGCTGTGCGCCCTCGCCGTAGTGGAAGACGCGGCGCGGCGTCTCCCAGGCGATGAACATCGGGAAGTACAGCAGGTTGAAGCCGAGGAAGTAGACCGCGAAGCTGAGCTTCCCGAGCCGCTCGGAGTACATTTTGCCGGTGATCTTCGGCCACCAGTAGTAGAGACCGCCGATCAGTGCGGTGACGCCCGCGACCATCACGTAGTGGAAGTGGGCGACGACCCAGTAGGTCCCGCGGAACTCGTAGTCGAGGACGACCGCACCGAGGAAGACCCCCGTAATGCCGCCGAGGATGAACAGGACGAGCGCGCCGAGGTTGAACAGGAACGGCGTCGTAAACCGGACGCGGCCCTTGACCATCGTGTAGATCAGCGAGAAGACCATCAGGTCGAACGGCAGCGAGATCCCGATCGTCGTCGCCATAAAGAGCGTCTTGATTGGCAGGTTGATCGTCGTCAGGAACATGTGGTGCATCCAGACGAGGAACGACTGCACCGCGACGAGGACCATCGCGATGATGACCCACTTCCGGCCGACGAGGCGTCGACCGGTAAACGTCTGGAACGTCTCGAACATGATCCCCAGCGACGGGAAGAAGACGATGTACACCTCCGGATGGCCGAAGAACCAGAACAGGTGACCCCACAGCAGGCTCGAGCCCTGTGACGTCGAGGAGTAGTACTGGGTCAGCAGGATACGGTCGGTGAGTAACAGGAGTACCGCTGCCAGCAGCGCCGCGAAGGCGAACAGCATCATCCAGACGGTCAGCAGAATGCTCCACGTGAACAGCGGCATGTTCCACAGGCCGAGGCCTTCCGCACGACAGCGGTGGATCGTCGTGAGGAAGTTCACCGAGCCGAGGGTGACCGACATGACGAATAAGGTCAACGCGAGGATGGTCGTGTTCCCGCCCATCGTCAGCGTGTACCCGGGGTTGTAGATCGGGACGTTCAGCGGCGCGTACATGTACCAGCCGTTAGCCCACGAGGTTCCCTGGAAGAACGAGAGCAAGACGAGAATGCCCGAGAACAAGTAAAACCAGTAACTCAACGCGTTCAGGCGCGGGAACGCCAGATCCTTCGCACCGATCTGTAAGGGGACGAAGTAGTTCGCGAAGCCGAACCCGAACGGGGAGAGAAACCAGAACACCATCAGGAGGCCGTGGATCGAGACCGACTGATTGTACTCGGTGTTCGTGAGCAGTCCGGTGCCGCCGGCCTCCCACAGATGGGCGCGGAACAGCAGCGCGAGAACGCCGCCGGCGATGAGGAAGAACAGCGCCGTCCCCAGGTACAGGATGCCGACATCCTTGTGATTGGTCGTCACCAACCACCGTTTGATCGTCGTCCGTGGCGGAAAATCACTCATACGCGGAGTACACCTCCTCCCTGAGCTGACGCCGCGGCTCGAGTCGATATCGCTTCGAGCCGCAGCCGGCCGTCCCGCTCGCGACTCGACCGTCGAGACGGTTCCTCGGAGAGACGACGAAATCCATAAGCACCACATCCTCCGACGATTCTCTGTATCAAGGTGTCCGGTGCAGTTGCAGGCGATACTTGTCCGGCCGCCAATTCTCTCGTCTCGAATATGGCACTTATCTCCCCATATAGTGCTTCTACTGCCTATTCTCTCGAAACCATGACAACCGGGAACACTCCCTCTCACGAGAGGGCGCTTTCTCGCTCAGTTCGAGCGCTGCACCCGGTCGCTCGAGCCCTCGCCCAATCCGGGGTAGTCCGCGATGATCCCGTCGACGCCGGCCGCCGCGAGCGCGTCGAACTGGACCCAGTTCGTCACCGTCCAGACGTTGACCGCTCGCCCCTCGTCGTGAGCCGCTGTGACGACGTCGATATCGGGTTCGGTATCTGAACCCCCGATTTCTGCCATCTCGACCCGATCCGTACCGGAAATCGCGGTTCGCGGCGGATGGATCGCCTCGCAGTCGTAGCGGCGTGCGATCTCGAGGCCGGCAGCGAGATCGTCTCGGAGCAGCGGGGCGGCGGCGTAGTCGGCGGTCTCGCGCAGCGCCGCGATGGCCCCCTCGCAGAACGACGAGAAGAGCAGGTCGCCGTTGAAACCCGCACAGTCGGCGACGACCCGTTCGACGAACGCCTGCCAGACCTCGCGGCGCTCGTCGCGCTCGTCCGATGGGAGCGACTCGCCGGCTCGCAGATCCCGGGTTCCGGGATTCTTCAACTCGACGTTGACGCCGATCGTCTCAGGGACGGCCGCGAGCAACTCGGCCAGCGTCGGAACCGTCGCGTCGGTGCCGAGCACTCGCGTCTCTCGGAGCGTCTCGAGCGGCGTCTCCCAGACGAACCCGGTCGCGTCGGTCAGCGGTCGGCCATCGCGGTCCCCCTCGAGGCGCTCGTCGTGGACGACCACCGGGGTTCCGCAGGCGGCCGGCTGGACGTCGATCTCGATCATCGCGGTCTCGTCGCGCTCGGCGGCGCGCGCGGCCGCGGTGACAGTGTTTTCTGGTGCGACGCCGGCGTAGCCGCGGTGGGCGATGACGGCAGGGCTGGGCATACCGGATCGACGGGGGGCCGAGTAATGGAAGCTGTGGCGGCCACTCGAAACGGCCACGTGGCGCTTCCCGGCCCGTCTTTGATCCGTCTCCCCCGCGAACCGCCGCTATGACCGAGACCACGCTCACGGACGTCGAACGCGCCCTCGACCGCGCCGCCGATCTCGAGACCGAGGAGGCCGTCTCCGTGTTGCGGACCGCCCGGCAGGACGTTCAGGGTCTGGCGAACAACCCCGACGTCGACGAGGACCGCCGACGGGAACTCGAGACCCGACTCGAGCAGCGGATCCGCGAGGTAACCGAGCGCGACGCCTACGACAGCGGGCTGGGATCGGCGATGAACCCGACTGAAGACGACGCGCCGTAGAACGTCTCTCGAAGTCGCGATCGTCATTCCTCGTTGCCACGTGAGCACGAGTCCCCGTTCGTGTCCCAGCGATTCACTCGTCGTTCATCGCTGGAAAGCGCGCCACCGCGCGTTGATTCGGTCGCCGTTCGCAGTGAGATTACCGTCGATCGCTCCGGAGATCCGCTCGACGTTGCCGTTCGAGCGTCTCCGAGAACCCGGCGAGTTCGGCCGATCTCCGGCCCTTTTATTCGGGTGCCGTCCCGAGAGGTGGGTATGCGAATTGCACTACTGGGCGGCACCGGCGATATCGGCGAAGGACTCGCGCTGCGGTTTGCACGCGATACGGGCCACGAGATTCTCATCGGCTCGAGAGATCCCGAGAAGGCCCGCGACGCGGTCGCGGAGTACGAGGAGGAACTCGCGGACCGCACCGACGAGGTCGACATCAAGGGCTTCGGCAACGAGATGGCGGCCGATCGCGCGGACGTCGTGATACTCAGCGTCCCGCCGTACTACGTCGGCGACACCGTCGAAGCGGTTTCCGACAGCCTCGATTCGGACTCGGTCCTGGTCACCCCCGCCGTCGGCATGCAGGGCGACGAGGACGGGCTGCACTATCATCCGCCCGAGGCCGGCAGCGTCACCCAGCTCGTCGCGCAGCGGGCCCCCGACGAGGTGCCGGTCGTCGGCGCCTTCCACAACCTCGCGGCCGACGCGCTGTCGAACCTCGAGAACGACCTCGACCTCGATACGCTCGTCGTCGCCGACGATGACGACGCCAAAGACACCGTCCTGACGGTCGCCAACGAGATCGAGGGGCTGCGCGCGCTCGAGGCCGGGCCGCTGGCCAACGCCGCCGAAGTCGAGAGCGTCACGCCGCTGGTCATCAACATCGCGAAGTACAACGACGACATGCACGACGTCGGCGTGAAGTGGATCTAGGCCGGGCTGACGACGCTTCGGACGGTCTTTCGTGCCGATTTATCGGAGCAACCGCAGGTCGGTCGCGGGTATACCGGCAATGACTTCCAACGATCCGTATCAGATCGAACGTATTCAGTCGCGTTGCCGGACGCCGACCGGAGTCAGGACTGCCCGGCGATCGAAAACCGCGAAAAGCTGGTGGTCGTCTACGCCCCGGCCGACTCGAGGGCGTCCTCGATGTCGTCGCGCTGGGTGACGCCGACGAACCGTTCGACGATACCGTCGTCGTTCTCGATGATGAGCGTCGGCAGCGATCGAACCTGGTACTCGTTGGCGATGTCCTGTTGTTCGTCGACGTTTACTTTCTCGACTTCGAATCGGCCCTCCCAGTCGTCCTCGAGCTCCTCGAGGATCGGATCCTGGGTCTTGCAGGGGCCACACCAGTCCGCGTAGAAGTCCTTAAGTGTGACAGTCATGCGGTCAACGCTAGTTGCCCCGCGCCGCGCATAAGGGTTTCCCACTGCCAACCAATTGCCGTGATCGAGGACACGGCCCGGTCGAAAGGTTTAGTTTGAGGGGCCCATAGGAACGACTATGGATAAAGGACAGAACACCGGTGGCCTGATGTCCAGTGCCGGGCTAGTCCGGTACTTCGACTCCGAGGACTCGAACGCCATCCGTATCGATCCCAAGACGGTCATCGCGGTCGGCGTCATGCTGGGCGTGCTGGTCCAGCTGCTGACGTTCGTCTCGTAACGCGGCTACCGGCGACCTTCTTTCACTATCGCCTCGAGTAGCGGCAGCATTGGCTCCGTCTCACCCGAACGCGACGGTTCAGTAGTCCGCGCGGAGCCGTTCGACGTCCAGCCGGAGATAGTGCCACAGGGTCCTCGTCAATCCCGCGTCGGCGATCCGCCGGCCCGAACTCTCGACCAGAACCGTCGGGCAGTAGGCCGTCGGAAACCGCCCGGCGAGCGATCGGCTGAAGGCCGTATCCTCGTTCGCCACGTCGGGAAAGCCACCGATTTCGGCGAAGGCTCGCCGGTGGACGAGACAGTTGAACCCCGGCATGATCGGCCGCTCGAGCCGCGAGAAGGCGTGGTTGATGGTTAACTCCATGGCTTTCGCTCGTCGCGGCCCGGTGATCCGACAGTAGGAACTCGCGGCCGCGAGCCCCTCGGCTTCGACGAAGCCGAGCAGTTCGGTCAGGTAGTTCGCTCGCACCCGCGTGTCCGCGTCGATGAACGCGAGCCACTCGCCGGCCGCGCGGTCGGCCCCGAGGTTTCGGGCGGCGGCGATGCTCGAGCCGTCCTCGCGAAGGACTGTCGCGCCGTACTCGCGGGCGATCGCCGGCGTCCCGTCGCTCGAGTCGCCGTTGACGACGATCACCTCGTAGGCGTAGTCCGTGTCCAGTGCGGCGAGACTCGCCAGCGCTCCCCGGAGGTACTCGGCTTCGTTTCGCGCCGGCACCACGAAACTCACGTCCGGCCCGTCGGCGTCGCCGTCTCGATCGTCGCTCGCCATCGTGTTACCGTGAGAACTCGGCCGCGGGTTCTCAAGGTATCGGAGTCGCGACGGCTCTCGACGGATGGCGGCCGATTGGGCGAGTGCGAGGATTCAGTGGTGAACCGGCACCTCGAGTCATTGAAACCCGCTACGACGGATGCGCCTCCGGCGATCGCATCGCTGTTCTATGCTACCTTTTCCCATGGTATTTGTTTTCAGACACCTGTTCCCAGGGACGATATCCATCATGAACTTTTATAACCTAGCAGCGGATAGGGGTGAGTACAGATGTCGGTCGTACACGTAGCAGTCTGAGTTCGCCGCTGACGACGAGTACCGATTTTCGACGATATCCACATCCCGACCGACATGAGTACACAACGCCTGCAGCCCACGACCGACGCCGAACCGACACGAACCACCACCCGCACGCGAACGACCCCCTCGAGCGCAGCCGCGGACCCGCGAACGGCCACCGATCGCGCCCAGCGGATGTTCTCGCATGGGAATACGGACCGACTCGAGAACCTGATCGACGAGTGGAACGCGGCGTTCGCGAACGAGGACGGACGCGGTTCGTAAGGCCCGATTCGGCGCGCGTTTCACCGGTGAATCCAAACCGTCTTTTGAGCGACGGCGGTAGCTAGACGTGGCCGATGACGATGCACCCGCTCCGAGCCGGACTCGGCATCCGGCGGTGACGAGCCCTATGAGTGCCGAGGCCACCGATTTACTGATACACCAGATAAAATTTAAGAATATTATTAATAAATATCCCAAGAGTATCGAGGTAGCAGACTCAAAATTCCGTAGACTAAGGAATATCGTTCCCACAGCTGTCTGGTTACGTAACCGAAATCAAGAATGTGATGAGAAGGAACAGTTTCGCACCCTTGTTATTCCAGTTCTGATACTGGCTAATGGTTCCACCAGAGCGAGCAGGTTCGGACGTGTCACTCACGTTCGAGTGGTTTGGAATACCACATGCACAGCACGCTGTCAGCAACCAAGTTGACATCGTTGGATTCGCAGTTAGAACACTGATACGATTCGCTGTTGTACTCAGTCGTCCACTCGATAGCGACTTCACCGTTTGCTATGCTGCGCGCGACCTGCTGTAGCGGCCGTGGAATCGCCTGGAAAAGCGGTGTCACCGACTAGTACTTTGGGCCCTCGACCGACTCGGCAGTACTGCAGTAGGAGTCTGCTGCATCACGGTACGCGCTGGATGCGCCGTCAAGTCCACCAGCGAGCTTGGTTTCTACAACCAGTTCCTGCAAACAAGCTTGCTGTGCAAAATGCTCGAGAGTCGTCTGGAGATCAGTCCAAACGGCACTGGCCCCGGTCCCTCGATACCCAGTCCGATCCGGACGACCAGCGACGCGATAATAGATACATCAGAGTAACTCTTTTCCACAAATATATAATGGACTAATATAATATTAACTATTCGATCGTCGATTTGCGGTGGTCGGTGTCGGTAGGTTCGTTGTCAAAAGACAGTACGAGGGTGCCGACGTCCGCGACGAGAGGACACATCTGTCTGCGACCGGTGATACCGAGGGCTTCTTCGGCGTGGCTGTCGAGCGGGCAAACAGTAAGTCCAGATTCGCCCGTTCGCAGTTCGGTGGCGTACGCTGCATAGCGCTGTAGGCTTCTTCCATCGTCTCAGTTACATCGATCACTGCGTCGTTTACGACAGGTGCGTAGGAGTCGATCACGTCGGCTGCGGCGGGGGTCGACACAGCCAGACAGACGAGATCGAACGAGTCGAGTTCGTCCTCGATCACAGCCTACCTGTCGACTGTCCCGGCTGCCTGGCATGCAGTGGCTCCCTCTGTATCCAGAAAGGAGACGCTGGTCTTCTTGAGACCGTTTTTTGAGCGCGGATCCAAGCCAGCGTCCCATCGCACTAACACCGACGACGAGTGTCTCAATAGGGCGTTGCCAACCCGGCTGCCGACAAAAACAGTTCGATGCGGGGAGGTTTCTTTCGGGCTATGTGGAGTGGTCGGCGCTGATGCAGGTCAAATGGTGTGGCGATTATCGAGATGAATTGAATGAACTGCATGTCTCGGTTACCTCCCGACTTGAGCCGTCATCACTGTCAACGCGAACAGGATCTCCACTGAGACTATATGTGAATGTGTATGAAACAGTCCCCCCGGGCGATTGTACGAGACCGATCTCTCCGGTATGCTCTGAACCATCACATGCAGTTTCAGATTTATCGCTCGAAAATACAAAAGGACGATACGTAGTTTCTAATTGGGTAGTTTCGTCCGGGCCAACGACGAGATATTCCCTCTGTGAGTTAGATTCCTGGCGACGGCCAGAGCCAACGACACTCGGTCCCTGTTCAAAAGAGTCAATATCAAACGAGTCGCTCTGAATATCAACCGTTGGGTTTGGTACATCCCTATAGATTCCGACAAACCGAATCAGAAGGGAAGCAGTGCCTGTATTGTGAACCTCAAAAGAAGCCCTTCCGTCTGATAACATTTCTATATTTTGCATGGCCCCATGAGCGGGTTCCCACACCCACTGCTTAATCCAACCGTCAGCAGTCTTAGCCTCCACGTAGAGATCTTTGGAGATATATGACTCTAGTCTATCAGGGAACACGACGTTGAACCGAACACTATCCTCCGGCCGAGTGATCTGTTGATATTCTTCGTCAGTGGCGTGGTTGACTAACGCCGCCTTCTCAATTTCTACGTTATCTTGGAATTCCACTACCAATTCTGTACCGTCGTAAGTATAACTCTGAAAAACTTCGCTTTTAGAGGGAGGTGATGTTGAGTTCAATGCTCCACAGCCACTTATTAATATCGCACTGCTACAACATAACGCAGCAAATTCTCTCCTTCTCATAAATTCAAATCACCACACAGAAATATAAATCTGTTGCTCGAATGGATTGTGAAACTGACTTTCGATACTTCGGCAGTATTGATCACTAGGTGGTAGCGGAGGTGGTGAAATAGCTTCGCCAACTACGTCTTTTATTTTCGATTCAGAAGATAACAATCTGGATCAGGAACGCGAGCACATCCAGATCCAGATATTTTATCGTAGTCGATCCAGCGGACCAATTTGATCGATTACTCGCTCGTGAAGTACTGACTTTATTAGTAACCCACTCTGGTGTAATAGTCCCAAGTCATGGGTGTCCAGTCGTCGAAATCGATCTGAGATTCGGAGCCGATATCGACAAATGCGATCATATCCACAACGGTGCGATCTTCGCCCTCCCAGGACACGACATAATCACCACCTGGCCCGGGAGTCCACTCGTCTGGCCCAAAGGTCCCGTCGTCGTATTCTACAACCTGATCTGCACCAAAGGCTACACCGTTGACCTCAGCGTATTGTCTGACAGTAAGTCGTTCATCGTTAACGTCGTAAGTGGTACTGGGATCGCGGTCGTGGAACGTTATATCATCGTACTGGTTGTCGTGTATCTCCGACTTCAGCTCTTTTACCTGTGCACTGCTACACCAGGTGGACTCATCGGTTACTTCAGCCTGCTCCCACAGCTCAACGATGTATCGGTAGTCACCGTTACTGTCTTGAACGATGTTATTATCGCTGTCAACCGCTTTGTAGACCGTACAGAGATGTTCAATATCAAAGTCTGCATCATCTCCAGGCTTACAGTCAGGAGAGAGTTGTGCAGTGTCCTTCCAGTGATCCACATACGTGAGATTCTGGAGGTTTCCAGCTTCACCCTCCTGCGCTATTTGCACGGAGTCACCAGATTCGAGCGATGAAGAGGGGTTTCGACCCCTCTGCTCCATCGTCTCCTTCCACTCTTGTTTAGTCCCACCATTCTCCGCTTTTAGTTTAACACTCCCACTAAGTGTGGCATCGGCCGATTGGCCTTTTCCTTTCCCACCACTCTTTCCTGGGTGTTCATCATCGTGCTTCTTACCACTTGCTCCCTGGACGCCTGCAATGCCGGTGAGAGCGAATGCACCCGTAGTTGATAGTACTTTTCTCCTGGACGTTTTGTTATCTTTCTCCGTCACGATCTAATTTTGATAAGCATATATATTAAATCTTTATATTAGCTATATACTATATTTGATATCCAAAATATAATTAAAAATCAATAAAATAGTGGTAATATGGGTGCAGAGATGGGTCCATCAGTATACTAATATATAGTCATCCTACTGAATATGGCCGGTTCATCTACCCGCCTTGCCCTCTGCCTCACCATCAGTCTCTTCACTGGAAGCACACGTGGTTTCCTGTTTGTCCCTACCCCGACCACCATTCCTGCACTCGTCTTTGCGATCGGTTGGTACTGGTAAACCGTCCGGGTTCGAGTGCCGAGGCCGACTTTCTACACACAATTGCTCGAGGAGAAGTGACGCAGCAAATCACTCGATCGCCTGCTGCCAGTGCTGATCGGACTGTCGGGTATCGCCTCCGAGAAGGACGTTTTCGATGGCGTACGCGTCGGCCTCTGCCGGTGTCAACTTCTCAGACCAGCTCACCCGTTCGTCCGCCGGTTTCGCACCGGGGCCGTGGTTATCGTACTCCGCGTATGTGACAGTGTCCTCCGCGTCCGGACGGGACCAGTTGTGCCACCCGGCCAGGTGAATGTGCGGGTCCATCCGTGACTCGATAAACGCGACGTGCGCATGGTCTCGCCAGGGTCGGCCCAGGTACACTTCCGAAACCGCCGGATCAGCGGTCAGCGTACAGTCTCTGAAAACGTACCCGAACGGTTCGCTCTGGGGCGTGGAAGCCGCCGTAATATACGAATCGGCTTTCGAATGGATATCGCACCGTTCGAACACGGCGGTGGACCCTCCGAATACGAAGTCAGTCGTCCCTTCGATATGGCACCCGTCGAAATACTGTCGACAGCCGTCACCAGCGGCGTAGACCGTGTCTTGATTCCCGACGAACCGACAGTTTTCGAAGACGGCTTGATCGCTCTCTACGTGCAGTGCGACGGCCTGCCCCTTGTCCGGTCCGGCGCTGTTCCGCACCGTCAGGTTGCGCGCACGGAAATCGTTCCCGCAGACCTTCAGCGTATACGTGAAGAACGTACTGTTCCGGCCTCTCCCGATTTTCTCGAAGTGGTCGTCGTGAGTGACGATCGTCCCGTCCTCGCTCTCTCCGACCAAGTCGATCTTCGGATTCCACGAGTGAACCGTCACTTTCTCCGTATATACGCCGTCTCTCAGGAAGATCGTGATCCGATCCGAGGGGAACGATTTCGCCCCGTCGATCGCTGCTTGAACGCTCTCGTAGTCTCCGTCCCCCGCCGGATCGACGACGTAGTCGTACCGATCACTCTCACCAGAACCCATTCGTACACCTTCCCATTCGCCACCGACTCGTATGCTCTTCGGCTCTCGTCCGCGCCTCACTGGCGGAGACGCCGGTATCGGGGACCGAACGGGTCGCCCCCACACCGACTCGGAACCACCGACCCCACGTTCCGACATGCTCGGCGGACGACGGCGGAATCGAGTCAGAAAGCCGCCCCGTCCGAACCGCAGTGGCCCGGTTCCTCGATCAGAGCGGTCGTCCGCGAGACCGGACTCGAGTAGACGGGTATTTTCCGCTGGAGCCCATCTATCTGATAATGCACTCGGAAACCGATTATACTAGCTTGCTCGAGAGTTTCACCCAATGAACCCGACTCGCGTCGACTTCGCGGTTGACCTCGCGTACGGGATTATGATTTTCGCTGCGGTCGCGCTCATCGTCGCGGTAGAAACCGGGATCGGCATCGCGTTCGGACTCGGTGTATTGGCCTCCTACGTCATCCACGTCGCGTGGAAGATGGCCCGATTCGACCCCGACTGGATGACGACCGAGGTCGCCGAGCGGGTCGAAGAGACGGTCAGCGATACGGTCAGCAGAGAGGTCGAAGAGACGGTTAGCGATACAGTCAGTAAGGAAGTCGGAGAGACCGTCAGCAAAGAGGTCGAGGAAACGGTCAGTGATACCGTTAGTAAGGAAGTCGAAGAGACGGTCAGTGATACGGTCAGCAAAGAGGTCGAAGAGACCGTCAGCGATACAGTGAGCAAAGAAGTCGAAGAGACCGTCAGCGACACGGTCAGTAAGGAAGTCGACAACGTGGCCGAAAAAGTCGGGGAGACCGTCAGTGAGGACGTGACCAAGACGGTCGAAGAGACGGTTACCGACACGGTCAGCAAGGAAGTCGAGGAGACGGTCAGTGACACTGTCAGCGAGGAGGTCGAAAAGACGGTCAGCGAAGCAGTCGACGAGTCGTCCGACGACGACTCGGTCGAGACGGACGACGACGATTCGGAGTCCGATGGACGAAAAGAACCGCGTCCCTCGAGTTCGGGAGCGAAGTAACCCGGAACTGGGTCGGCTGGATCCGGATCCAGCGACCGCCTCGAGACGCCAAGCGGACGGACTACTCCTGTGACGTGCGGAACGCGCGGACGGTATCTCGCTTCCCCGACTCGGCGTCGACCTCGTGGAGGCCCAACTCGGTGAACACGCGGTTCCAGTCGCGGTGATAGAGCGGAAAGTCGTCGTTGACGTAGCTCACGTCGGGCTCGGCCGACTCCGACTGACCGCTCTCGCCTTCGTTCTCGACGGTAACGAGGAGGTCGTCGGTGATCCGGGTCAGTTCCTCGAGCACCCACTCGGCGTCCGGGTGGATGTGCTGGAGCGTTTCCACGGAGTAGACGACGTCGAACTGACCGTCCTCGAAATCGCCGACGACGGCTTCGATCGTGTCGTGGTAGAACGTCCCGTCGGCGGCGAGGTCGGGATAGGTCTCGTCCATCACGTCGAACGCGTCGTCGTTGACGTCGATTCCGTGCAGGTTCTCGAACCCGTTATCGTGGAGGTGTGCGAGGTGACGACCCGAACTACAGCCGAGTTCGAGGACGGCCGCGTCTCGATCGACGAACCGCTCAAGTCGACTGCGGACCGCCTCGCTGCGCTTGTCGGGGCCGTAGTAGGCGTAATATTCCGGTGAGTACGCGCCGGTCCGCTCTGCCCACTGGCGACGGACCTCGTTAGAATTCACGTGTGTCATTCCCGGCGGACACCTAAAGGCTAGTCGACTCCGCCCGGACCGCACGGACAGTCTCGGAAACGTCCCTCTCGTCGCCACCGAAAGCCACTGACACCTGATCGCATTCGAGAAACGGCCCGCGGATCGGGCCGGTGAGCGACCGGCTGAGCCGGACGCGTCGAGACCACACTTTCCGGCCGAGAACCCGAGAATCTACGTGTCCCCCTCGAGGAATGGGAGTGTCGAATGTCCACTGATTCGTCGCGCGGCGGCCGCGATCGACGCGAACTCGTCCGCTTCTACTTACTGGACCACCGGACGCCGCTGGGGAAGGCGATCGACATCGCACTGCTGACGTTGAATCTGGTGTTCGTCGCCGTCTTCGTCGCGGAGACGTATCCGCTCTCCGAGGGGCTTCGGTCGACCCTCTGGCGACTCGAGGTCGCGATCGCGGTCGTGTTCCTGGCGGAGTACTTCCTTCGGCTGTACGGCGCTGCCGATCGCCTCGCGGAGTTCTTCAGCGCGTACACGATGGTCGACCTGGTCGCGATTCTCCCGACGTTCCTCGTACTGCTTCTGCCCGGAGCGACGGTCGCTAACGTCGGCTTCCTCCGCGTGATCCGGGTCGTTCGAGCCCTCCGGTTCTATCGCTTCACGCAGGACGCGGAGTTCTTCTTCGGAACGATCTCGGACAACGCCTTGCGCGCGTTGAAGTTGCTGTTGACGGTGCTGGTCCTCCTCTTCGTCTCCGCCGGTCTATTCTACAGCGCGGAACACGCGGTTAATCCCGACGTCGGGACGTTCGGCGACGCCTTCTACTACGTCGTCGTCGCGCTGTCGACCGTCGGATTCGGCGACATCGTCCCGATCACGGTCGCGGGGCGGTGGGTCACGGTGGCGGCGATCCTGGCCGGCATCATCGTCATCCCGTGGCAGGCGAGCAAGATCGTCCGCGAGTGGAGCCGGCGGGAGAAGATCGACGTCACGTGTCCGAACTGCGGGCTCTCGTCGCACGACCGCGACGCGTCACACTGCAAGGCGTGCGGCCACGTCATCTATCAGGAGTCCGACTCCGGCCAGTAGTCCGACCGTCGCTGCCGATGCGGGCCGAAACCGATCACCCGACTACGGATGTCGTCGGTGGAGTTTACAATTTCCATGCAGTTCCTTCCCGTTTCACCGGAGCGCCGACGAGGTATCACAGTTCGCACACAGGTCTTCGCTCTCCGACTCGAGGCGAACGCGCCTCCCGGTACGTCGAATGTCGAGACTGTTCGACCCGATACCGATACGACAATCGGGACGAGAGGCGAGGCTGAGAGCGTGAAAACGGGGAATATCTGATCCATGAAGGGATGATAGAGGGGCCGGATCGTCCGAGACACGGCTTTGAGCCCCTCCTCGTTGACGGTCTCTCACGCGCGAGGATTCAGTCGTCGATAGGGGTTTCGTCGACCGTCGAAAGTTCGATCGAAAAAATATGAGTTATAGGTCTGGAGTCGAGCGGTTGATATACCGACCCACACGATCCAATAATGTCTGGTAAATACGACTTAGTAATCGTCGGCGGCGGTATCAGTGGTGCGTCGCTTCTCTACACGACCGCGAAGTTCACTGATATCGACTCGATCGCACTGATCGAGAAGGAATCGGAGATCGCAGCGATCAACTCCCACCACACGAACAACTCCCAGACCCTTCACTTCGGGGACATCGAGACTAACTACACGCTCGAGAAGGCCGAGGAGGTCAAAGAGGGCGCGGAGCTCCTCGCCGGCTATCTGGAGAATCAGGACCCCGACCGGGAGATGCACGCCAAGCGCAGCAAGATGGTGCTCGGGGTCGGCGACGAGGAGGTTGCGGAGCTCGAGGAGCGCTACGAAGACGAGGGCTTCGGCGACCTCTACCCGAAGCTCCGTCCGATCGACCGCGAGGAGATCGGTGAGATCGAACCGAAGGTCGTCGAGGGCCGCGACCCCTCGAAGGATATGCTCGCACTTCAGACGCCGGACGGCTACGTCGTCGACTACGGCGAGACGACGAAATCGTTCGTCGAAGAGGCGAGAGACGAGGCGAACGTCGACGTGTTCACCGGAACGAAGGTCGAGGACATCACGCCGACGCTCGACGGGTACACGATCGAGACGAACGGCGGCCGCTTCGACTGTGACGCGACCGTCGTCGCCGCCGGCTCCCACAGCCTCCAGATGGCCAAGGAACTCGGCTACGGCCAGGACAAGGTCCTGCTGCCCATCGCGGGGAGCTTCTTCCTCGCCGACGACCTCCTGAACGGGAAGGTCTACACGCTCCAGATGAAGAAACTGCCCTTCGCCGCCGTCCACGGCGACGCTGACGTCCACGACGGCAGTATCACGCGATTCGGGCCGACCGCGAAACTCGTTCCGACGCTCGAGCGCGGTCGTATCTCGACCGTGAAGGACTTCCTCGACGTCTTCGGGCTGAACGCAGCAGCCTTCCTGAGTTATGCCAACATTCTCTCGGATCGGATTCTCCTGCCGTACGTGCTCCGGAACCTCGTCTACGATCTCCCGAACGTCGGCCGGAAACAGTTCCTGCCACACGTCCAGAAGGTCGTCCCGAGCGTCGAACTCGAGGACATCGAACGCGCCAAGGGCTACGGCGGCGTCCGGCCCCAGATCGTCGACACGAAGAACAAGTCCCTCGACATGGGCGAGGCCAAGATCGTCGGCGACGACGTCATCTTCAACATCACGCCGTCGCCGGGCGCCTCGACGTGTCTCAAGAACGCTATGCGCGACACGCACACGCTGCTCGAGTTCCTCGACGACGACTACGAGTTCGACGAGGCGGCGTTCCGGTCGGAGACGATCGACAACTTCCCGCGTGCCGACGACTCCGACGGACCGAAAGCGGTCAAACCGAGCGCTGACGACTGAGCCAGCGTCAGGCGCTGCCCAGCATCTTCCGAACCCTGTTCGAAATCCGTCGTAGCAGCGACGAGACGGTTTCGTCGGACCCCGTATCTGTGGCGTTCGTCTCCGCTGGATTCGGTTCTGGTTCCGTCGACACGGAACTCGGTCCCGAACCCTGGGACGCGTGTTCACAGTACGGACAGGCGTCGTTCTCGTCGGCGTAATACGGCAGGCCGCACTCGTCACACGCCGTTCGGTCTCCCCGTGTGGACGTTTCGGTGCTCATCGGCCCGGTCGATATAGGACTGCGAGCACAATATAGTTCAGTCCCGGCTGACGAGACAGACAGTCGTACTCACACGTTAGGAGCCGTCTCCGGTCCTCGTTCTGCGGATCCGACTGTCGTTCACACCGTTACTGCTCTCCTCGAGACACCGGAGAGCGAACGGTCGTGGTCTCGGTGTCTCCCTCGAGACTGCGACGATCGGAGTCGATCGAGAGGGACCGACGACTGTCCTCCGCGCCAACGTATCCACCGTTGCTCTTCTCACGTCGGGGAAACAGTACTTCGTTCCGACCAGATTGGTTGCTACCAATTCGCATACTCTTTTACTGCCGTTCGTCGTATTCTGCTGTATGATGGATGATACGAAATCACGGCTCGCGGAGACGACGAAAGAAGCGGCGGAACGGCAGACGGCGACTGCGAAACGAGAGCTCGGACGGGCGATGCTCGATGCGACGAACGAGTACTTCCCCGAACAGGCCAAAAAGCAACGGCGACGGGACATGGCGCGCGGCTTTCTCATCGGTGCCGCAGTGGGCGTGCTGGTTCGCGAGGCGCTTCGCTGGTGAGCGCGTTCGACGGCCCACCGGCGAACGAAACGGCGTCTGCTTTTTGACCGGTCGTCTCCGAGACGCGAGCGTCGCCTTCGTATCCGTCTCCCGGCTGGCCGGGTCGATCTTTCCGGCCGTGCATATGCGGCGCACAGTTTAACCACGGTGGCGATGTCACGGAACGAGTAATGAACGACCCGCCGGAAACCGTGGCCGAACTCGCACGGATCGTGACCGAACTCGAGCGGATCGCCGACGACGTCGACGACGACGAGACCGCGTACCGATTCGAAGAGGCGATCCGTCACATCGAAATCGGGGTTGGCGAGTGGGCCAGCACCGACTCCGAGGCGAGTGCCGTCGCTGGCGACCGATTCGACCTCGAGTGAGGGCGACGGTGTCGGTGAACCGCGCTCGACCGCTTCGATTTTCCTGCCACGAGACGAATTCCGATGGTGCCGTCCAGAGCGGCCGTTCGTCGCTCACTGAGCCGGTCGCTCGTACCCGTCGTCGAGTACGAGAGCGTAGCCACAGCGGCGACCGATCGAAGCGGGCACTGACGGTGAGCACAGCAGGCATCGACGGTTAACAGTGGCGTTTCGCATCGACTTCCTCGAGTTGATCGCGCGTCGCCTCGCGGGACGTCCTCCAGTACGCCGCGTACGCCTCATCCAGTACGCTGCGTACGTCTCGTCGTGTGCGAGGTACGGCGTGAGTACGCACGACCGGCGGACGGACACGTCGCCGCGGCCGTCCCACTCTTTGACGGGGACGCCGAGATCGCGTACGAACGATGCGGGCGCATCGCCGTACGCCGCTTCCCGAAGGACGATCTTCGAGGTGACGAAATCGTCGCGCACACGGGTTCCGATCGATGCGAGATGGCCTCGTACAGCGCCCCTCTCGGCCGACTCGCGCGGCCGATCATTGCGGACACCGATCGCCCGTCCGACGGCTCGAGCCGTCCCCCTACGCTGTGCGGTCGCTCGTACCCTCGCCCATCCGCTCGCTGTAGTCCCAACTGTAGATCTCTCGGGGCTCGATCCGGATCCCGACCTCCTCGCGGTCCTCGTCGAGCAACCACTCGGCGAGCGAGGAGTCCGCGTCGCCGAGGTAGCGCTCGACGAGGTCCCGCAGGACTGGCCTGCCGTCGGGTTCGATTTCGACGGTGCCGGTCCCCCTGATCCCGCGGTAGGGGATGTCGTTCGTCGAGATATCGAACGCGATCTCCGGATCGTTCCGGAGGAATCGCACCACGTCCGCGCTCGCCTGCGTCGCACACTCGAGTGCGCCGTCCCGATAGCGAAACCACAGCGTGACGAGCCACAGCGAGCCGTCCGGCCGCTGAGTGGCGATCCGAATCGGTACGGTCGTCTCCTGCAGGAAGGCCTCGACGTCGGCTTCGGTCCACGCCCCGCGGAAGTCGGTCATATCTGAGACGTTCGGGGAGCAGTTTGAAAAAGCTCGACCCAACAGCGGTCTCAGGACTGATTCGCGGTCGAGGGCTGATTTCGAGTCCGGTCCGATCCTTGGTCCGACGAGGCGGCCGTATCGGCGTCCGCCGACCCGGCCGCCTCGGTGTCCGACGATCCGAGCATGTCCGTCCGGACCGGCCGCTCGTAGGAGAGGAACTCCAGCGGGACCTCCCGCTCGGCTCCGGCGAATTCGAGCGTCGCGTCGAACTCGACCGACAGGTTCGACGTCTCGTCGTTTCGGAGGTGCGTCACCCACCACTCGTCGAGCGTATCGGTGTCGATCGTCGCGTTCGCCTCGATCGTCTGCGTGCGCTCCGGTTCGAGGAGGAGCTGCTCGCCGGCGACGCCGTCCCCGACGACGATGCCGTTCAACTGGACGGTGTATCGGATCTCCGCGATCGGGATCGGTATCGCCGTCGGGTTCGTGACCGTCGCCGAGGCGTCGATCGGCGTTCGGTTCGGGGTGGCGTTCCCCCACTCTGCGTCCGTCTCGTTGACGACGAACAACGTCCGTCCGCCGGCTTCGAACGCCTGGTTCTCGGTCGTCCGTAACGGCTCGAGCAGATCCGTACGGACGGTCCGGGTCTGCGTCCACCGATCCGCCGAGCGCCGAATACCGGCGTGCTCGACGACGACCTCCGGTTCCATTCGCACTGTGGTCGTCTCGTTTCGCTCGACGTGACTCGCCCACCACGCCGGAATGTCGTCGTTGTCGAGCCACGTCGAGACGGCGATCTCGCTCTCCGTACCGGAGTCTATCTGCCGTTGGCGCTCCGTGGCGACCTCGACGTCGTTCAGCGAGACGGTGTAGGAGACGTCCGCCGCGGCGTCACCGACGCGAAGCAGTCGTGGATCGTCGACGGCGATTCGGGTTTCGATTTCGGTCCGCTCGCTCGTGACGGTCCCCCACTCGTTGTCGACCGATTCGACCTGCGGTCGATCCACTGCGAACAGCCCGTACGCCGCGGCCGCGACGACCAGGAGGATCGCGACGAGAAGCACCATCCACGTCCGACGACCGGGAGCCATCTATCGAAACCCCCTCGCGACCGCAGTTCGACCCGCGCGTTACACGTTCAGGCCGTTCAAGACGGGGCCGCCGTGGCTCGACGCGACCGCGCTGCCCCGCCTCCTCGAGTCGACGATTTCGGGACCGATCGAGCGCTCGCGACGGCTCCGGAGACCTAACAAAACGTATAACTCACTGTGTCCGAACTATCGGAAAAACCATGAGTCTCTTCGGAACGGTTCTCCTGGGGTTCGCAGTCCTCGTCGTCGGGTACAGTGTCGTCCGATATCTCGGCCACGCACAGACCCGGGCCGTGGAGGCCCACGAGCGCTGCGAGAAGACCTGGGCCGACATCGAGGTCCTGCTGGAACGCCGACAGTCCGAACTCGAGCAACTGATCGACCTGACGAACGAGCACGTCGCCCACGAGCGGGACTTACTCGCGGGTCTCGTCGACGCCCGCGAGAGAGCGATCGAGGCCCAGTCCCCCGAGGAGGCCGCCGCGGTCGCGGTCTCGCTCCGAGAGACGACCCGAGAAGTCTACGCGCTGTCGGACGAACACCCGGAGCTGGCGTCGGACGACCGGTTCGCGGAGCTGTCGGACTCGATCCAGCGCCTCGAGCAGCGCCTCGAGGATCGCCGCGAGCAGTACAACGAGGCCGTCGCCGCGTACAACGCGTTGCTGAACACGTTTCCGGAGTCGGTCTTCGCCGGGCGTCAGGGGTTCACCCGCCGGGAACCGTTCGTCGCGTCCCGCAGCGCCCGCGAGGGCGTCGACGTCGGTGACCGCCTCGACGTCGGCGCGACGATGGAGACGTGATCCTCGCGATCGTCATCTACGCGGCGCTGGTCCTCGGCTCGGGCGCGCTCGTCGTCGTCGGAATCGGGACCGTTCGCTCGGGCTTCGAGCGCTACGAGGAACGGGTCGCGATCGTCGATCGACCCCGCTCGTCGCTCGAGTCGGTCGCGTTCGGCGAGACGGCGCTCGTGGGGACGGCCCGACCCGACGGGGGAGCCGAGCGGGTTCCGTTCGGCGGCCGGGAGCGAGCCGTCTGCTACGACGTGACCGTCGAGGACACCAACAAACTCGAGATGGCCCACGTCGACGAGCGGATCGCGCCGCCGTTCGTCCTCGAGGGGGCGGCCGACGACGCGACCGACGTGGCCCGCATCCGCGTCGACGCGTCGGACCTGCGGCTGGATCTCTCCGCGGACCGCCGGTGGTCGAGGGAGGTCGCCAGTCACGAGGTCCTCGAGGAGAACCTCGCGTCGTTCGCCGAGGCGAACGACCTGCCCGATCAGGGGCTCGAGCGCGACCGAACGTACGCCTACGAGTACCTCGCGCCCGGCGACGAGGTGTTCGTCTACGGACGGGCGGTGCCGGACGACGACGCCGCGGCCGACGGGAAGGCCGTGCTCGTGACGGCACAGGAGGACGGCGGGGGCGTCATCTCCGATAAATCGCCCGAGACGCTGCTCGCGGAGCGGCGGCGAGTACTGGTAAAGAGCGTCTCGCTGGGCGCACTCGAGGGCGTCGTCGGCCTCGCGGGGTTCCTCTGGCTGACCGGGATCGCCCAGCTTCTGCTCGGCGCCTGAACTACGACCACTCTTCATCGGCGACGACCCGGAGGCCGTCGTAGATCCCCCCGACGATCCCTTTGACCATCCAGGCCGTGAACACGCCGAGGACGACGCTCACCAGTACGATCCCGACAGCGGCGGGGTCGGAGAACTCGGGGCCGAAAAACCGGTCGTGGACGGACACGGTGAGGAGCAGCCAGCAGAAGACACTCGCGAGATAGAGGACGACGTTCGCCCAGAATTTGACGGTCCGATAGATCGTGTGTGCCGATTCCGGCAGGTCTCGAGCGGACCCGCTGCCGGGACGCGGGAGCCGATCGACGACGGGGCCGAGCAGCGCGACGAACTCGATCACTCCGATAACGACGAACCCGATCGGTGCCAGGAGATAGTCGACCCATGTCCGGCCGCTGCGACCGTCGCCGGCGGCGGATCCGTCGGACTCGGCGCGCGTTCGGACGGTCCAGTCGTCGGGCGTCGGCGGTTTCGGGAACGTCGAGGCGTCCGTGAGCGCGTTCCGGCAGTCCTCGCAGTAGGTCGCCGGTGCCGCGTCCAGCTGACGGCGGGTCGTTCCCGGCGCAACGGCGCACGGCTGGCCGTCGCCGCCTTCGTGCAGATGCGTTCGCAGCCCGAGCATGGTTCCGGCGACCGACCGAGTCTCTGTGGCCAACCGCTCGCGCTCGCGCTCGGTTGGCTCGGCGCCCTCGAGCAGTCGAGCCGTCGAGACGACCCCGACCGTCTCGAACTCGCCCGCGACGCCGAACACCGCGGTCTGATCGCGACTCATCCTGATCCTGCTCTCGGTGACGCCGACGGCGAGGTCGACGGCCGGAGTTTCGTCCCCGAGGTGCTCCAGGACCCGCGTCGCTCTGTGGTCGTCCGACTCCGTTCGCGAGGGCTCCTCGATCGGCTCTCGGATCGGAACCTCCATCTCGAACGTCTCGCGTAACGTTTCGGCGACTCGCTCACACGCCGCCGGCGACGGATCGCCGACAGGTATCACCGCGGCGTGCGGAGTGTTGCCGTGCGGAAAGACAGTCATTAGTTTCCGTACCTATCGGTACTGACGAATACATTTCGGTGTTCACCGGTCCCGTGCAATATATTGAAACTTTTATGATAGTTCCGTCGGATACTGTGGTAGACAATGACTAGGGACGGGCGGTCGTACGACTACGTCATCGTCGGCGCGGGGCCGGCGGGCTGTGTGCTCGCGAACCGATTGTCGGCCGACGACGACACCGAGGTCCTGTTGCTCGAGGCGGGGACCCCCGACGAGGAGCGCGAAATCGGGATTCCAGCGGCGTTCTCGGAGCTGTTCCGGACGGGAGTCGACTGGAACTACCACACCGAGCCCCAGTCGGCACTCCACGATCGGGAACTGTACTGGCCGCGCGGGAAGACGCTCGGCGGCTCGAGTTCGATTAACGCGATGATCTACGTACGCGGCCAGCCCGAGGACTACGATCGTTGGGCCGAGCTGGGCAACGAGGGATGGGGGTACGAGGACGTGTTGCCGTACTTCAAGCGGGCCGAACACAACGAGCGCGGCCCCTCGGAGCACCACGGAATCGGCGGGCCGCGGAACGTGGCCGACCTCCGGTCGCCGAACGACCTCAGCGAGGCGTTCGTGGCGGCCGGGCGGGCGGTCGGGTTACCGCACAACGAGGACTTCAACGCCGGTGATCAAGCGGGGGTCGGCTTCTACCAGGTGACCCAGGAGGACGGCCGTCGCCACAGCGCCGCCGACGCCTATCTCAAGCCGGTACTCGACCGTCCGAATCTGACTGCAGTGACCGGCGCGCGGGTGACGCGGGTCCGATTCGACGGGGAACGGGCCGTCGGCGTGGAATACGCGCGCGATGACGGCGACGGGAGCCCCGCGACGGTCGATGCGGCCGAAGAGGTCCTCCTCTCCGCCGGCGCGATCAACTCCCCGCAGTTGCTCATGCTCTCCGGCGTCGGCCCGGCCGATTACCTCGCGGACCACGACATCGAGGTCGTCGCCGACCTCCCCGGTGTCGGCCGAAACCTGCAGGATCACCTCCAGGTCGGCGTCAACTACGAGTGCGAGAAACCGATCAGCCTCGCCGACGCGGATTCGATCCGGAACCTCCTCACATTCTTCGCCCTGAAGCGGGGACCGCTGACGTCGAACGTCGCGGAGGCCGGCGGCTTCGCGACCGTCACCGAGGACGCCGATCGCCCCGAAATTCAGTTTCACTTCGGACCGTCGTACTTCGTCGAGCACGGGTTCGAGAACCCCGACGGCCACGGGTTCTCGCTCGGTGCACTCCGACTGCGCCCCGACAGCCGCGGCCGGATCACGCTCGAGTCGGCCGACCCCTTCGACGACCCGGCCATCGACCCCCAGTACCTGACCGAGGGCGACGACCTCGAGGTGCTGCTCGAGGGAGTTAAACTGGTCCGACGGATCTTGCAGGCCGCGCCGTTCGACGAGTACCGCGGCGAAGAGGTCCTGCCGGGATCGGACGTCCGGAGCGACGCGGAACTGATCGAGTACATCCGCGAGACCGCCGAGACGCTCTACCATCCCGTCGGCACGTGCAAGATGGGCGACGACGAACTGGCCGTCGTCGACGACCGGCTTCGGGTCCGGGGCGTCGACGGATTGCGCGTCGTCGACGCCTCGGTGATGCCGACGATCACCAGCGGCAACACGGACGCACCGACGACGACGATCGCCGAGCGGGCGGCCGATTTCGTTCGGGACTGATCGAAATCGGCGGCCGACCGTGCTCTCTCCCACCGAACATGAAATATAGGTAACTATTTTGCGGATCGATTCGAAGGAGGCCGGTAGAGCCGGATCACGGCTCGGTGTCCAATGAACGTCGACGAATTCGTCAGTACGAACGAACCGAAAGACGGCGGTGAAACGTTCCAACTCGAAAACGGCAAGCTGTTAGACGTAGCCCTCGACGGCTCCGTGATCGCGAAGGCCGGTTCGATGATCGCCTACGACGGCGACATCTCCTTCGAGGGAAAATCCTCCGCCGAAGGCGGAATCACCGGCTTCCTCAAGGAGAAAGCCACGAGTGAGGGGCCCCGGTCATGAAGGCGACCGGAACCGGTCACCTCTACCTCGCCGATCAGGAGAAGAAGATCCAGATCCTGGATCTCGACGCCGGTCAGGAAATCTCGGTCAACGGGAACGACGTCCTGGCGTTCGAGTCGAGCGTCGACTACGAGATCCGGACGATCGAGAGCATCGCCGGGTTCTCGGCCGGCGGGTTGACGAACGTCTCCTTGGTCGGTGCCGGCAGCGTCGCGATCACGACCCACGGCGAGCCGTTGGTCCTGTGAGCGCCCGTCAGAACCGACCCCAGCGCGACCGTCGCCTGGAGCGACACGACGCCCGGCAGTCACGTGGACAGAGCGATCTCGGACATGATCGGCCAGTCCTCCGACGAGACCTACCAACTCGAGTTCACGGGTTCGGAGGGGTTCGTCGTCGTGCAGCCGTTCGAGGAGCGAACGCCACAGCAGTAGCAGGCAGTATCGGCATCGCACCGCATCACGTATGATCGTTCGATCAGTACGCGTTCCTAGACGATTTCCATGAGACGACGAGCACTCGGCGCGATAGCGGCCGCAGTCGCACTGACGCTCCCCTGGGTCGCCATCGAGGGAGCGACCGGTATCCTCCCCTGGCTCACGGCGGCCGCGGGACTCGAGTATCAGGCACCGGCCGCGTTCCGGACGCTGACGACGTTTTGGACGGTGATCCTGACCGGCCTCGCCGTCCTCGGAGCCGCGTTCCTGCTCGCGTGGGCCGCCGAGACCGCCGAGAAGGACGTTCCCCAGGCGTTCGCGATCGCGGTGCTCGCCGTGTTGGCCGTCGCGCCCGAGTACGCCGTCGACGCGCTCTACGCCTGGAACGCGGGCGTGTTTGCGGGCACCGAACGCGGGATCGAAGCCGGCAACCTGGCCGTCGCCAACATGACCGGCGCGAACCGAATCCTCATCGGCATCGGCTGGGCCGGCGTCGCCCTCTTTACGATCTTCCGCCGAGGATCGTCAGCCGACCCCGCCGTCGAACGCCGCCCCGGCTTCCTCTCGGACGTCGTCGTCCTCGACCGGGAGATCGGCCTCGAGATCGTCTTCCTCCTGCTCGCGACACTGTGGGCGTTCCTCGTCCCGCTCAACGGCGGGATCGATATCTTCGACATGCTGTTTCTGGTCGGGCTCTACGTCTGTTACATCGCGGTGATCCTCCGGGGCGAGGTCGAACCGGACATGGACCACGTCGGCGTGCCGGCGTACCTCCAGAGCTTTTCGAAACCGCTCCGTATCGCGACCGTCCTCGCGCTCTTCGCCTACTCCGGCGCGATGATCTTCACCGCCGTCGAACCCTTCGCCCACGGGCTCGAGCACCTCGGCGAAAGCGTCGGCATTCCCTCGTTCTTCATGATCCAGTGGATCGCGCCGCTGGCCTCCGAAGCGCCGGAGCTCATCGTCGTCGTCTATCTGGTGAACAAGGCCCGCTCGACCGCGGGCTTTAACGCCCTGATCTCGTCGAAGCTCAACCAGTGGACGCTACTCATCGGGACGCTCGTCGTCGTCTACTCCATCGCGTTAGGCGAGTACGGCGTGCTCGCGTTCGACTTCAAGCAGTCGGCGGAAATCTGGCTGACCGCCGCCCAGTCCTTTTTCGCCATCGCCCTCCTGATCAGGTTCGAGATCTCCGTCAGAGAAGCCCTCACGCTGCTCGTCCTCTTCCTCTCGCAGGTCCTCCTCGAGTTCGCCATCATCCGCGAGTTCGTCGTGCTCCCGGTCTCGAGTACCGACCTCCTGCTCGTCTACAGCGCGATTTATCTGGTCCTCGGGACGGCGCTATTCGTCAGCCGCCGGCAGGCGTTCGGACGGCTCGTCCGGCGGACCGCGGGCACGATCGGTGACGCGATGTCGACCGGAAGCGACCGGCCCCACGGCGCCGACGACTGAAACCGCCGGCCACAGGGCTCCGTTCTCGGGGATGGCTCGTCCCCGTCGATGCTCTCGAGCGGTCCGCCGCTCTCCGACGCGGTGCTCACTCCCGCGTTCGCGCTCGCGCTCGCACTGGTCCACCTCTTCGCCGGCCGGCTGGGATTCAGTGGCCCGATTCCACGGAGTCGGTGGCTGTCTTTCGCCGGCGGCGTCTCGGTCGCGTACGTGTTCGTCCACCTCCTGCCCGAAGTCGGGGCGGCCGCGGCCGCGATCGACGCACGATACATCGTCATCGGCGGCCGGAAGCGATCCCCGACGGGGAAGGCCCTGTTCGGCAGCACGACCCAGTCCGTCCTGCTCGAGGCCGATCGGCCGGTCGTGACGGTCACGTCGGACGCGGGGTAGTCACGGAACGGGTCCCTAACTCGAGGCGGTGACGCCGGACTCGTCGGCCGTCGAGGGGGCGGGCTCGGCGATGCGGACGCGCTTGATGCGCGTGTCGTCGACGCGTTCGACGGTCAGTTCGACGCCGTCGTACGCAAACGTCTCGCCGGGTTCGACCAGCCGCCCGGCGCGGTTGAAGACGAAGCCGGCGATCGTCTCGAACTCCTCGCCTTCGGGGAACTCGACGCCGATGGCGTCGGTGACGTCCTCGATGTTCACCTCGCCGTCGACCCGGATCGTCCGTTCGTCGACGGTCTCGATCGGTTCCGCCTCCTGGGCGTCGAGGATCTCGCCGACGATCGCCTCGACGATGTCCTCGGTCGTGACGATCCCCTCGGTCGTCCCGAACTCGTCGATGACGACGACCTGTCCGACCCGCTCGCGGCGCATCTCGCGGAACAAGTCGTCGACCTGCTTGCTCTCCGGGACGTGCAACGTCTCCTCGATGTGGGCCTCGAGCGAGGCGTCGTCGACCGGGTCGCCAGCCCGATAGTCGCGGACGAGATCGCCGAGCGCGACCACGCCGACGACGGTGTCGAGACTGCCCTCGTACACTGGCAGACGGGCGTGACCGCTCTCGACGCACTTCGCGACGGCGTCGTCGACGGTCGCCGTTCGGGGGACGGCGGTCACGTCCAGCCGCGGCGTCATCACCTCCTTCGCGATGGTGTCCTTGAAGCGGAACACGCGCTGGAGCATCTCGCGCTCGTCGGCCTCGATGATCCCCTCGCTCTCGCCGGTCCGGATCAGTTCGCGGATCTCGTCGCGGCTCACGTACGAGGACTCGACGGTCGTTCCGCCGCCGGTCATCCCGTTGACGATGCGGGTCAGCCGATCGAACGTGACCACGAGCGGATACAGTGCGTACTTCGAGAGCCGCAGCGGCCAGGCGACCGAGAGGGCCCACGACTCCGTATTCTCGATAGCGTACGATTTCGGGGCGCTCTCGCCGAACAGCAGGACGACGGCGGTCACGCCGAACGTCGCCGCCGCCATCGCCTGTCCCTGCCCGACGTACATCGCGAACAGGCCGGTCGCGATCGACGACATCGCGATGTTGACGAGGTTGTTGCCGACGAGAATCGTCACCAGCAGCCGATGCGGATCCGATTGCAGCGCCTGCACCGTCTCGGCACCGGGCCGTCCTTCCTCGACGAGCGCCTCGATGCGGTGCCGGGCCAGCGAGAACATCGCAATCTCCGCCGAGGAGAAAAACCCCGAGAGGACCAGCAACACCAGCAGCGTCCCGACGCCGACGGCGGCCACGAGGTTCGTCGGGAGATCGAGGCCGACGGCTCCCTGCGCGACCGTCAGGCTCTCGACGCCGACGAGCGCTCCCGGAACGGCCGCCGCACTCTCAGCGGCGACGACTGCTCCCGTCAGGGTCGTCTCGAGGCCGGACATGGGCGTCAGTCACCCACTGAGTCGGTGTTCGCCGAGGCCGGGAACTCGTCGTCCGCGGCCGACGCGTCCGAGGCGGACGTCTCGCCCTCGCTCTCCGGGAAGTAACACGCCGCCCGGTGGCGCTCGTCGCCGGTCTCGTCGATGGCCGGTTCGGCCTCCCAGCACGATTCCTCGGCCTTCGGACAGCGCGGGGCGAACGCACAGCCCGAGGGGAGATCGACCGGGTCCGGCGGCTCTCCCTCGAGCAGGACGCGGCTCCGATCGACCGTCGGATCCTTCTCCGGCGCGGCCGAGAGCAGCGACGACGTGTAGGGGTGTTTCGGCCGCGTCGCGATCCGATCAACGTCACCCTCCTCGATGATCCGGCCGAGATACATGATGGCCAGCCGGTCGGAGACCTGCGTCAGACTCGCGAGGTCGTGGGAGATGTAGACGATCCCGATGTCCTCGGCGTCGGCCAGTCCCCGCAGCAGGTTCAGCAGGTTGACCTTCAGCGAGACGTCGAGCATCGACGCCGGCTCGTCGCAGATGAGGAAGTCCGGATCCAACACGAGCGCCTTGGCGACCGCCACGCGCTGGCGCTGCCCGCCGGAGAGCTCGTGGGGATACTTGTCGAGGAACGTCTCGGCGGGGGTCAGCCCCACCTTCTCGAGCGTCTCGACGATCGCCCGCTCTTTCTCGTCGGTGCGGTAGTCGTGAATCGTCAGCGGCTCGCCGACGAGCTTGCGGACGGTCTGGCGCGGGTTCAGCGAGTCGAAGGGGTCCTGAAAGATGATCTGGACCTTCCGTCGGAACTCCTGGAGGTTGTCGTTCTGATAGTACTCGTAGGGCTCCCCGTCGAACGTCAGCTCGCCGCCGGTCGGGTCCTCGAGGAGGGCCATGGTCTCACCGAGCGTCGACTTCCCGCAGCCGGACTCCCCGGCGACGCCGAGCACCTCCGAGCGACGGACGGACAGCGAGACGCCGTCGACCGCCTTCACGCGATCGGGATCCTCGCCGCGGAACTTGCTCACCAGCGACTGGCTCTGCTCGTAGTGTTTTTCCAGATCGTCGGTCTCGAGAATGACCTCACCGCGGTCGGAGTCGGCGTCGCCGTCGTCGGGGATGTCCCACGTCGCCGGTTCGTCGGCGTCCCGTCGCATCTGGGCCGCCTCCTTGACGCGGTGGCAGGCCGACTGGTGGTTGCGGTTCGGGAGATCGACCAGGTCCGGATGGGACTCCCCGCACTCCTCGGTGGCGAACGGACACCGGTCCTCGAAGACGCAGGCCGTCGGCTCCCCGTTGAGATTCGGCGGCGAACCGGGGATCGCGACGGGGTCCTCGCTCTCGCCGATCTCCGGGAAGGAGTTCTTCAGCCCCATCGTGTAGGGGTTCGTCGGGTTGACGAGCACGTTGTCGACGCTGCCCTGCTCCATCACCTTCCCGCCGTAGAGGATCGACAGCTCGTCGCAGGTCTCGGCGATGACGCCGATCTCGTGAGTGATGAGCAGCAGCGAGCTGTCCATCCGCTCTTGAATTTCGAGGATCTTGTCGATGATCTTGTCCTGAACGATGACGTCCAGCCCGGTCGTCGGCTCGTCGGCGATGATGAGGTCGGGCTCGAGGGCTAGCGCCATCGCGATGGTGACCCGCTGGCGCATCCCGCCGGAGAACTCGTGGGGGTAGTCGTCGATCCGATCCGGATCGAGCCCGACGATTTCGAACAGTTCGCGGACGCGGTCGCGCGCCTTCGAGTCCGTGACGTTGCGGTGGGTATGGATGGCCTGTGCGATCTGGTCACCAGTCGACATCACGGGATCGAGCGAGTCCATCGCGCTCTGGGGGATGTAGGCGATGTCCTCCCAGAGGACGTCCCGGCGTTCGGCCTCCGAGAGCGACGTGAGATCGGTCCCGTTGAACTCGATCGTCCCGCCCTCGACGGTACCGTTCCCCGGGAGCAGTCCCAGCAGCGCCTCCGCGACCGTGGACTTCCCGGAGCCGGACTCGCCGGCGAGGCCGTAGTTGACGCCCTCGTCGATACTGAACGAGACGTCGTTGACGGCGTGGACTGATTCGTCGTCGGTCGCGTACGTGACTTCGAGGTTTTCGACGTTGAGTAGCGTCATTGGTCGGTCTGGATTTCGGGGTTGATGACTTCCTCGTAGGCCCGTCCGATGAGGAACACCGAGGTGGTTATCGCGGCGATACCGATCGCGGGCGGGAGCACCCACCACCACGCGACGCGCATGCTCCCCGACGCGAACACCTGCCGGAGCATCCGACCCCAGCTGGTCATCGTCGGGTCGCCGAAGCCGAGGAAGGCGAGACTCGCCTGCGCCGCGATCGCCCAGGCGACGCCGTAGGCGGTGTAAAGGAAGCCGATCGGCAACACGTTCGGCGCGACGTGGTACAGCATCGTCCGCAGGTCGCTCGCGCCGCTGGCTCGAGCCGACTTGACGAACGTTCGCTCGCGGACCGACAGCACCTCCGAGCGGACGACTCGCGCCGGCATCTTCCAGAGGAAGCCGGCGATGATGGCCGTGATCAGCCAGATGTTCGGCGTCATGAACGTCAGCAACAGCAGCGCCATGGGCATGAACGGCAGCGAGAACGTCAGGTCGGTCAGCCGCATCAGGAGTTCGTCGACCCAGCCGCCGTAGTAGCCGCTGACGACGCCGACGGCGAAGCCGAGCGCGCCCGTTCCCAGCCCGCCGAAGAGACCGACGATGAGCGTCGGCCGCGCGCCGGCGAGGAACTGGCTCAGCACGTCCTTCCCGTAGGCCGTCGTTCCGAAGTAGGCGTCCGCGCTCGGAGTCGAGAGCCGGAGCACGGAGCCGGTGTCGCCGCGGACGGTGTGTTCGATCGGATCGTGGGGGGCCAGGAACGGCCCGAACAGCCCGAGGAAGACGAACGCCGCGACGACGAGCATGCCGGCGAAGGCCAGCGGGTCCCGCCGCAGGAACGCGAACTGGTCGCGGACGGTCGTCCACAGCGCGTCGACGCGCCTGTACAACTCTGCTTTGGGTTTCGTTTCGGTACTCATGCGGAGCCACCTCCGTTGGTCGACACCGTCGGATCGAAGTACGCGTAGAGGACGTCCGCAGCGAGGTTCGCGATGATGACCGCCAGCGCCATGATGAAGACGGCGGCCTGAACCAGCGGGTAGTCCTGCTGCTGGATGGCCAACACGAGTTCGCGGCCGATACCGGGCCAGCTGAAGACCACCTCGAGCAGGATCAGGCCCTGGAAGATCATCCCGAGCCGGAGCGTGAAGTACGTCAGAATGGGCAGCATCGAGTTCCGGCCCGCGCGGGCCAGTTGCTGCATCTCGGTGAGCCCCTTCGCCCGGTGGAGCTTGAGGAACTCCGAGCCGCGCTTCTCGACGACGCCGTTGCGGGCCAGCAAGAGGAAGTCGCCGCTGTAGTAGAGGACCGCGACGGTGAAGGGCAAGAGGTAGTGATGGAGGAAGTCGAGCGAGGCGAACGTCTCGACATAGCCGTCCGGCGTCGCCCGGATCGAGCGCATCCCGAGCGCGGGGACGATCTCCAGGTTGTACGCGAAGACGATGATGAAGAAGATCGCCGTGATGAAGACGGGCGTCGAGCGCAGCAGCGTCGTCGAGACGATGCTGAACTTCTCGAGGCGGCTCCCCCGGTTCCAGCCGGCGTACATGCCGAGCACCGAACTCAGGATCGCCGTGGTCACCAGCGCGGGAACCAGCAGGATCAGCGAGTTGATCAGCCGCGGCTCGAGGACGTCCCAGACCGGCTGGCTCCGCAGGATGGAGTAGCCGAACTGGAAGGTCAGTAGACTCCCGAGGTAGTTGACGTACTGGACCCAGATCGATTGATCGAGCCCGTACATCGCCCGGATCTCGTCGATCTGCTCCTGATTGAGGTTCCCCGAGGTCACGAGCGCCTCGAAGGGGCTCCCCGGCAGGAGCCGCAGGACGACGAAGATGACCGAGACCGCGACCAGCGTCAGCAGGACGGAGATCGCGAGTCGCTTGAGCAGGAACCGCTGGAATTTGCTCATCGATTCCCCTCCCGACTGCTCGCAGCGTCGTTCGCTGACCGCGTCGCCGCGCTCGCTGCCGCGCGGCGGTCGAGCGACGTGCGCTCGATGCGAGCGGCACGGTCAGGGGTTCGGTTCGCCTCGGGTCGGATCCGTGCCCGCGGAATTCGCGGGAGAGCGGCCGTCGTGTGGTGCATTGGAGTCAGTCCGTTCATGAGAAATCCGGCTGGTCGAGATCCGAGCGGCGCTCGTTGGTGTTCTCGGGCTGGATACGCTCGACGAACGCCCCCCAGGCCTCGCCGTTGGGGAATCGCAGGTTGCCGTCGCCGTCCCAGGTGTAGCCCGCCCGCTCGAGGACGGTTCGCGCTTCCTCGATGTCGTAGCCGTACTCGGTCGTCTCGGGGTTGTGCCACGGGGTGAGCGACGAGATGGGGTTCTCGCCGGCCGGCACAGTCGCCTGGCCCTGCAGGAAGTCCTCGACGAACCCCTGCGAGTCGACCGCTTTCGCCAGCGCGACGCGGAACTCCTTGTCCCGGATCAGCGGACAGGAGAACATGAGCTTCGCGTCCAGCGGGGCGTAGCTCCCGGCGGACATCTTCTCGATCCCGTCGGTGTCAGCCGCGCGGTCGGCCTGCAGGTCCGAGAGGTTCGTCCCGATAGCGTCGATATCGCCGCTCTGGAGCGAGCCGATCAGCGCGTCGACGTTGCTCACGTTGATCCAGATGACGCTGTCGACGCCGGGGCCCCGTTCCACCTGCTCGCCGAGGGCCTCGGCCCGCCAGTCGTCGTCGAACATCCAGTGGCCCTCGTTACGCGAGACCTCGAACCGGGTCCCCTGTTCCCAGTTCTCGAACTGGAAGGGGCCGGTGCCGACGGGCGCGTCCGGGTTGTGCTGGGACGGGTTGTCGACGCCCTCCCATCGGTGTTTCGGGAGGATGACGCTCCGGACGACCCGCTGGGTCATGAACGACGCGTCGGGATTCGTCAGGTCGAACCGCACCTCGTGGTCGCCGAGGATTTCAACGGACTCGATCGGTTCGTAGAACGGTACCTGACTCGTAGAGGCGTATTCCTGGTACAGGTCGACGGTGAACTTCACGTCCTCGGCGGTGAACGGTTCGCCGTCGTGCCACTCGACGCCCTCGCGTAGAGAGAGTTCGACGGTCGTGTCGTCGACGAAGCCGCCGCCGGTCGCCAGCGCGGGCGCGACCTCGAGGTCGGGCGTCGCGTCGAAGAGGCCGTCGTAGACGAACGTGAGCCGATTCGCTTCCGCGCCGCCGGCGGCCCACGGCAGGTTCAGCGAGTTCATCGACGTCGAGACGCCCTTGACGTAGGTCCGGTTGTCCGTCTCGGGCTGGAGGTTGACCTCGGTCCAGACGAACGAGTCCATCGTCGGGCCGTTGCCCGGCGTCTCCACGTAGCCGCTCCACCGCGCCGTGTTCACGGCCGTGATGATGTTCGGGAACAGCGTGATCAGCGCCCCGACGTCCTCGGCGAATATCTCCTGAGCCCGGTCGACGAGTTCCTCGCGGTCGGCCCGCTCGGTCGTCCGCGCCTGCTCGGTGAGGATCTCCTGCAGTTCCGGGTGATAGTAATTGTCGTAGTTCGAGAGCGACCCCTCGGTCCGCCGCATCAACAGCGGGTTCGGATCGAGCCCTCGCTGCGGGTCGGGCCCGTGCGTGCTCATCGAAATGACCGCCTCGAGTCCGTTCGCCGTCCAGCTCTGCGCGTAGAGCTGGTTCAGCGGTCGATCGTTGAGCCTGACGTCGATCCCCAGATCGGCGAGCCCCCGCTGGACCATCAGCGCGTGCTCGCGCATCCACGGGTCGTCCTCGCTCGAGAACTCGACCGGCAACCGATCGAGCACCGATCCGGCCGTCGCACTGTACTCGAGTGGCGGCGAGTCGGCGTCGACGGTCTCCCACTCCCGCCAGTACTGCGTCTCGACGGTCTCCGGGACTCCATCGGGCACGTCGGGCTCGAGGCTCTCGCCGCGGCTGGCGCTACAGCCGGCGAGCGCGCTCGTCCCGAGCGCCGCGGCGGCCGTGGCAATGTAGCCGCGTCGTGTGAGCCGGTCGTGCGCCCCGCCGACCGAACTGTCATTATTTTCTCTTGGCGTCATCCACTCCCACGTTACGGGCTCGCTAGGTTCGATTTACTCCCCATGGCGAGCGATATCTATCGAACTTTAAGTCGGGGTGGAAAAATCCGACTCTCCGGTCGCGCTCGAGAGCGGATTCGGTTCGGGCTCAATCGCGAGGCCCGTAGATGAGTTCGAGCAGGGTCCGCTCGGCGGTCCGGAGTCGCTCGTTGACCGTCGACTGGGTGACGTCCAGTTCGTCCGCGAGGTCCGTCTCCGACGCGTCCCGGGGCACGTCGAAGTAGCCGCGGGTGTAGGCCGTCTCGAGGACCGCCAGCTGGTCGTCGGTGAGTTTCGAGACGATGACCTCCGTCAGTCGGCCGCTGTCCAGTGGCTCGCCGGGCTCCTCATCCTGAGTGACCGACAGCAGCTCGAATTCGCCCAGCGTCTCCTGGATCTCGTCGGCCATCGAGCGGAATTGGTCCCAGTCGCGCGCGGTCGTCACGACTTCGAAGACACCGTTCTGGAGGACGATCCGGTTCGGAATTGCCTCCTGGCGCAACACGAGGCTCAGGATGAACGGGTAGGACTCGTTCGCCAAGAGAGTGAGCCGACGGATCTCGAGATCGTCGGACGCGGTCGGGATTTCGCTGCTGTAGAACAGCGACGCGCCGGAAATCCCCTCGAGAACCGTCTCGGGATCGAAGCCAGCGTTCGAGGTGACGGTTAGCGACTCGAGCCACGTCCCGTCCTCGACGTAGAACGCGTTGTCGAGTTCGATGCTCCGGACGTCGTCCAGCGCCCGCTGGAGCTTCGCCATCACGCCAGTCGGCACAGTCGTGAACTCGACACGTAGAATTGGCGACCCTCCGTACAGGGTAGAGCCCGGCCCGCTCATATATAGCTCACGCTTGTCGCGGTCGCCCGCTGTCAGCTCACCAGCGGCCAGTAGAGGAGCCACGCGAGCGCGGCGACGACGATCGAGAGCCCCATCGTCACGAGGCCGAACGCGGCGACGTCGCGGTGTGACAGCGGCCCGCGATCCATCGAGACCAGCACTGCAGTCGTGTTGAACGGCAGGATCGTCGTCGAGCCGACGACCAGTAAGACGGTCAGCGCGAGCGGCAGCCGATCGATACCGAAGACGCCCCCGAACTCGAGGACGATCGGGAGCGCGACGACGATCGCCGCCGAGCCGGTCGAAAACAGGGTCCGGATGCCGACGGCGATGGCGATCAACACGGCGACGATCTGCCAGTCTGCAAGCGCCGCGAACGGGATCAACCGCGTCAGCGCGTCGATAACGGCCGTAATCGCTCCCGTCGCGTTCATCGCGTCTAGTATCGACAGCATCGCGCCGATCAGGAAGATGACACCCCAGCTCACGTTCGCGATATCTTCGGCCGTGATAACGCCGACGGACGGGAGCGAGAGCACCGTGACCGCCGCGACCGCCGGGACCACCGTCGGAAGCCCGACGAACGAGCCGCCGATCCAGCTCGCGACGGCGCCGAAGAGGACGAGTCCTACGAGACGCTGGTCGCGCGTCAGCGCGGCCGTCCCGCCGTCCGGGTCCGGCTGGCTCTCGTCGCCGTCCGCTCGCACCTCGATTCCGTCGCCGTCAGCTCGCGTCCTGATTCCGTCGTCGTTCGCGTTCGGCCGGGGCGCACCGTTCGCGCCGACCGTCGCTTCCCCACCGACCCGCGCGAAGAGCCCCGCGGCGACGGCCGCCAGCGCGTACAGGAGGATCGTCGGCGGCACCATCAACACGGCCCAGTCGACCCACGTGATCGGCCGCACCGACGTCGCGACGATCTCGGAGGTGACCAGCGCCATCCCGCCGCCGGTCATGAGCGCCATCGACGCGATGGGGTTGACGTGGCCGAGGACGAGAAACGCTGCGCTCTCGAACCCGTCGTCCGATCCGAACGCGCCCGCGAGTCGCTTCACGATCGGAATGAACGTGATCGCACGGGCCATCGCGGAGGGCATCACCAGCGCCAGCGCGAGGACGCTACCGGCGACCGAGCGCAGCGCCCGGCGCGGCGTGCTGTCCGCAGTCAGCAGCCGTCGCGCCAGCCGCCGATCGAGTCCGACGCTCGCCGTCGCGTCGCCCAGCAACAGGAGGCAGAGCAGAAAGAACACGAGCGTCGACGTAAAGCCCGTCGTCGCCGCACTGAACGAGTCGACGATCCCCAGCGCGAACAGCAACGTGACGCTGAGAACGCTCGAGACGACGTACGGAACGGGCCGCGTCAGCCACAATGCGAGCGCCGACAGGAAGACGGCCAGCGTGCGTTGGCCCTCGACGGTCAGCGCCGCCGGCGGGGGACGTACCGTTCCGGCGACGAGCACGACGACGGCCGCGAACAGTCCCAGGACCTGCCGTGACGGCACCGTCGCAGTCATCCCTCGCTCGCCGGATCCATCACCCATTACCGTCATCCTCGCCACTCCCGCTGAAGAATCTGATGACACCGCGTCGGGCCGGCCGCTGATCGCATCTAGACTCGCCTAGTCGAGGGCCGCCACCGACTCGAGGACAACCGCTGACTCGAGAACACCGGCGTAATACCCGATTGCCGGCGGGAAGATCCCGGTCGTACTGGGTCTGCTACCGCGCTCTCGATCGGTCGAACGGGATCGTTTTCCCGTTCCGCTGTAATCTCTCCCTATGAAACTTCGCCGACCGCGCCGGCCGCGCGATTTCCGGCTCGCGGACTCCGCCCAGCAGATCGTCGGCGGGTTCCTGCTCGCCGGTCCGTTCGTGGTCACTGAGGAGGTCTGGGTGCTCGCGGGGAGTATGAATCTCTATCAGGCGATCGGGACCGTGATCGTGGTGTTCGGGATCGGCTACGGAGCGTTGTACACGGCCGATACGACTCGCGACCCGGACGACGAACAGGAGGTCGCCGGGATCCCGCTCCGGTTTATTTCGCTGATGATCGTCTCGTTCGGCGCAGTGACCGTGCTCGCGCTCTTACTGGACGCGCCGGACACCTTCCTCGGGGACGCTAGGGCCGCCTGCGAGCCCGTTCGACTCGTTCGCACCCCCGGTCCGTTTCTCGAGACCACCGCGATCGCTTGCGAGCGGGTGCTGGTCACGTTCAAGGCCGTGAGCGTGGGATCCGTGTTCAGCGTCGTCGGCGCGGCGACGGCCGACAGCATCTTCGCGAAATAGTCGCTGATCGGTCCACTCGAGGGAGCGACTCGAGAGCGCCGACGCGATTTCGGGACCCTGCAGTGAGCGGCTAGAGGTACGAATCGTCGTACGATTCCTCTGAGCGTTCCGCGTGCTCGTTCCCACAATCGCTGCACTCGAGGCGATCCATCTCTGCCATCGAGACGTCGAGCGAACCACAGTTCGCACAGTAGAACCCGTACTGTTCGGAATGCTCTTCGTCCTCGTAGGTGACGAAAAACGACGCCGCGGTCCCCGACTCCTCCTCGTCGCGAGCGATGTACGCTGTCTCGCCGTCGTCGGTCACCGTCAGGTGGCCGTCGGTCGTCTCCGCTTCGGGGAACTCCTCGTCCTCCGCGTCCTCGCCCTCGGCCCGCGACTCCGTCGGGAGAGTCACGTCAACGTCCGAATCGGCGTACACGTACTTCACGAGGGACTCACCGGCGACCTCGATGCGCCGGTCCCCGTTGTGCTCGAGGCCGAACTGTTCGACGAACTGGTGGCCCTCGGTGTTCGCCTCGAGGACGGTGACGCAGACGTGGTCGGCTCCCCGATCGCGGAGCGTCTCGCTCGCGGTCTCGTAGAGCTCCGTCCCGATCCCCTTCCCTCGGTGTTCCGGGTCGACGAAGAGCCAGTTCACCTCGCCCCACTCGTCCTCGAGTCGGCCTTCGACGAACCCGGCGATGGCCGTACCCTCTATCCCCTCGCCGGCCTCGACGATGTGGAGCAGTGTGCTCTCGTCGTCGATCTTGTCAGCGACGGCGTCGTCGCCGAACTGATCGTCGGTCATCCCGTCGATCTGTCCCGGACTGAGCCTGAACGAGGTCGTCATCGAGCTGTCTACGACTTCCCGAATCCGCTCGGCCTCGTCCGGCTCCGGTTCCCGAATCTCCATATCGAATACTCGGTATCGTCCCGGATAAGATGGCTGCAGGCGGGAACATGCGGATTTATTTGGGGTTCCCACGCTCGTCGGCGCGCCGGCCGCCGCTCGCCTCGACGTCGAGCGAATCGGACCGCTCGAGCGAGACTTACGCGTCGCCGCCGCCGGTGACGACCACCGGGCGGTCGGAGCGGAGAATGACGCCCTGTGTCGTACTCCCGAAGAGCGCCTTGCCTACGGGCGAGCGCTTCCGGCCGCCGAGGACGATCGAATCGACGTCGTAGGCCTCGGCCTCCTCGAGAATGTCGTCTTCGGTATCGCCACTGTCCTCGAGGATCGTCACGTCGACGCCGGCCTCCTCGAGGGATTCCTGTGCGCGGCGGACGGAGCCGATTCGCGAGGCGGACTTGAACTTCTCGAACTCCTGCGGGAGGTCGTCGCTGTCCTCGGTGAAGACGAACAGGATGTAGGCCTCGACCGCCTCGGCGGCGTTGGGCAGCGATTTGACGTAGTCGGCTTGTGCCAGTGCACGGCTCTCGTTGGTATCGACGGGCAGCAACACGCGATGCATAGACAGGCGTTCGCATGGGTGAACAATAAAACCGGCTCCGAATCCCGCCGTTTCGGACCGCTGAGCCGCGAATCGATCTCCCTCCCCCCTCTCCTCCATCCGCGTCCTCACTCCTCGTCGATTCCCTCACGCTCTCGCAAGGAGCGACGGCGGATCTTGCCGGTCGTCGTTGTCGGGAGCCGCTCGACGAACGTGACGTGCTGGGGGTACTCGTACTCGGCGAGTCGATCGCGAACCAGATCGCGGATCTCCGCGCGGAGTTCGTCGGCGTCGTAGTCGTCGACGGCCGGTTCGACGAACGCCTTGATCGCCTCGCCGCGGGTGTCGTCGGGGACCCCGACGACGCCAGCCTGCTCGATGGCCTCGTGAGTGAGGATCGCGTCCTCGACTTCCATCGGTCCGACGCGGTAGCCGCTGGTGAGGATGACGTCATCGGCTCGGGAGACGAACCAGACGTAGCCGTCGTCGTCGCGCTCGACGAGGTCGTCGGTCAGGAACCACCCCGATTCGGTCCGCTTGTTCGCCGTCTTCTCCGGCAGGCCGTGATACTCGTCGAAGAAGACCCGTCGATCGCCCGGCTTCACCGCGAGTTCGCCGACCTCGCCGCGCTCGAGTCGCTCGCCTGTGTCGGGATCGAACACCGCAATCTCGTAGCCGGGAAACGGTTTTCCCATGCTGCCCGGCCGCGTGTCGAACCAGGTCGCCGAGTTGCCGACGACGAGATTGAGTTCGGTCTGGCCGTAGAACTCGTTGATCGCGACGTCCGCGAACGTCGCCTCGACCCAGTCGACGACCTCCGACGTGAGCGGCTCGCCGGCCGAGGCGAACGTCTCGAGGGAAAGGTCGTACTGCCCTTCGGGATCGTCGACGCCCGTCAGCATCCGGAGCGCGGTCGGCGGCATGAACGCCGCGGTCACGTCGTGGCGCTCGAGCAGATCGTAGACCGCCTCGGGGTCGAACCCGTCGCGGGGCCAGCCGACGACCGGACAGCCGTGGTGCCACGCCGCGAACAGCGTTCCGCCCAGCGCCGCGCCCCAGGCCCAGTCCGCCGGAGTCCACAGCGTCGCCTCGCCCTCGGCCAGCCCCTGATCGAAGTAGTTGTACGCCGCGGCGGCCCGTCCGAGCCAGAGCGCGTGGCTGTGGCGGACCCCCTTCGGCGGCCCCGTCGAGCCGCTGGTGTACATGATCGCCGTCGGCGTCTCGGGGGTGGCGTCGTAGACCTCGATTCCGGGCTCGCGGGCCGCGACGAGGTCGTCGAAGGCGTGGGCCTCTCCACCGACCGAGTCGCCGTCGCCGAGTTCGATCACGTGCTCGAGTTCGGGACACTCCGCGCAGATCTCGTCGACGGTCTCGCGGACGCTCGGATCGACGACGACCGCTTTCGCCTCGCTGTCCGCGAGGCGATACTGCAGGGCGTCGCGACCGAAGAGGACAGTCAGCGGCACCGAGACCGCGCCGAGTTTCCAGTTCGCCAGATGCGTGAGCGGGTTCTGGGGTTTCTGCGGGACCACGACGCCCACCCGGTCGCCGGCCTCGACTCCGAGGTCGGCCAGCGCGGCGGCGAGGCGATCCGACCGCTCGTCGAGGTCGTCGAACGAGTACATCTCGAGGCCGTCCTCGGGATCCTCGTACCGCAATGCCGTCCGACTCGTGTCCTCGTGTTTCCGGAGGAAGTCGACGGCGGGGTTGTACTCCTCGGGGAGGTCCCACGAGAACTCTTCGCGAGCGGTCTCGTAGTCGTCGTAGGTCGGCATAACCGTCCAGGCCATGCGGTGGCGTACCGGGGCCAGCGCATAGCGTTTTTCGACGCGCGCGAAAATCGTGCGGTACCCAGTCGATACGCCGTGCGGTTCCCGGTTGATACGCCGCTCAGTCAGTCCTCGTCCGTCTCTTCAGCGTCTTCCTCGTCCGTCTCCGCTTCGTCCGTCGCTTCCTCGTCGGTTTCGCCGTCCGATTCTCCATTCTCTTCGCCCTCGACTTCGACCTCCGCCTCGACTTCGATCGTCAGTCCGTCGACCTCGAGTTCGCCCTCGAACTCGCGTTCGTCTCCGACCTCGATCTCGAGTTCGTTCGAGTCCACTTCGACTTCGACCTCGACGTCGACGGTGACTTCGTCGTCCATACTCGGGTTTCGCTCGCCGTTCCTAAAGGAATGTCGCGCGTTTTCGCGGATCGAATCCGGTCGTTCGTCTCCGACCCTGCGGCGGCCCGATTCGGAACGTACTTTTAGGCCGGCCGAAAATGGGGCGTATGACCGATCCCGCCCGCGTAACGCTCGAGGACGACGACGAATCGACGTCCGTCCGCGTCTACGACGACGAGGGCGACGTGTCGACCGGCGACGCGACGTTTCGATTCAGCGTCGACGGCGGAACCGGAGGCGACTCGAGCGGCGAGGGGACCGACGCAGCGGCCGGGAAGAGCGGAGCGGCCGACGGTGCCGATTCCCGCCGAATCGCACCGCTCGCGGACGTACCGACGGACGGGACGCTCCGGTGTGAGGCGCGACGCGACCGTCGCGGGACGGAACTGATCCTTCGACGGGCAGGGGACGAGGTGTCCGCGTGGCGGAACTCGTGTCCGCACAAGCCCGAGGTCCGCATCGACCCCGGTCCGGGGGCGATCGTCCGCGACGACCAACTGGTGTGTCACGAACACGGTGCGCGCTTCGAGTGCGACGACGGCGTCTGTACGATGGGTCCGTGTCGGGGCGACGCGCTCGACTCGATCGCGGTTACCGTTCGCGACGGGACCGTCTATCTGACCGACGACCGCTTCGATTCGTGTCGCCTGCTGGGCGAGTAAGCCATCTGCTATCGTCGAAACCCTGTTCGAGTCTCGACTACCGCGGAGTGGTCGCTGCCACGCTGTCGACTCCTGTCACGGGTCTCGAGAAAATACACACCTGATTACATTCTCCCCCGATAACCGTATAGTCTTTTAGGACTCCGATCCAAACAGTAGTATGTCTCCACCGATCGAGGACGCGATCACCATTCTATTGGTCGAACCGAACCCTGGCGATGCCCGCCTGTTCTCCGAATCGTTCGACGATGCGAACATCGCGAGCGAGATTCATACCGTCACCGACGGCGAGGACGCGCTCGATTTCGTCTACCAGCGAAACGATCGCACGGACAGCCCGCGTCCGGACATGATCCTGCTCGACTTCCAGCTTCCCGACGTCGACGGCGCGGACGTCCTCTCCGAACTCAAATCGGAACCGGCACTGCGTTCGATCCCCGTGATCGTAATGACGAGTTCGGCGTCCGAAGAGGACATCGCCCGCTCCTACGACCTCCACGCGAACGCGTACGTCCAGAAACCGGTCGAACCCGACGAGTTCATCGAACTCGGCCGCTCGTTCGAGGACTTCTGGTTGACGTTCGTCCGCTTTCCCGACGACCGATAATACCGAACCGTTCGTGTCGCGCTGGACCTACGACTCGAGCCAGTCCGGCACTGCATTGACCGACTCGAGGACCGCCGCTGCGCCCTCGCTCTCGTACTTCCGGCGGCCCGACTCGCCGGTCAGTCCGCCGGTCAGGACGCCGATCCCGTGGTACTCCCGGTCCGGATCCGCCTCGCTCGCGTTGACCGCCGTCCGAACGTCGTCTAGCGTGTCGCCGACGAAGACGACCGAATCGGCGTCGAACCGCTCCGCGAGGGTCGTCAGCGCGCGTGGATGGGGCTTCCCTTCCTCCCAGTCGTCCATCGTGAAGCGGTGCTCGAGCGCCACCGCGTCGTCGAGTCCCACTCGATCGAGGGCGATTTCGGCCTCGGCCGCCGGCCGCCCGGTCAGGACGCCCACGTCGTAGTCCGCGAGCAGCCGATCGCGGGCCTCGGGCTCGAGCACCACCGGTTCGTCGTGGATGAACCCCGGCGTCTCGCGCTCGAGGTCCGGTTCGCCCCCCTCGAGCCCGCGATAGAGTTCGTCGCCGAGATACAGTTGCTGGAAGACGTCGCGGAGCCGCTCGCGGTCCCAGCGGTCGGTCACGCGCTGGGTCGCCCGCGCGCCGATCGCCTCGCGGACGACGCTCTCGGCCGCCTCGAGGCCGCCGCCCGCGGCGGCGATATCGTCGGTAAAGGCCTCGAGCGACTCCCCGTAGCCCTCCTCGGCCGCGAGGATGTAGAGCGCGGCGGCGTACGTCAGCTCCCAGTCGTTGTTGAACCCGCCCGCGTCCTTGAATTCCTGAATGTCGTCCTTACGGATCGTCCGGTCGTAGACGGCGTCGACGGACTCGACGATCGCCCGCCGGTAGGAGTCGGCGACGTCGACGAGAACGCCGTCGATGTCCAGAATAACGGCATCTGCGTTCATACCCGTGGGGACGGGTCGATGCGGATAAAAACCACCCGTTTACGCTGCGTTCGTTTTCGGTGCGTCCGATGAGCCATACGCACTCTCGACTGCGCGGCGGACGATCACATCACCGGTACCCCGACGACGGAGAACGCGACGACACCCAACCCCACTGCGTAGAGGACATCCGCCCAGAGCCACGAGAGGAGGTTCGCGACGTAGATCACGACTACGAACGGGACCCCGAGCAGCACCCGCGGCGACCGCCGCCACTCGGCCCGCGATCGCTTCCAGAGGGTGTTCGCATCTCCGGTACTGGAAACGCGTGCATCCCGATCGTGAGCCCCAGCCAACCGAGAACGAGTACGGCAGCGATCTGCCGGCTCGAGGCGCCTCGAATACCACCGCTGGTCTCGACGAGCGTTGCGAGACTGAGAAAGGCAACGAGCGCGACGATAGTGTTGACCAGAAACGGTGCGACGCTGACGACGACCGACTCCCGATACCGCTCGGGCTGGGCGTGACGGACGTACCCCGCTGGATCACCGAATCGGAAGTACACGACGTCGACGACGGGAACGCCGACGAGATCACAGGCCTGCTTGTGGGCGAACTCGTGGACGACGACGCCCGGAATCGACGCGATGCGAATCAGGAGCCAGAAGAGAGTGCTGATGCCGACGATCACTACTATCAGCACTGCAACGGCGACTACGACGACACCAGCGTCGGTGAGATACTCGACGTTCACGGCTATCGGAACGTCTCGCATCCGAATAATTCATTCGAGCCAGTTCGTAGCACTCACTCCGGGCGCGCTCGAGCGACGTACAGCGTCCCCGCTTCGACCGTCACCCGTTCGACCGGCACCGCGGGCTGGTCGCCGCCTAACGTCGTGAACAGGAGATCGGCGTCGGTGTCTCGAGCCACCGTCAGCGCCGGCCGGTGAAGTTCCGGCGGCAGGTTCCGCGCGTACACCGCGTCCGCCCCGGCGTAGACCGACGAGTCGGGATCGACGACGTCGTCGCGGACGAACGTCACGCCGTCCGGAACGTCGCGGTCGTGGACGTCCGTCGCGGTGACGGAAACCCCGCGTTGGGCGAGCGCTCGAGCGAGATCGGTCCGGCGGCCGATCCCGATCTCGACTACCTGTTCGTACTCGTCAACGTAATCGATTATTGCATCGAGATTCCGGCGAGAGTGGGCCACGGCGGGACGTTTATGCCACCCGCGGCCATAGCCCTTGCTATGCTCGTCGATATCGTGCCGGTCGGCAACGTGTCCGCCGAGGTCAAGCGGGCCGCCTCCACCGCGTTGCGATCGGTCTACGACTGCGACGTGTCGGTCAACGACTCGCAGTCGGTCCCCAACGGAGCCTACGACTCCGACCGGAATCAGTACTCCGCGGAAACGTTCATCCAACTCGCCGAACGGGTCGGCCGCGGCGAAAAGAACATCGCGATCACCCCACAGGATCTCTTCTACCGGCGTCGAAACTACGTCTTCGGTCTGGCCTACCTCGATGGCAGCGGGAGCGTCGTCTCGACCTATCGGCTCCAGACCTCGAGCGACGGCGGCTTCTCGAACCAGAGCGCCGCCGACATCTTCGAGGACCGCGTCCGCAAGGAGATTGTCCACGAGATCGGCCACACCTACGGGCTCGAGCACTGCGACAACAACCGTTGCGTGATGAACTTCTCGCCGACCGTTCGCGAAGTCGACATCAAAGAAGAGAACCTCTGTGGGAGCTGTCAGCGGCTGATTAGCTGAGTTCTCCCCTGCGGTATCAATCTACGACCGACTACTGTCCGTCGAGTCGACGACTTACGGCGCGTAGTAGTACTCGCCCTCGCTCTTCTGCTGGCGATCCAGCTGCGATTCGGGCTTGTTGATCCGCGGGCGAGAGGTGCGCTCGTCGCGGCGGAACGTGACCTCGAGGTTCGCGAGGAACTCGTTCATGCCCTCGCGCATCTCCTGTGGCTGACCGGCGCGACCGTGGACGGCGGGTTCGCCGTCGAAGACCATCAGGCGGTCAGCGAGCAGGTCCATCATGTAGATGTCGTGGTCGATGACCATCACGGTGGCGTCCTGCTGTTCGGCGAAGCGCCGGATGGCCTTGGCGGCCTGCACCCGCTGTTCGACGTCGAGGTGGGCCGACGGTTCGTCGAGTAGGTAGAGATCCGCCGAATCGGAGAGGCAGGCGGCGATGGCGACCCGCTGGCGTTCACCGCCGGAGAGATCGGAGAGGTTCTGCTCCATGATTCGTTCCAACTGGAGCGGCTGTGCGATCTCGGTGTTCCAGTAGGAGGACCCGAACTGGTCGGTGATCGAGGAGAGGAAGGCGTCGACCCGCATGTGCTGGTCGATAGTGACGTACTGGGGTTTGTAGGAGATGTCCTGATCGAGATCGGCGTCGCCCTCGTCGGGCGTGAGATTCCCCGTGAGCAGTTTCGCGAAGGTCGACTTCCCGATCCCGTTGGGACCGACGACGCCCAGGACTTCGTTCTCTCGGATCGAGCCGCCCTCGACCTCGAGGCTGAACTCGCCGTCGCCGTAGCTCTTCGTGAGGTCGGGATACTCCACGAGCGTGTCGGCGGTAGTCACGGTCCGCGGGGCGTGTTCCTCGAACTCGATGGGATCTGGCCGGATCCGCATGTTCTCGTTCTCCAGATAGCCCGAGAGGTACTCGTTTATCCCGTTGCGGACGGACTTCGGTGAGGTGATGACACCGTACGCGCCGGGTTCACCGTAGGCGACGTGGAGGGTGTCGGCGAGCAGATCGAGGATCGCGAGGTCGTGTTCGACGACGAGGACCGACTTGTCCTCCTCCTCGGCGAGTTCGCGGATCAGCCGCGCCGCGGTCACCCGCTGGCCGATGTCCAGATACGGCGTCACCTCGTCGAGGAAGTAGAAGTCCGTGTCCCGGGCGAGCGTGGCCGCGATGGCGACCCGCTGGAGCTCCCCGCCCGAGAGGTCGTCGATCGACTGCTCCATGACGGGTCCGAGCGAGAGCCGCTCGACGAGCTCGTCGAGGGCCCCGCGCTCGTCGGTCCGCTCGAGCAGCTCGCGGGTGTTCCCGTCGAAGGTGTTCGGAATCTGGTCGACGTACTGGGGCTTCTGTGCGATCGTGATGTCCCCGTCGCGGACGTCCGCGATGTAGTCCTGCAGTTCGGTCCCGCGGTAGGCTTCCAGCACCTCGTCCCAACCCGGTTCCTCCTCGTGTCGGCCGAGGTTCGGCTCGAGTTCGCCGGCCAGAATGCGGACGGCGGTCGTCTTCCCGATCCCGTTCGGGCCGAGGATCCCGGTGACCTGACCCTCCTGTGGCGCGGGGAGTCCGTACAGCGAGAAGGCGTTCTCGCCGTAGCGGTGGACCGGCTCGTCCTGGAGCTCCTGCGGGAGGTTGATGATCTCGATGGCGTCGAACGGACACTTCTCGACGCAGATCCCGCAAGTCTCGCCGAGACAGATCTCCTCGGAGATGTGGATCTGCTCGGGCTGGCCCTCTGCGGCCTCCTCGCCGCGGAGGGTGATACACTCCTTGCCGGTTCGGTTCGGCGGACAGTAGTTCTTGCACTCGTAGCTACACCGATCCGGCTGGCATCGGTCTAAGTCTACGACGGCGATGCTGTCGTCGGCCATATCAGGACGCCTCCGCGGTCAGCAGGATTCCCCACGTCACGAACCACAGCGAGAAGGTCATGAACGCGATGAACAGGTAGTGTTTCGCCCCGAACTCGTCCTCGCCGTAGATCCCCGAGGCGTTGATGAGGACGTACTGGACGAGGATCGCCCCGACGACGAACGCGAGCGCCTGCGTGTTCTCCGCGGCCGTCGCGGTGACACCCACCCAGTTCGCGGAGGCCAGCGCCGCAGCGACGCCCAGCAGCGCGGACAAGGCGGTCACGCTGACCGAGCGGATGTGCTCGCGCCGGTCGCTGATCGATTCGGTCGACATAGAGGAAAATCCGAGGCCGGAGCTAAAAAGGCGTTCGCATTAGCCGAAGTACGTCTCGACACCACACCAAGGGTCCGAACTCAATCAATGATATAGAAGATGTCGCTGTCATCGCGATCGTTCCTGTTCTTCCGTTGTTCGGAATAGGCAACCGTGTATCGCTCGCCGGAGCTGCCAACGACATTGATCCCGTCCATTCGAATTTCGACCGTTCCGCTCTCACCGCCACTAGGGTCGTAAATGATCTGGTCACCGCCATTGTAACTGACCGTGCCGGCTCCACTGACGACGGTCGGGGATCCGGAAGTGTAGTCCACGCCGCCATTCGTCTGCGGGTCGCTGACGTTGATATACACTTCGTCGTTGTTCTTCAGCCCGTCACCGCTGAACGAGAACGTCTGACTCGTGTTCCCGGTACCGACATCGTCCGCCTGGAAATTAACCACACCACTGCCACTCCCCTTCTTACACTGAATGTCGACAGTGGTGTTAAACGATACACCACTGACCATGGTCGTCGCTCCGTCGACTTCGACAATTTCGACTCCTATATCATGGACGCCGGCAGATACCGAGTCTGCACAGACGACCGTGACGTTCTCGCTCCCTCCCGATGCGATCGTTTCTCCGGGATTGGGGCTATCTACCGCAAGCGCATCGCTGTCGTTGTGGATCTTGAATTCGATGATATCGACATCCTCGTTGAGGTTATTGAAAAGCGTCGCTACTTGTTCCGGCGGATCGTCACCGCGTAACGTCCCGATGTCGTTTTCGTTGTCGACACCCAGATACGCGTTCGATTGGTCACTGGGAACGTTTACGGTCGTTCCTCGATCGGCAGCGAACGAGCTGAACCCGAACACTGGGCCCGCCATTAGCACCGCTCCCATGGCAATAAACAGGACCGCCAGTTTACTGAGTGTGTTCATCGTTACGGTGGCCGTTCCATCTCTCCGAGTCGCATCCGTCGATTCTGTACCACGTGAACGACTGCCGACACGGCAAACAGTGTGAACACCAGCGTCGCCCAGCCGAGCTCCGGTACCGTCTCGGTCGGAATCACCTCGAGCCACAACCCACCCATCACGACCGAGCCAACGGCGGTCAGCCCCAGATAGTACGTCGCCCACGGGACCGAATCGCCGGGGACGATGTCGAGGTAGACGTCTAATTCGGCGGCCTCGTCGGTGAGTTCGATCGTCCGATCGTCGAACTCGATGACGTCGGCTCGCTCGAGCGTCGGCAGATGGGTCTGCTGCAGCGACGTGTAGACTCGCTTTCGTTCGGCGGACGTGATCGCCTCGACCTCTTTGTCGAGTTCCCAGGCGGCGACGTGTTCGGCGAGATCACCGAGCGGAACCGGTTCGCCCTCGCGCTTGCAGTAGTGAATGGCGTACCGGCGGCGCTGATTGCTCAACAGGTCGAAAATCTCGCCTTCCCGTGACTGATCGTCCCGACCTGTTGGCCCCCCCGTACTCGGTTTGCTCTCGCTGGTCGTCGCCATCCCCTGTTCAGTATGATTATCAGCGCTGTTGATACATAACGCTTGTTGCCGGCTGAAGCGTTCGCTCGAAACCGTTTCCGGAGTTTTCAGGAGGGATTCACAGAATCGATAGCGAATCGATCCCCATTCCGGAAGTCCACTCCTTTTCCGTCGGAAATGCCACTCGTTTCGAGGACGAGACCGTCGCAGCCGAAACGGCTGCGATCGCGACCGTCCCTATTCACACTGAATCGTAATCTCGCGCTCGAGTTCGATAGTGATTTTCCCATCGCTGGTTTCGATAGCGAACGCGAGAACCGTGCTGTCGGTCTGTTGGCTTCCGATCGGGGCGTCACAGTGGAACTCGGCTTCGACAACGTACTCGCCGTCGACTGCGTTCAGCTCCCAGTTCTCGAGAGACGGATTTCCGTCATTCTCGGTTTCCACGGAGAGACGTTCCCGTTCAATAGCCAGTTCGGGAGGCGGAGTTTGGTCACTGATAGTGACGATCTCGACATCGTATTCGCGATAGCCACCGAAACAAACGAACCCCTCACACACGAAGTTCCCCTCCTCTAAGCCAATCTGATCCGTCTTCTCGAGGGCCAAGAGCGCGTTCTCATCAGTTGCGGTTTCGACACTGACCCCTCGGTCGGCGTTCGTCACGTCGAACGCACCGCTCGAGGCGGCGAGTACGAACCCGCCGACGATGATCAGTCCGAGACCGAGAAACGTGCTTGATCGCATGGGACGTCAGTGAAGTGCGTTCGCTCGGAACCCGTGCGGGCTAGACAGAGAGCCGTCTCTTCGCCCGTCGTTCTGTCGACACGGGACCCGACACTCGGTGAGAGCACAGCTGGACGGTCCCCCTTTTCGTTCGGAAGTGAGGGGGGTAGATCGCAGCACCGCCATTAGCCGATGACGATGGTATCGGCGTCGACGTCGACGCCGGTGTCGCCCGTCACACCGTTCGTCTCGTCCGTGGTGGAATCGCCAGTTCCAACCGACGGCGAACTCCCCTCAGCGGTGTCTCCCTCGAGCGTCGGATCCACGTCCTCGACCCCGCCCGCGTCACGGCCGTCGCCGGCGTCGACGTCGGTCGAATCACCGCCGCCGGGTTTGATCGTGATGCTGGGCGTTCCGGGGTCGACGCCCGCGCGTTCGACCTCGACGTAGACGATCAGATCGTTAAAGTCCGGATCGTTGGTTCTGTCGGGGTTTCGTTCGTAGGCCTCGACCGCGTCGTCCCAGAGTGCGTCGATATCATCCTCGTCGCACACCCGTCCGCACTCGGCCGTATTCTCGAAGAGGAACACGAACTCGCCCGAATCGAGATCGAGTTCGTCCTCGTCCTTCACGAGGCCTCGCTCGTCGAGGGCCTCGGTGGCGCTGATCTGTTGGTCCGCACCCGCGGGAAGCGCCGGGATCGTATTGTTCTCGGCGCTCCGAACGCGGACGTTCTGTAGGTTCTCGCCCTGCGACGCGTCGATCGGACCGAATTCGGTATTTGACGAGACGTCCTTACACCACTCGAGCGCTCGGTCTTCGGGATCCGAGTAGTGGGATAGTTCGTCGGGGTCGGTGCTTCGATCGTTACACAGACTATATCTAGTATTCCGAAGAGTGAGTTCCGTCTCGTCTTCAACCGTAAAGTTATACGTGTAACTATCATCGGTCTTGTCCTGCCACGTCGGTCCGGTGTTGATATTATCACCGCCGGTCGGGTTGTCGAAGGAATGTTCGGTCCCGCCGTTCGCGACCACGTCCAGGGTCATCGGCGCGAGGAGGTGAACGTACTCGTACTCACCTCCACCCCATCGCCCTCCTCCGGTCCACCGTCTGCTGTTTCCGGAGACCTGTGAGCCCACGACATCGACGGTCACGTTCGCGTTGTCGATTTCACCTAAGCCGACCCGACCGGGATCGATTCCGGTATCGACGACGAAATCAATGGTCTCGGTTCCGTCATCCGTCCGAATCGTCGCCCGATACTCCCCGTCGAGGAGTTTACTCTCGTTGAGCTCCAGCTCGATGGTATCCGATTCGCCGAACGACCGAGTGATTTCCCGTTCGAAGAGGTCCCCGTACGGATTTTCGCCCTCGAGTTCGTCTGGCATCTCGTCGAGGTACTCGAGGTTCAGACTGGCGGTCTGTGAGCCGGAGTCGACGCCGGTGTTCTCGAGATCGGCCGTGATCGTGACCGTATCATCGTCGACCGTGGCGTTCCCGTTCGACAGCTCGAAGTTCGTTTCGGGTTCGCCGACGTAGAACGATCCCTGCTCGCTCAGGCCCTCGCCGTCGGCGACGATGTCGTAATTGTAGACCGTTCCCGATTCGAAGTCGTAGTCGGCGGGATCGATATCGAACGAGACCGTGCCGTGTTCGCCGCTGTCGAGCGTTATCGGTTCGGTGCGGTCGACACCGGCTTTCGGAATCGTCACTCTGACCTCCCGTGTCTCGCCGTCGCTGGCGTAGGTGCTCGCCACTTCGGCGTCGACGGTGAACGGGTCGCCATTGACGACGATCTGATCGCCTCCGACGCCCTCGTCCTCGACGACGATGAACGTCCCTTCCTCCCCAGTTGCTTCCCCAATGACGGTCCCGGTCGCCTCGTCGTCACCCGTCCGGATCTCGAACTCGTTCGAGCCGTACGGCAGGGCGCTCTTATCGACCGTCCAGCTGACCGTCCCGGTCGCACCGTAGTCCAGCGTGACCGTCTCGCTCGCTGTGACGTCGTACTCCTCAAAATCGATGGTCACGGTACGGTCTCCTTCCTCGAGACCGTGATTCCGGACCTCGGCGGTGATGGTGACGTTTCCGTCACCGGTCGGCGTCGTTTCGATGTCGTCCTCGGTCACGTTGAAGTCCGATCCCGGTTCGCCGAGGTAGAACTCTCCGCGATCGTTGAGCGTATCGTCGACGTTTCCGGAGTCGTCGAGCGTCTCGATCCTGTACTCGTACGTTCGCCCCGGCGTGAGATCGTCCTCGTACGAGTCGATCTTGACTGATCGCTGTTTCGTTTGTCCGCCCGGAACGGCCGCACTGCCGCCGCTGTTTGCCTCCTCTATCGGTGTCCCAACGATAGAAACCTGCATCGTCGGTGGCGTCGCGGTATCGCTACCGGTGTTGTTCAGCGTTGCCTGGAACCGGAGATTCTTCCCGAATTCACGCCGGTGATCGCCCGGTCCATCCGTGTTTTTGAGGCCGTCGTCCGACTCGATCAGTAGCGTTTCGGTATCTGCGGGTTCCCTGATCGACGTGATGTTCACCTCGACGGTTCGGTCGGCCTCCTTGTGTTCGACGTCAACCTCGGGGTACTCCCCGTCACCGACCGCGTCCTCGAGGTACCGGTTCCACCCATCGTGGTACGTGCTGTTCTCGATCCGGAAACTGACATCGGTCCCCGTGGGACACTCCGCAGCGGCGTTGCCGATTCGATCGGTGAGATCCGTCGACTCGCTGTGGTTCGCTCGCGCCATCGGATCGCTCCCACCGAAATCGCCCTCCTCGAGTTGGAGGACCTGCAGCTGTAACCTGTCCCCGTCGTATCCGATCTGGGGCTCCGAAACGACGCTGGTCCGGCCGTCGGTCTGCTCCCAGACGCCACCGCCCTGGTGGGCGATCGTCCGACCATCGAGTTCGAACTCGAGTGCGCGTAACTCACCCGTGACGGGCGAACACCGGGTTCCGTCCGTCGCGTTGAACCACCTGACGGAGATATTTCCGTCGTCCGCGACCGTCGGTTCACCACCCTGCATTTCGTCGATCGGCAGCGGCTGGTCTTCACCCGTCACCGCGGCCGTCGTGATTCTGTGGTCCGTCTCGCTGACGAACTGTTGGGTCTGTTCGTTATCGACTTCCGCTTCGATCGCGTCGAACATCGCTGACCCGGCGACGAACACCAGTGACGCGCCCAGTATCACGAGTGCAAACAGCAATATGATTCCGATCATCGGACTCGCCCCTCGCTCCTCGGAGTCGCTCGCCTGACCCCGGAACGGACTTTTTTCACCCACCATTAGCTCGTATTCTCTTACTGTGAGAAATATGGATATAAAAATACGCATGGTGGTTCTGTTATCATAACCTGAAATATCCATCTCAGGTAACACTTGATCGCGACGAACCGCGGTGATACAGACTGTCGAATCCGGGGTTACGAGCGCTGGTCCGCCAGTGCCGGGTTTTGTGCCGCTCGCTCGAGAGCAGTGATCGACCGGCCCTGATATCGTGTCCCGTCATCACATCGCGGTGCTCTCTCGGCGGCGTTTCAGGCGGTACTTGTCCGCCTCGAGGCCCGAAAATACGCGTTCAAGACCGCCTTGAACCACTGTATGGCCGGTCTTTCGCCGGTTCCGGTTACTCAATACAAAGGGGGTGGGGTTTGTGGGTAGGAGTAGGAACTGCGTTCCAGCACCCGGCGCGGTCGGTGCTGGGGCGTGGACTGGAAACCATAACCATGAGAATGAATCGACGCAACGTGTTAGTTGGACTGGGTACGATTGTTGCTGGCGGCGGCGCTGCGCTCGGAACGGGCGCGTTTAGTAGCGTGCGGGCAGACCGGACCGTGACCGTCAACACCGCTGGTGACTCGAGCGCATATCTGGGTGTCAGCGTGACTGGAAATTATGCTGTGGACGGAGGAAGCGGGGACGCTGTCGAAATCGACCTCGGTGACTCGAGTACCGGTGACGGGTTTAACGACGACGCGGTGACTGACGTCACCGGGATTCTCACGCTCTCTAACAACGCTGCGGACGGCAATCAAATAACCGTGGGATTCGACGACGGTTCCGGAAGCCAGACGGCGACGAGAACGATAGTCGTCGAAACCGATAGTAGCGGCGATGTTGTGGCAGAGGTCGACTTCGAGCTCGCCAGCGATGATGGGAGCGGCAATCAGAAGACGCTGTCAGACACCACCTCCTCTGTCGACGTAAACGCGACCGTGCGAACGGGGAGTGAAACCACTGCGTCTTCGTCTACTGCAGACAAGACGAGCGGCTCTCTCACACTGATAGCGAACTAGTCTCCGTTCCGGCTGGTAGCGGTCCCTGTTTCGAGCTATCCGCTGTTCGGTAGAAATCGCTACCGCGTCACGAAAACCGAATGCCATCCACAAAGATACTGCTCATCGCGGCTGCGTCCTGTTTTCTCCTCGCGTTCGCAGTCCCGACAGTAGCGATCACAGTGGATGAGGCTGCGGAACGCGATGGCGTTGGCCTCGAGCCGACCGATGCCCAATATGCGACGATCGAAGACGACGAAATAACACTCGATCTCGAGGCCCTCAACGACCGTGCAATAACACGAGCGGACGACGTGTTCACGATCACTGTCACCGACGACAATGTCGAGCGGATCTGGATCGATCACGACGTGTCCGGGCTCACGTTCTACCGGGGCGACCAGCCGACGGCGACGATCAGCGAATCGAATCCCCTCGAGCCGTCGGCCGGCACCGTCGCGAGTATCGGCGTCGCGGTCGATACCCACGTCGCGCAGTCGGGGACCGAGACGTTCACGGTTACAGTCAAGTACGCAGACGACGACAACAGCTCCGCTCGGTCTGCAGGGGGCTCGAGCGGGTCGGCCCCGTCCGAATCACCGGCCATCGAACGCTCGAGCGTCGACGTTTCGCCGTCGACGGTCGGGGCCGGCGAGACGGTGACGGCGACGGCGACGTACCGAAACGTCGGCGAGACGACCGAGTCAGTAACGGCGACCCTGACGGTCGACGGGACCGCCGTCGACCGGCGGACGATCACCCTCGAGCCCGGCGAATCGCGGACCGTCACGTTCGAGCGGACGATGGAGTGGGCGGGGACGTACGAGGTCGGTATCGACGGGACGGGGAGCGCCTCGGTGACCGTCGAGGGGCCGCCGATCGAAGTCGTCGACGCGACCGTCGTCGATCCCGATATCTCCGTCGGCGAGTCGACGACAATTCGGGCGACGGTCAGGAACCCGACCGACGAACGGGTTACGCGCACGCTCGAACCGTCGGTCGACGGGATCGTCGTGGACGGCCGGGCCGTTTCGGTCCCGGCGAACGGCGAGCGGACGGTCAGCTTCGAGCGCCGGTTCGATAAGCCCGGGACGTACGACCTCGCCGTCAGCGGCGTGACTGCGGGGACGGTGTCGGTCGATCGAGCCGCGTTCTCGATCCGTGATCGTGAGCTTTCGCCGGCGACGACGGCAGCACTTGCTCCGCCGGCGACGGCGGGGCTGTTGTTCCTGGCGATCGCTGCGAACCGCCGGTGGGCGCTCCTTCGCTAGCACGCAGTCGGGGAGTCAGTCTACGCCAGTGCAACCGCAGCGGTCGGGCAGTTCGCCGCTTCTCGCCCGCGTTCTCAATCGCCTGATCGCGCTCTCACGACCTTTATGCTGCTGCAGGCGAAACGTAGACTACTCGAATAGTCAGTTGAATATGACCGTCTCACCTACTGATTCATGACTGCCGTCGGGCTCGCAAAGCGAGGGCTCGGACTCGTCCTCGTGGTGGCCGTCCTCCTCTTGGTGGTCGGCCAGTTGCTCGGACAGCCGATTCTGCTCGGGTACGTCTCCTCCGGGAGCATGGAGCCGACGATGGACACCGGCGACGGGTTCGTGGCGATTCCCAGTCTCGTCACCGACGTCGAGGAGGGTGACGTCGTCGTCTATCAGGCGCGGGAACTCCACGACGGCGGGCTGACGACCCATCGCGTGGTCGGCGAGACGGAAGAGGGGTACGTCACGAAAGGCGATGCGAACCCGTTTACCGATCAGGACGGCGGCGAACCCCACGTGACGGAGGGCCAGATCGTCGCCGAAGTCTTGCAGGTAAACGGTGCCGTGGTGACGATTCCAGGTCTCGGCACCCTCGTGTTGGCCATTCAAGGCGTGGCGGCGTCGGCCGCCGGCACCGTCACGTCGGTGTTCGGCTTAGCGACGATGTCCGCGAACGGACTCGGGGCGCTCATGGTCGCGGTCGGCGTCGCGATGCTCGGCTTCGGAACGCTCTTCGAGCGGCTCGGCCCGTCCCAGCGCGCAACGAGGCGGTCGCGCTCGCGCGAGAACGTGATCGCCTTCTGGACCGCGCTCGGCCTCGTCTTGCTCGTGTTCGTCACGTTCGCGACCGCGGCCATGGTCGTCCCCTCGGGAACGACCGAGTACGAACTCATCAGTTCGGAGTCACCCGACGACAATCCACAGATCGTCGCCCCCGGCGAGACGACGGGACTCACCCGAACCGTCGATAATTCGGGCTACTTGCCGGTCGCGGTCGTTCACGAGGCCGAGAGCGGCGGGATCAGCGCCGACCCGACACGGCAGACGGTCGGCATCCGCGACAGCGGCGAGACCACGGTATCGCTGTCCGCCCCCGACGAGACGGGCGAGTATACGCGCCACCTCGGTGAGTACCGCTATCTCGCCGTGTTGCCGCCGTCCGTCCTGTTCTGGCTCCACGATCTGCATCCGCTCGCCGCTATCGGTGCGGTAAACGGCGTCATCGTCGGTCTCGCCGTGGCGATCGTACTCGTGCTCTTCGGCAGCGGCGACATCCGGTTCCGGTCCGCCGGCGATCACGTCCCGCTGTCGACGCGGCTCGAGCGAAAACTCCGCAACTGGCTCCGAAACGGGAAGTAGCCCGGGGCCACTACGCTTATATTGGTTGATTTCTTTCACTAATTCATGAATTGTGGGGGTGACCGATCGGTTCGAAAGCGAACGGTTCGGCCACCGAACGTGTTCGTGACGGGGACCGGTGCGTGGGGGACGACGGATGATCGATAACCCGCGTCTCGAGTTACTGCTCGCCAGACAGGGTCGTGCGATCACGATCGCGCTGATTGCCGTTGGGCTCCTCGCGATCATCGCGACCGGCTGGGCGGTCGCGAACCCGGAGACGACGACTTCGCCGCAGTTCGACGAGGAGGCGGTCACGGCCAACGTCGGAACGAGTGCGATCGTCACCGAGAGCGGGACCCTCTGGACCGACGGCGAGGAACTCTCGAACAGTTCGGTGTACTTTCTGAACGCGTCACCGGAACTGACGGTCGCTCCGGAGACGAAGCTGCGAAACGAAACCGGCGGGACGCCGATCGAGGACGGGGACGTCACCCACGAGGTGGTGCTTCGGTTCGAAGCGAACCGCGACGGCTCCGCGTTCTGGAACGAGACCCATCAGGTGCTTCGCGAGTCGCCGTCGGTCGAAAACGGCGTCGCGACGTCACGGGCGACGATCGACGTCGAATCCTACCGGCAGCGCCAGCGCCAACTCGAGCGCGAGGTCAGCGGGGTCGGCTCGGTCGAACTCGTGATGGAGCTCCGCGTCGAGTACGATACGGGTCGCCATCGGGGAACGCTGACGACCGCGACGCCGGTGACGATCACGGAGGACGCCTACTGGCTCGAGGAGTCGCTTGCCGACTCCGCGTCGCACAGCCATCGGAGCGGCACGACGCGGACGACCGAGTCCCGCAACCCGGCGCTCGTCGGGGGTCTGTCGGTGCTCGGGACGCTCTCGCTCGCCGGGGCGGCGATCGTCGCCCGCCGGTCGCCGACCGACGTCGAGGCCGCTCGCCGCGCGGTCCACGAACAGCGCTACGCCGAGTGGATCTCCCGGGGCTCGATCCCGATGTGGATCGGCGACTATCACGTCTCGCTCGACACGCTCGAGGACGTCGTCGACGTCGCGATCGATACCAACGAGCGGGTCGTCCACGACACCCAGCGGGGGCTGTTCGCGGTCGTCAACGACGGCGTCGTCTACTACTACAGCGACCGCGGCCTCTGGGAGGAGACCGCCTGGCCGGAGATGGACCTCAAGGAGCAGCCGGCCGTGATCGACGGCGATCGGGACCTATCTCCCGAGGAGCTCTCGGAGCTCGACCCGAGCGACGAGTTCGCCGCGTCCGACGAAGGCGTCGGGTTCGACGACGACGAAGAAGTCTGGGAACAGTTGTAGCGTCTCCCTTCTCACGGCGGCGTCGACCGCCAGCCCGTCTCTCCGCACAGCATCCGGCGCGTCGTCGGGTCAAGAGACCCGGCGTCGACGGCCGATCGGGTTTCCGTAAACCTTCCTGATCGATAATAAACGAAATCACTATACGACCGATGCGCGAAAATTTCGGCGTATGGAAACGCCACTCATTGTCACGGACTTCCTCGAGCAGGCGCGGGATTACTACGGGGAGCAGGAAGCGATCGTGGGAACGGACGGCGATCGATTCACCTATGCGGAGTTCGGCGAGCGCGCGGACCGTTTCGCGGCGGCGCTGCAGGAGCGAGGGATCGAGAAGGGCGACCGGGTGGCCGTCCTCGATCCGAACACGCATTACCATCTCGAGGCGGCTTTCGGCGCGATGCAGCTCGGGGCGGTGCACACGCCGCTGAACTACCGCCTCGAGCCGGACGACTACGAGTACATCCTGTCGGACGCGGGCGTCGACGCGATCTTCGCCGACTACGAGTACGCTGACAAGATCGAGGCGATCCGCGACGAGGTGCCGACGGAGACGTTCGTGACGAACGATACCGACGCGGTGAAGGGCGACTGGGAGGATTTCGACGCGACCATCTCGGCCGCCGGGACCGAGTTCGAGCGCCCGGAGATGGCCGAAGACGAGATAATCACGATCAACTACACCTCGGGGACGACGGGGGATCCGAAGGGCGTCTGTCGCACCCACCGGACGGAGACGCTACACGCCTACCTGATCTCGATCTATCACGAGATTACCGACGACGATACCTACCTGTGGACGCTGCCGATGTTCCACGTCAACGGCTGGGGTCACATCTACGCGGTGACCGGGATGGGCGCGACCCACGTCTGTACGCGAGGGGTCAACGCGGACGAGGTCGTCGCCTCGATCCGCGAGGAGGATGTCTCACTGCTCTGTGCCGCCCCGGCGGTGCTCAACCAGTTGGTCGACTACTACGAGAGCGAGGGCGAACCCGAGATGATGGGAGATCAGCAGGTCCGGGTCACGACCGCCGGCTCGGCCCCGCCGGAGGCGACGATTCGGGCCGTCGAGGACCGCTTCGGCTGGTATCTGAAACACCTCTACGGGGCGACCGAGACGGGGCCGCTGATCACGATCTCCGACGCGAAGCGGCTCATGACCGACGACAACCGCTTCGAGATCAAGAAGCGCCAGGGGATGGGCGTCCTCGGCACCGACGTTCGCGTCGTCGACGAGGACGGCGAGGACGTCCCCCGCGACGATCAGACGCTCGGCGAGATCGTCGTCCGGGGCAATCAGATCATGGACCGCTACTGGAACAAGCCCGAGGCGACCGAGGAGGCGTTCACCGATCGTATCGAGGGCTACTACCACACCGGTGACCTCGCCACGATCGACGAGAACGGCATGATCGCGATCCGGGACCGGAAGAAGGACATCATCATCTCGGGGGGCGAGAACATCTCGAGCATCGAACTCGAGGACACGCTGTTCGATCACGATGCGGTCGCCGACGCGGCCGTGATCCCAGCACCGAGCGACGAGTGGGGCGAGACGCCGAAGGCGTTCGTCGTGCCGTCGAACGGGGATCCGACCGATCCGCCGGTCTCGGCCGACGAACTGACCGAGTTCACCCGGGATCGACTCGCGAGCTACAAGGTCGTTCGCCGGATCGAATACGTCGAAGACCTCCCGAAGACCGCGACGGGAAAGACCCAGAAGTACGAACTCCGCCAGCAGGAGTGGGCCGACGAGGACCGGATGATCGGTGAGGGGTAGTCAGAGAGCGGCCGGTCCGCTGACTGGGTATTCAGCCTCGTTCCGGTCTCTCGCGTTCGAATCTGTCCCGATCGTCGAATATCGTCGTATTTGATTAGTTCCGCCGGATCGGCTACGGATCGCGTATCGAGTGTATCACCGACTATATGGACATTTTACGCTATCGAATATATAGAAAAATGTCGGAGTTCCCTCTCGGTAAGGCTCAACTTTTATACTGCTGGGGCCTTTCGAATCGTAATATGGCAGAGACCGACGGGGAGGAGATCGAAGACTTGCCACCGAGCGCGAAACTCGTCTTCAAGGTTCTCGAGTACGACGGGCCGTTGACGCAGAAACAGATCGTCGAGGAATCGATGCTCTCGGCCCGAACGGTGCGATACGCGCTCGAGCGTCTCGAAGACATTGGGATCGTTGACGAGGATATTTACTTTGCGGACGCCCGTCAGAGCCTCTATCGGCTCGAAGAGCCGGTCGCCGCCGACGGTAACGGCGGCGTCGAGGAGTCCCCGAAGAAAGACGCCTGCTGTGCCGAATAACGGCGAGAGCGGCAGAACTATTTTCTAGCGGTGACCGAATTCGGTATGGATAAAGAGCGGCTCCCGCGGTGGGGATGGCTGCTGATCGGTCTGTTTCTGGCGGCGCTGGTCGCGAACATACTCAATCTGCTCGTTCTGGTACCGACCGTCCTTCCGGAGGCGTATCGATCGATCACGGTCATCACGACCATGTCGCCGGTACTGATCTACGTCGGCGTCTGGTACGACGAGGAGCGCCAGTCCTACTGGGAGCATTCGCGGGCGCGAATCGTCGGTGACGTCCTCTTCGTGGTGTCCGGTGCGGCGCTTGGGTCAGCGATCACGCTCGCAGTGATCGTTGACCTGGGAGTGTCCGCGTTTCTCCAGGACGTCCTCGCGATGGCCACCGGATTTCTTCTGGCGTGGGGGCTGTTCTGGTGGCGCAATCCGGATATGTACGCCATCGAAACGGATCAGTGAGACTCGGGCGTCGAGTAGCGAGTCGTGGCGCGGGGGGACGGCCGTCGATCGTCGTCGCTACTCGCGGGAGTCCGCTCCGCCGTCGACACGGTCCTCGCGGCCGAGGATCCCCGGCGTCGGCGGCGTCGTCCGTTTGTGGGCGGTGGCGGCGTGCAGGGACGCGATCTCGTCGGCCGTCTCGCGGTCGATCCGCAGGTCGGCGACGGCCTCCTCGAGCGGGAGTCCCTCCTCGACGACTCGGTACAACAGCGGGTCGATGACGTCGTACCGGGCACCGAGTTCGCCGGCGTCGGTCTGGGTCGCCCAGAAGCCCGCCGTCGGCTCCTTGCTGACGATGCGACGGGGAAGGCCGATGTGTTTGGCGAGCGCCCGGACCTCGGTCTTGTAGCAATCCCCGATCGGATAGGCGTCGGCCGCGCCGTCGCCGTGCTTGGTAAAGTACCCCAGCAGCTGTTCCGAACGGTTCGCGGTTCCGAGCACGAGCCGCGACTGGCTGTTCGCGGCGTAGTAGGCGGTGACCATCCGCAACCGCGCGACGGCGTTGCCGATCTCGTGGGTCCGCTCGTCGGACCGGTCAGTCGCGTTCGACGTCGACTCGAGGGTGCTCGCGACCGTCTCCTCGAAGGCCTCGAGCAACGGCCGCAACTGGATCTCCTGAAACTCGATTCCCATTCCCTCCGCGATCGTGCGGGCCTCGCTGACGTGGGCCGCGTCGGTCTTATGACAGGGCAACCCGAGTCCGAGAACGTTCTCGTTGCCGACGGCCTCGACCGCGAGCGCGGTCGTCAGCGTCGAATCGATACCGCCGCTCATCGCGACGACAACGCCGTCCACGCCGGCGTCGGCGACCCGCGTCCGAATGTCGGCGACGATCCGCTCGCGTATCGCCTCGAGCGAACGACGATCGGTCAGAAACGGGCCGTTCGTGCGCTCGATATCCGAATAGACGAACGTCTTCTTATCTACGCTCATACGTTGGGATCACTTTGAGTTACCTACATTATCCAAACGATCGTCCGCTATAAGAATCTAATCCTTAAACAGCTAGTAGCCAAAACCGTGGTTCAGGCCCACACGTTTTCGATTGCGTTCTATCGGTGTCTATCCGTCCAATTACTGTCTCGAGGATCGTGGGTCTTCGGACGTTTGTCGTCCCCGGCCGGCGGGCCGACTGCGCAACGGTCCACGCACCGCGGGACGTCCTGCGTCTCACTCGCCACCGGAAAGCGACCCGCTCGCATCCGCTCGCTCGCCGGATAATTACGACAGCATGACCGTCACCGAACCCTTCACGATGGACCGTTTTCCGCTCGGGTGCACTCACTACGTTCGCGCACGACTCGCGCAAAAATACACCAAAAAAGAGCCGCTCACTCACTGCGTTCGTTCGCGGGTTGGCTGCTTACGACGGGACGATCGTCACCGAATCCTTCCGGTCGATCGCTCGCTCGAGTTCCTCTGCGATCGCGCTGCCACGCGAGACCTGAATCTCGCCGCCGCGGCTCACCGTCGCGGTGAAGAGGTACTCGCCGCCGGCCCGCACCTCGACGGTCTCGCCGTGGCTGCCGTCGACCGGGATGACGATGTGTCTCGAGGTGATTTCCGGTTTGACCATCTGGCCCGCTTGCGCGCCGCTGCCACCGCTCCCGCCGCTACTGCCGCCCCCACCGCCGTTCGCGCTCGCGCCGCCGCCAGCGCTCCCCGCGCCGTAGTTGGGGTTCTCGTCGTGCGTGCGGACGTCGATGTCGATCCCCAGCCGATTCTCGACGTCGGTGATGCGCCCGCCGCCCTTGCCGATGACGCTCGAGATGTCGTCTTCCTCGACGTAGACGACGGCCTTGTCCTGGCTCTTGAGTTCGACGTCGACGTAGCCCTGGGCGATCGAGCGGATCTCCCGTTCGATCTCCTGTTTGGCGATCCGGTCGACGCCGGACTCGTTGGCCGGACCGCCGTCCTCGTCTTTCAGCGGGACGGTGACGACCTGCCGGTTGAAGGTGTAGATCTCGTACTCGGGCTCGCCGGTCTGGAAGTTCGTGACCTGAATCACGGGACGAGCGAGGTCCTCCTCGGTGAGGCCCGCGGGGACCTTGACCTCGGTCTTGACGTCGTAGACGGTCTCGACCTCGCCGGCCTCGATGTAGACGACGGTGTCGACGACCTGCGGGATCATCCCGAGTTCGACGCGGCCGACGAGCCGCTGGAGGGCGTCGATCGGTCGCGTCGCGTGGACGACGCCGATCATGCCCACGCCGGCCAGGCGCATGTCCGCGAAGACCTCGAAGTCGTTGGTCTTCCGGACCTCGTCGTAGATGGTGTAGTCCGGCCGGACCATCAGCAGGGCGTCGGCCGTCTTGGCCATCTCGCCGCCCAACTCCGTGTACTGGGTGATGTCCGGACCGACCTGCAGGTCCCGCGGCTTCTCCATGGTCTTGACCGAGTAGTCGTGATCCGAAATATAGCGGGCAACCGCCTGCGCGAACGTCGACTTCCCGGCTCCCGGGGCTCCCGAGATCAGGACGCCGCGCTGGCGCTCGAGCAGGCGCTCTTTCAGCTCGTCGGCGTGCTCGTAGTCCTCGATGTCGGTCTGGGCGATCGGGCGGACGGCCGTGATCTCGATGCCGTCGGAGAACGGCGGGCGACCGATCGCGATCCGGTAGTCCCGGAACTGGACGATGTTCATGCCCGGTTCGGAGAGCTCGATGAAGCCGTCGGGGGCTTCCTTCGCGGCGTCGACGACCTCGCGAGCGTACTCGTCCATCGTCGCCTCGTCGAGCGGCTCGTCGGCGATGGCCTCGTAGGACATCGCACCGAGTTCGCCGCGTTTGGCCTTCGGCACGGCGTCGGTCTTGAGGTGGACGCTCATCGTCTGGTCGTCGAAGAACTCCTCGACGGCCAGCGTCCCGACCTCCCGTACTTCGGGGGCGACGTGTTCGACGTCGAGGCCCTTCGCCTCGGCGACCTCGGCCTGGACGACGTCGCTCGTGACGAAGGTCGCGTCGAGTTCCTCCGCGAGGTCGCGGATCAGGGCGTCGATCTCGCCTTCCGAGGCGTGGCCCCGCTCGATGGCGTTGGGCCGCTCGCCGACGTATCGGAGCTCGATGACTCCCTCGTCGGCGAGGTCGGCCAGCCGCTGGAGCTCCTCTAAGCCGTCCCAGCCGCTGTCGATCCCGTCGTTGGCCTGCGCCTCGAGTTCCGCGACGACCGCCTCGGGGACGCAGATCGTCGCTCCCTCGAACTGCCCGTCTTCGATAGTCGCCGAGACGCGGCCGTCGATGACCACGCTCGTATCCGGCACGACGTTCATACGTAAACTGGTCGACGTACGCCTATAAGGGTGTCCACAGCAAATCCGCGTTCCTCGTTTCCAGTCCACACGCCTCTATCCGTGCGACCGAGTCCCACGTTCCTATTCAGCGGGAACACTCACGGAAAGTTAATCGATCGACCGAACACGTTTCGGTCATGCAACCGCAGCAGACGTTCGGGCGCGGGGGACTCAACGGCTTTCTCGACGTCGACGAGCTCGTCGATCGTATCGGGCTCGACGAGGACGAAATCGCGTGGCGAAAGGAGTTCATCGGATTCGACGAGGACGACGAGCGGCGGCTAGCGGCCCTCGAGCCGTTGGTCCAGGCGAATGCCGAGGCGATCGCCGACGACTTCTACGAGAACGTGTTGCACTACGAGCAGACCCGAGCGATCGTCGACCGATCGCCGAAAGACGTCGACGCCCTCAAGCGAACGCAACAGGCGTATCTCGTCTCGCTGGCCGCCGGGGAGTACGACCGGGAGTTCTTCAAGAATCGGGCGCGGATCGGGAAGCTCCACGAACTGCTCGACATGCCGCTAAAACAGTACGTGGGGCAGTACGGCGTCTACTACGACCTGATTCTGTCCCGGTTGAACGAGCGGGTCCAGCAACAGGTCGTCGACGCCATCGAGGAGTGGGCCGAGGAGCGCGACGCCGAGGGAGACGGCGGCCTCGAGCGGTTCGTCGGCGCGCTGGGGCTCGGTGGCGGCATCGAGGACGCGGAAGACGGCCTCGAGGAGTCGTTCGAGGAAACCGTCAGAGACGCCATCGACGACGGCATGATGGACGTCCTCTCGCTGTTGCGGATCATCAACCTCGACATGCAGGTCGCGGTCGACACGTACGTCGACTCGTACGCACAGCAACTCGAGGAGTCGATCGAGCGCCGGAAGCGACTCGCCCGCGAGGTCGAGGAGGACGTACAGGGGCCGATCGCCGAACTCCACGACTCGAGCGAGGCGATCGCGAACCGCGCCGAGGCGATCAGCGAGCACACCGAGTCCCAGGCGACTGGCATCACGCGGGCGGCGGGGGAACTCAACGAGATGAGTGCGGCCATCGAGGAGGTTGCGAGCGTCGCCGACGAGGTCAGCGAGGAGAGCGATCGAACCGAGACGCTCGCTGCACAGGGCGTCGAAGCGGCCGACGATGCACTTGACGAACTCGCAGCGATCGAGGACGCGACCGATCGCGTCGCCGACGCCGCCGACGCGCTCGCGGACCGTACCGAGGAGATCGATGAGATCGTCGATCGACTCGACGAGCTGGCCGAACGGACGACGGTGCTGGCGGCGAACGCGAAGATCGAGTCCTCGCGAGACGGTGCAGACGGCAGCGAGACGATGAGCGTCATCGCGAGCGAAGTACGGTCGTTCGCCGAACAGACAAAGACCGACCTCTCCGAGATCGAGGAGGCCGTCGAAGCCGTTCGCCAGGACGCGACGGCGACCGTCGAGACGACTGAGGAGACGGTCAGTCGCGTCGAGACCGGAACGGACCGCGTTCGGAAAACGGTCGACTCGCTCGAGGAGATCCATGAGTCGGCGCGGACGACGGCGTCGGGCATGGAAGACGTCGCGGCCGCGACCGATCAGCAGGCTCGGGGCGTCGAGGTAACGGCGGAGACGCTCGATGACCTCTCGGAGTCGGCCGACACGGTTGCGAGCGCCGCAGAGTCGGTCGCGGCGGCGAGTCAACAGCAGACGGCCAGCCTCAGCGAGGTCCGCGAGTCGGTCGCGCGGTTGACCGACGACGAGCCCGACTCTGCGCCGCCGGTCTACGAGCGACTCGGCTGAATCCCGAACGGCCCGGCGAGCCGACCGCGAACCCTGTGGCGGGACACCGACCTCGAGTTTCGGTGCACTGAACAGCACAGCCGTCGATACGTCGCGTATGACTCTCGTCGAGCTGACGCGCGAACTCGTCGCGATCCCGAGCCACGAGGACGAGACCGCCGCCGGCGACTTCATCGAGACGTGGCTCCGTCGCGAGACCGACGCTGACGTGACTCGAGACGCCGCCGGCAACGTGATCGCTCGGAAGGGGACCGGCGAGGAGACGCTCGCGCTGGTCGGACACCACGACGTCGTGGCGCCGGCCGAGTCACAGGTCTCGAGCGGCGGCGGAGACGATGGCGGAGACGGCGACGGGACGAGCGAGTACGTCGTCGACGAGCGCGACGGTCGCCTCTACGGCCGCGGCACGGCGGATATGAAGGGGGCGGTCGCGGCCGCGCTGCTCGCCTTCCGGGATGCCGATCCCGCCGGCGAACTCGTCGTCGCGAGTTTCGTCGGCGAAGAAGTGGGCGGTACCGGCGCACGGCACGCCATCGAGAAGGGGTTCGCACCCGACTACGCCGTCGTCGGCGAGGGATCGACGAACTACTCCGGGCCGGACGTTACCGACGTCGCCGTCGCTCACAAGGGTCGCCGCGGGAGCACGATCACCGCCCGCGGGACCGCGGCCCACGCCAGCGAGGCCGACGCCGGCGAGAACGCCATCTACCGCGCTACCGCGGCGGTCGACCGCGTTCGCGACGTAGAGCCCCCGTCGGTCGACGTAGCGGGCGAGACGCTCGAGGGGCGGCTCACGGTCACGGAGATCGAGGGCGGCTCGGCGATGAACGTCGTCCCCGCCCGCTGTGCGTTCACGGTCGACGAGCGGACGGTGCCGGGCGAACGCGCGGCCCTCGAGCGGGTCAAAGAACTCGAGGGGGTCGAGTGGACGGTCGACCAGGATCTACCGCCGATGCGCTGTGACGACGAGGCGTTCGCCGAGACGGTCCTCGAGGCCGCTGCCGGTTCCCAAGCGAGCGAACCCGAACTGGTGACGAAACCCCACGCGACGGACGCGGGCTGGCTCTCGCAGGCGGGCGCGGAGTGCGTGATCTGCGGGCCCTCCGAACCCGGCGAGGCCCACACCGACGACGAGAGCGTCTCGATCGATGTCCTCGAGCGTTGTCGCGAGACCTATCGGCGGGTCGCGGAGCGGTGGCCGTCGGCGCGGTGAGTGCGCCGCGACGGCGCGTCGACCGCTCGGTGGTCCACGTCAGACGCCCGGGACGCCGACCGCTTCGAAGCCGGTGATACCGAGCACCGCGAGGACGTAGAGCGCGATCAGGACGGTAATCCAGGCGACGAGGCCGATCATCGCTGCGGCGGTCCAGTCGCCGGGATACCGCCAGTTGATGACCCCGACGTACGCGATCAGGGCCAGTAGAGGTCCGACGAGGGGGATCCAGCCGACGACGAAGCCGACGATCGTCCAGACGATCGCCCCGATCAGCGCGGTGACGATGGCGTGATCGTAGTTGCCGCGGCCGACGATGACTCGAGCGCCCGCGTAGATACCGAGGGCACCGATCAGTAGGCTGACGACGAACACGACGGCTGACGCGATTGGCGAAGCGAGGGCCATAGCGAGCGGACGTACGTCAGATCGGCGGAACAGTCCGGTGCTTGCACGTTCCATCTCACTCTCATCGGTTCTCGATTGCGGCAGTACGGTCGCTTGTGATGCCCGTAATACCGGTATCGATAGTCACGGTAGTCGACATCCGACCGCTCGGTCTCGAGATGCCCGGAACCCCGACGTTGATACCGCTTCCGAGCGAACGGTACGCCCATGGCGACCGATCAGGCCCAGAGCGACGCGAGCGAGGCCGACACCTACGAGCAGTTCGAAGAGCGAGTGCGACGCATCTCGAACGTCGGGAACGCCGCCGGCATCCTCCGGTGGGATCAGGAGGTCGTAATGCCCGACGAAGGAACTCCGGCCCGCGCACAGCAGCTCTCGACGCTGTCCTCGATCAGTCACGAACTCCTGACCGCCGACGAGACCGGGGAGTTGCTTTCCGATCTTGAGTCCACCGACCTCGATGAGGAAGGAACCGCCGTCGTCCGCGAGCTCCGACGCCAGTACGACCGCGAGACGAGCGTCCCCCAGGACCTCGTCGAAGAAATTTCCGCGACGGCGTCGAACGCCCATCCGAAGTGGAAGCAAGCCAGGGAGGACGACGACTTCGACCACTTCGCGCCGACCCTCGAGAAGCTGGTCGACCTCAAGCGCGAGTACGCGAACCACATCGATCCCGACGCCGACCCCTACGCCGTGCTCTTCGCGGACTACGAGCCTTACATCGACCTCGAGACGGCGGAACGGGTCCTCGAGCGACTGCGCGAGAACCTCGTCCCGCTGATCGACGCCGTCCAAGACAGCGACGCGGATCTCACCACGGACGCGTTCGCGGGCGAGTTCGACGACGACGATCAGGAAGCCCTCGCGCGCGATGTGCTCGACTCGCTCGGATACGACTGGGATCGCGGCCGCATCGATACCGCACCGCATCCGTTCTCCTCGGGGACGCAGTTCGACGCCCGCGTGACGACCCGGTTCGAGGAGGACGATCTGCTGGGATCGATCACGTCGACCATCCACGAGTTCGGCCACGCGAACTACACGCAGGGCCTCCCCGACGAGGGATACGGCACGCCGCTGGGCGAGGCCCGCGATCTCTCGGTCCACGAGTCCCAGTCCCGCCTCTGGGAGAACCACGTCGGCCGATCCCGCCCCTTCTGGGAGCACTTCCTGCCGATCGCCCGCGAGCGCTTCCCCGAACTCGAGGACGTGACGCCCGAGGAGGCCTACGAGTCGGCCAACCAGGTCTACGACGACAATCTCATCCGCGTCGAGGCGGACGAACTCACCTATCACCTCCACATCGTGATCCGCTTCGAGATCGAACGTGACCTGATCCGGGGGGATCTCGAGGTCTCGGAGGTCCCCGAGGTCTGGAACGACAAGTACGAGGAGTACCTCGGCGTGCGCCCCGAGACGGACGCGGAGGGCTGTCTGCAGGACATCCACTGGTCCCACGGCGACTTCGGCTACTTCTCGACGTACTCGCTGGGTTCGGTGCTCGCGGCACAGCTGTACGCCGCGGCGGAGGACGACCGCGGCGAGTTCGATGACCAGATCCGCGAGGGCGAGTTCGACGAACTCAACGGCTGGCTCCGCGATAACATCCATCAGCACGGTAAACGGTACGTCACGCCCGACCTGATCGAGAACGCGACCGGCGAGGGGCTGACCGCGGACTACTTCCTCGAGTACGTCGAGTCGAAGTACGGCGAACTCTACGACCTGGACGGCTACTGATCGACCTGAACGACGACTGACCGCGGTCCCTGCGACCGTCCTCGATCGCCGCCGACCGTTCCGCGACCCTCGTTTTTACGACCGCTGCCCGCATACGTGTGACGCGATGTCAGACACGCTCGAGCAGGGAACGGCGATCGTCACCGGCGCGAGTTCGGGAATCGGCGCGGCGACGTGTCGCGAACTCGGGGCCGAGGGAGCGAACGTCGTCCTCGCGGCCCGCAGCGAGGACCGACTGACGAGCCTCGCGGACGAGCTCGAGGCGGCCCACGGCGTCGAGACGCTGGTCGTCCCGACGAACGTCCGCGAGGAGGACGACGTCGACGCGCTCATCGACGAGACCGTCGCGACGTTCGGCGGCATCGACGTCCTGGTGAACAACGCGGGGCTGTCCCGGGGCAGCGAGGTCGAATCGCTGTCGACCGAGGAGTACGAGACGATCCAGGAGACCAACGTCGACGGCGTCTTCTACGCGTCGCGGGCGGCGATCCCCCACGTCCGCAAGCGCGAGGGCCACCTGATCTTCGTCGCCAGCTTCGCTGGCCGACACCCGCGGCCGGCCAATCCCGTTTACGCCGCGTCGAAGTGGTGGGTCCGGGGCTTCGCCAAGAGCCTCGCGGCCCAGATCGGCGACGACGACGTCGGGATCACGATCGTCAACCCCGCCGAGGTCCGTTCGGAGTTCGAGACGCCCGACGGCGAGACCTTCGCCGAGCGGTTCGACGAGGACGAGGCCAGCGCCCCCGAGGAGGTCGCCGACGCGATTCGTTTCGCCGCGTCCCAGGACCACTCGAGCGTGAGCGAACTCGATATCAACCGTCGCGGCAAGTTCGCCGATACCTTCCACTGACGAGGGCGGCGACGGCCACCGCGATCACCTAAAAGGGGCTGTGATTGCCGGGTATGGACTCACCCGTCCCCGACCCCCTCCCTCGAGTATGCGAGTCTCAATTCCGGGCGCTCCGGGCGTCTACTTCGACACCGACGCGGAGTCGACGGCGATCAATGTCGCGCTGACCGCCGCCGGTCGGCGGGCACCGAAACCGCAGGGCTACGCCATTCAGGCCCTGCCGTACCTCTGGTCGTTCGACGTCGACCTGCAGGAGGTTCCCAACGACCACCCGATCCAGTACCTCCATCCGGAGGGCGCACGGAGCCTCGGCGAACTCTCCCCCCAGCGCGGGGTCCGCGAGGCCGGCACCGAACTCGAGTCCGTGCTGCGGTTCGTCTGGTCGGTCAACGAGGAACTCGAGACGGCGACGACGCAACTCCTCGGCGCGGGCGACGCGGCGGAGGACGGCGTCACCATCGAGATTCAGGAGGGAAGCGTCGGCGTCGACGGCTCGACGCTCGAGACCGACGAGTTCGATATCGACGAGTCCGAGACGGAGACGTCCGCCCGCACCGAGATCGACATCGACGACGGTGATGCCGGCGGAGCCGGCGATTCCGACGAATTCGGGTTCGACGAGTCAGATCCCGACGACGAAGTCGATACCGATGACGAGTTCGATCTCGACGGCGAGTCCGACCCCGACGACGAGTTCTGAATTTCCCCGAGATCGATTCCGCTGACCGCTCAGTGAGCGGTCGGCCGTTCGATCGGTCGAATCGGCGGCCGTCGAGACAGCGAACGGTATAACACCCTGGCACCGCTGGATCGACTCGAGAACCGATGGCTCCCCGCGCGTTCCGGATCGCCTACGACGGGACGGACTACCACGGCTTCCAGCGACAGCCCCAGCCCGACGTCCCCACGGTCGAGGACGCGGTCTTCAACGCCCTCCGCGCGCTCGAGGTGCTCGATCCCGACGCGGCCAAGCCCGCGGGCTACGCAGCCGCTGGCCGCACCGACGCCGGCGTCTCCGCGCTGGCCCAGACGATCGCGCTCGAGGCACCCGACTGGCTCGCGCCGCGAGCGCTGAACGCCGAACTCCCCGCCGACGTGCGGGCGTGGGCGGCCGCCGACGCGCCCGAGGGGTTCCACGCGACCCACCACGCGAGCCGCCGGGCGTACACCTATCACCTGTACGCGCCGCCCGCCGACGAAGCGACGCTCGATCCGGACGCCGATGCGATCGCGCCCGCCGTCGACGACGAGCGGTTCCGCGCGGCCTGCGAGGCGCTGTCGGGCACCCACGACGTCCACAACCTGACGCCGGACGACCGCAACACGGAGCGCTCGCTGACGCTCGCGGCCGAGCGCGACGGCGATTACCTCGTCGTCACCGTCAGCGCGGGCGGCTTCGCTCGGGAACTCGTCCGCCGACTCGTTTCGCTCGCTCGCGCGGTCGGTGCCGGCGAGTCGCCGCTCGCGAAGATCGATCGCGTCCTCGAGCCCGAGCCGTTGCCCGGCCACGAGGGGATCGCCCCCGCGCCGCCCGAGCCGCTCGTCCTGACCGACGTGGTCTACCCCGATCTCGCCTTCGAGATCGACGCGGACGCGGCCGAGAGCGCTCGAGCCGTGTTCGACCGCCGCCGCATCGACCGACGGACGGGAGCGCGCGTCGCCGGACAGGTGGCCGACGGGATGCGCTGATCGGGGAGCCGGGCCGACTCGAGCCGACCCCGTCGCCACTTGAGCGGACGAGCGTTTTTCAGCGCCGGGCACACACGTCGGCGTATGGAACTGTCACCGGAAGAGTACGGTGCCTACTGGCGCGCCTCGGTCCGCGTCGCCGCGGGGCTGCTCGTGATCTTCTTCGGACTGCGTCTCACGTCGCCGCTCCGGACCCATCCCGAGGTCGGCGCGTCCGCGCTCGGCGTCGTCCTGCTCGCCCTACTCGTGGTCGTCGGTACGTTCGTCGCGACGCTCGGTCTCGCCCGCGTCGTTCGAACGGCAGTCGACGCGGAGACCTGAACCCCGCCGACGGCACCCGCTCACGACCATACGTCGGGCCACATCTCCGCGGCGCGCATTCCGGACTCGTACTCCTGCTCCCGCAGCCGTTCGCGAAGCTCGCCCTCGTCGATCCGCGGCACGTCTCGCCCAGCGAGTTCCCGGACGAGCAGCGCCGTCAGAATCGCGTGCTCCCGGAGATTCCGCGGGTCGACCTTGTCGCGCGTGTCCGCCGTCGTGTGTCCCCAGCCGCGGCCCCGTTCGCCGCCCTCCGGGGGCTCGCTGTGGAGTTGCAGCGCCGGAACGCCGGCTCGCAGGAACGGCCAGTGGTCGCTGAACGGATGTGGGTCCAGCTCGTGGACGACCGACTGGCCGAACGCGTCCGTCACCTCGTCCGCGATCTCAGCGAGCGGCTCGGAGCCGTGAGACAGCGCCCGCAGGTTCCGGAACCGCCCCGCGCCGTCGACGTTGACGACCGCCCGAATCGACTCTAGGGCCAACTCGTCGGCGAGCGCCTCGGCACCGAGCAGGCCGATCTCCTCGCAGCCGACGGCGGCGACCCGGACCGAACACGCGAGGTCGTCCTCGATCGCTGCGAGGACCGCCGTCGCGCCGGCGACGGTCGCGATTCCGCAGCCGTTGTCGAGCGCGCCCTCCCCGATGTCGTGGGCGTCGTAGTGAGCGAGGACGAGCACCTCCTCGTCGGTCTCTCGCGGACTCCCTCCGCTCGACCCCCCCGAGGCGCTCGGCGCCTCGCCACCGAGCGTTCCGTGGACGTTCTGGCTCGAGCCGTCCCGCGTGGTGGCGTCGACGCGGAGGCGGGCCCGCGCGCCGCGATCGGCGTAGTCCGTGAGCCAGTCGTGCGTTTCGGCGCTGACGCCGATCCCCGGCACGGCGGCCTCGGCGTCGAACTTCAGCGCGCCCGTCGGCGGCAACTGTCCGGGGACGTGGTTGCCGAAGACGAACGCCTCCGCCCCCGCCGCCGCGGCGTGGCCGAACTTCTCCATCCGGTGGACGAACCGCCGGTCCGGCGGCGTCGTCGTACTCGCGACGGCGATCGCGCCCTGCAGGGCCGCGTCGTCGATCTCCTCAGGGGTGCCGTAGCCGACGTCGACCAGCGGGCCCTCGACGTCGGCCGCCGGGGAGTACGGCAGCGCGATCGCCTCGAACGAGCGACCGGTTCCTGCGTCCTCCGAATCCGGGGCCGTCTCGGACGACGTCTCGTTCCCGAGCACTGCGAACTCGGTCGTGCCGCGCTCCCAGTAGCGCATCGGGAACTCGTCGGTTCGAACGTCCGCGAGCCCGGCATCGGAGAGGGTCTCACGGACGATTTCCGCGGCTCGGCGCTCGCCGCCGGAGCCGCCCATCCGATGGGGGAGTTCGGTCAGTCGGGTCAGCAGCTCCCACGGTCGATCGTCGGTCCACGCTCGGCCGATCGCGCGCTCGAGGGCTCGATCGCCGTCGTCCATAGCCGTTCTTCGGCGGCGATCGAAAAAAGTGGCCGGGCGCGTTCCTCGCACGGGAACCGCATTTCGGCTTCTTCAGTCGTCCGACGGCGTCGGCACTTCGGACTCGTCGATCGTGGCGTCCGGCTGGAGGATACGGCCGAAATCGAACTCCTCGAGCGAGCGGCCCTCGGCGACGCGCTGTGGCCAATCGGGGTTGGCGAGCGCACCTTTGGCGAGGGTGATCAGGTCCGCACCGGCCTCGACGGTCGCTCGCGCCGCGTCGGGATCCTCGAGCGCGCCGTTTGCGATCACGGGTGCGTCGCCGTACTCGTCGGCGAGGTCAGCGAGCGTCGGTCCCTCACCGAACGCGGGGGCGGTGACGTTCTCTTCGGTGACGTGGAGGTAGTCGGCACCGGCGTCGGAGACCGTCTCGAAGATGACTGCGGCGTCGTCCTCGCCGCCGGGCCAGCGGTAGTCGGGGTCGTTGACCTTGCTCTGGGAGAGGCGGACGCCGACGACGAAATCGTCCGGCGTCGCGTCCCGAACCGCCTCGATCACGTCCGCAGTCAGGCGGATCCGGTTCTGGACGTCGCCGCCGTACTCGTCGTCGCGCTCGTTCGTATACGTCGTCAGGAACTGATCGAGGACGTAGCCGTTCGCGCCGTGAACCTCGACGCCGTCGAAATCCGCATCGACCGCGCGCTCGGCGGCGGCGACGAAGTTCTCGATCAGCTCGTCGATCCCCTCGGTCGTCAGCTCGGTCGGCTCGGGGAACTCGCCCTCGCCGCCGTACATCTCGAGTTGCTCGCTCTTTGGCCGCACTGCGGAGGGGCCGACCGTCTCGTCGGTGTAGCGGTTCCCCTGCGAGAGCGCGCCGGCGTGCATCAACTGGGCGAAGATCGGCGTGTTTTCCTCGTGAACGGCGTCGGTCACTCGCTGCCACGCGTCGACGTGGTCGCCGTTTGCGAGTCCGGGCTGGTCATAGTAGCCCTGGCTGTACGCCTCGTCGGGGTAGGTCCCCTCGGTGATGAGAAACGAGAAGCCGCCCCGGGAGAACTTCGCGTAATATCGCGCCATCTCTGCCGTAGCGCGGCCGTCCTCGGTAGCGCTGGTTCTGGTCATCGGCGCGAGACCGACCCGATTCGTCAGCGTTTCGTCGCCGAGATCGACCGAGTCGAACAAGATATCGTCTGCATCTGTCATCGGAAACGGTAGCGCTCGTATCGAAAAAAGGAGCAGCCAGTCGTGTGCTCGCGACGAATTATCGATAATAGACCACCATAGTTGGAGCGTCCGTCCCGGTCGCTGCAAACGTCAGCCACCCGTAACCGAGCGAAGAGAGGCGGCCGGAACGACGCGTTCCCCTCGCCGTTCGACCGACGGCCCGTAAAGTCCGGAAAGATAAGCCTTACCTCCGGGGATCGACTTACACGGAGTATGAGTTCGGTATCCGAGCGCTCGGAGGTAGACACCGAGTACAAGTGGGACCTCGAGAGCATCTACGCGACCGACGACGACTGGGAAGACGCCTACGAAGCCGTCTCCGAGCGCGTCGATGAGCTCGCCGACTACGAGGGACGCACGACCGAGGACGCCGAGACCCTTCTCGAAGTGCTCGAGCTCCGCGACGAGATCATGCGCGAGGTCTCGACGGTCGCGGCCTACGCCCGCATGCGTCGCGACGAGGACACGACGAACCAGCAGTATCAGGCGCTGACGGCCCGGTCGCAGTCGCTCGCGGCCGACGCCCAGTCCGCCGCCTCCTTCATCGACCCCGAACTCCAAGAACTGACCCGCGAGGAGTTCGACGCGATGATCGATGACGAGCCGACCCTCGAGACCTACGACCACTACGTCGACGACGTGCTCCGGATGAAACCGCACACGCGCTCAGCCGAGGTCGAAGAGCTGCTGGCCGACCTGAGCGAGGTGACGGGCGCGACGGGGGAAGTGTACAACATGCTCTCGAACGCGGACATGGCGTTCCCGACGGTCGAGGCACCCGAGGGCGACGAGGAGGACGCGATCGAGATCACCCAGAGCAACTTCACCAACCTGCTCAAGCGGCCCGACCGCGACTTTCGCCGGCGCGTCTACGAGGCCTACTTCGACGAGTGGGAGTCGGTCCGGAACACGGTCGCGGCCAGCTACAAGAACAGCGTCAAGGCCGACGTGAAGACCGCTCGAGCGCGTAACTACGATACCGCGCGCGAAGCGGCCCTCGACGGCCCGAACGTCCCCGTCGACGTCTACGACACGCTCGTCGATACCGTCCACGACAACATCGACAAGCTCCATCACCACGCGGAACTCAAGGAGCGGGCGCTTGGCGTCGACGACCTGCAGATGTGGGACGTCTACATGCCACTGACCGGCGACGAGGGCCCCGACCTCGAGTACGATCAGGCGACCGAACACGTCGTCGACGCGCTCGCGCCGCTGGGCGAGGAGTATCAGTCCCGCGTCGCAGAGGGACTCGACTCTCGCTGGGTCGACGTCTACGAGAACGAAGGCAAACAGTCCGGCGCGTACTCCGGCGGGACCTACGACACCCAGCCGTTCATCCTGCTGAACTACCAGAACGACATCTCCTCGATGTACACGCTGGCCCACGAGCTCGGCCACTCGATGCACTCCGAGCTCACCAAAGACGAACAGCCCTACATCTACTCGAATTACGAAATCTTCGTCGCCGAGGTCGCCAGCACGGTCAACGAGGCGCTGTTGACCAACCACCTCCTCGAGACCGTCGACGATCCCGAATTCCGGAAGCACGTCCTGAACGAGTTCCTCGAGCGCGTGCGATCGACGCTGTACCGCCAGACCCTCTTCGCGGAGTTCGAACACGAGGCTCACCGTCTCGAGGAAGCGGGCGAGCCGCTCACCGCCGACCGGCTGGACGAGCTCTACCGCGGCCTGAAAGCGGACTACTACGAGCCCGCCGTGATCGACGACCGCATCGCCCGCGAGTGGATGCGCATCCCCCACTTCTACCGGGCCTTCTACGTCTACCAGTACGCGACCGGCATCTCCGCCGCGCTCGCGATCGTCGACGACGTCCTCGAGAACGGCCAGTCCGCCGCCGACGACTACCTCGAGTTCCTCCGTCACGGCTCCCGTGAGTACCCGCTCGACCTCCTGCGGATCGCCGGCGTCGACATGAGCTCCTCGGGGCCGATCGACCGCGCGCTCGAGAGCTACGGCCAGCGCTTGGCGGAGTTCGAGTCGCTGCTCGACTGATCGAGTCCCCGTCGACCGTCGCCCTTTTAACGGTTCGCTCGCGGTCGTCGGCCGTCGCCGTTCGCCCCTGCGATTGCAGCGTGGGCAGTGATCCCATTCGACAGAAATCCCTCCGGGACCCAAAGGCACATTTACCATCGAAATCCTATCGGCGTACAACAGGATGTCTCGAAGCCCGTCTATTCCCGACCGACCTCACCGCGATATCGATTCAGAGCTCCCCGACGACGAGCGGCTCGAGGCGCTCCGCGGGCACTACGAGGATCTGGTCGACGTCAACGACCAGCTCTCCGATCAGCTCGACGACGCCGAGGACCGCCGCGAACGCCTCCGGGAGAAAGTCGATCGCGTCGAACGCGAAAACGAGACGCTCAAGAGCTCCTCGCTGTACATCGCCACCGTCGAGGATGTCCTTGAGGACGAGCAGGTCATCGTCAAACAGCACGGCAACAATCAGGAAGTGATGACCGACGTCTCCTCGCGCATCATCGACCGCATCGAGCCCGGCGACCGCGTCGCGGTCAACGACTCCTTCGCGATCCAGACGGTCCTGGACACCGAGACTGACGCGCGCGCCCAGTCGATGGAGATCACGGAGAAGCCGGAAGTCACCTACGCCGACATCGGCGGTATCGACGAGCAGGTCCGCGAGGTCCGCGAGGCCGTCGAACAGCCGCTGACCGAGCCCGAAATCTTCAACGAGGTCGGCATCGACCCGCCGAGCGGCGTCCTCCTCTACGGGCCGCCGGGCACGGGGAAGACGATGCTCGCGAAAGCCGTCGCCAACGAGACCGACGCCACCTTCATCAAGATGGCCGGCTCCGAGCTCGTCCGCAAGTTCATCGGCGAGGGGTCGCGGCTCGTCCGCGACCTCTTCGAGATGGCCCGCGAACGCCAGCCCGCTATCATCTTCATCGACGAGATCGACGCCATCGCGACTCGCCGAACGGAGTCCAAGACCTCCGGCGACGCCGAGGTCCAGCGGACCATGATGCAACTCCTGAGCGAAATGGACGGCTTCGAGGCCCGCGGCGAGATCCGCATCATCGCCGCCACCAACCGCTTCGACATGCTCGATCGGGCCATTCTTCGACCCGGCCGGTTCGACCGTCTGATCGAAGTCCCCGAACCCGACCGCGACGGCCGCGAGCAGATCCTCTCGATCCATACCCGCAACATGAACATCGCCGACGGCGTCGACTTCGGCACGCTCGCCGACGACACCGACGGCTACTCCGGTGCCGACATCGAGAGTCTCGCCACCGAAGCCGGCATGTTCGCCATCCGCAACGACCGCGACGAGGTCTCCCATCAGGACTTCGCCGACGCCTTAGAGAAGATCGAGGAAGACGACTCGAGCGACGTCGTGTCCTCGGCCGGCTACTTCTACCAGTAGCGCGACGAGCGTCCGCTCGTCGAACCGTTCGTACGATTTCGAAACGCGTGAGTGAATTATGCTTCGACCGCGAACGAACGACGTAGTCGCGACCACCGCGACCGTCGCTCGTTACTCCGTTTTCGAGACTGCGTGGACAGTACCCTCGTTGTCGCCGACGTACACCGTGTCGTTGACGACTGCGGGCGACGATTGCATTCCTCCCGCCGCGTCCGCTTGCAGCTTCTCGCGGTGCTCGCCCGTGTCGCGATCGACGGCGTGCAATCCGTCATCGGACCCAAAGTAGACGCGATCGCCGGCGATGACCGGAGCCGTCACGTACACGATCTGCTCGAGATCGTCCGCCCGCCACTGTTCTCGTCCCGAGTGCGGATCGAACGCTCGAACCTCGCCCGTGTTCCACGTTCCGACCACCAGTAGGTCGTCGTCGACCGCGGGTGACGGGTACAGCATTCCCAGTCCGTCGGTCCCAGTGTTCCACTCCTCCGTCCCGGTTTCCCGGTCGAGCGCGTGGACGAGGCCGCTCTGGGTCCCGACGTACACGGTCCCGTGGCGAACGGTCGGCGCTGCGACGACGCCACCGCTCGCGTCGAATCGCCAGCGTTCAGTACCGTCATCAGCATCTAACGCGAGCACCCGGCTGTTCGTCGAGCCGGCGTAGACGGTTCCGTCGACGATCGCTGGCGGCCCGAAGAGTTCGCTACCGACGTCGACCGACCACCGCTCTCGCCCGGTCTCGGCCTCGAGAGCAATGAGCGCCCTGCCCTCGTCGTTGCTGCCGACGAAGACGGTCTCGTCGGCAGACGCGATCGAACGAGACCCGTGTGCGGTCGAAAAGGTCCACTCCGTGTCACCCGTCTCCGCGTCCAGCGCGAGCACCGTCCGGTCACCGCTGCCGTTCAGGTACACGCGCTCGTCGTCGAGTGCTGGCGCTGCGAGATGGTTTCTTCCACCGGTGGGGCGCTTCCAGAGCACTTCTCCGGTGTGCTCGTCGAGGGAAGCCGTTTTCCCCGCGCCCCTGTCGTGGACGTACACCCGTCCGTCGACGACGATCGGCGTGGACCGTATCTCGCTGCCGATCTCGACCGACCAGCGCCGATCCGACGAGAGCGAAACCGGGTCGGACTGTGGACTCACGCCCGTCCGCGCCAGGTCGTATCCGTCGGTGGGCCACTCGTCCGTCCCGACGAACGTCGGAGCGGCGTCGTCCGTCTCGGCGAGTGACGTCCATCCGGCCGTCAAGAGAGGGACCGTTCCCGCTAGGTACGCCCTTCGTTTCATTACGTTGTGGTATACAGGTAATACGTATGAAACTACTGAACAATAGTGCTGATTTCCAACAGTACAGTCGAGTGAATAGACTCCCGACGATGCAGAGCTGCTGGTGAATCGCAACTCCTTACGCCGCTCGTCCCCGAGAACGGATATGAGCACGATTCGAGTCGTCTGGGGGGCCGCGTCGGCGCCCACGGCGATGGCCTCCTACGACGCGGCCCTCGCGGAGGCCGGCGTCGAGAACTACAACCTCGTCTCGGTCTCCTCCGTGATCCCGGCCGGCGTCGACGTCGAGGCCGTCGGTACCGCGCCCGATCTCGGCCCCGCCGGCGAGCGACTGACGGTCGTCGAGGCTCGAGCGACCACTGCCGGTCCCGGCCGCGTGAGCGCGGCGCTGGCGTGGGCGCAGTCCGTCGACGACGGCCCGGGCCTGTTCTACGAGACGGCGGGCGAGATGGATCGCGCAGACGTCGAACGCCGGGTCCGCGAGGGCCTGGCCGCGGGTCGGGACCTTCGCGACTGGACGTTCGCCGACCCGCGAGTCGCCGTCGAGAGCCGGCAGGCCGAGTCGGGAGTGCACACGACGGCGGTCGTGCTCGCGGTCTACGGCGAGAGCGAACCGATCCTCTCAGATTGACCCAAAGCGAACCCTTTTGAACCGGCGACCCTTTGATACGGGTACACACTTCTCATGAACGGAAATACGCCGTACGCAGGGCTACCGGGCGAGACTGGTGCTGGGCAGCGTGCAGCGGCGGACGTTCCTGACCTCTCGAATACCCAGAAACGACTGCTTCACCGCGACGTCTCGCGGATCGCCGCCCGCACGCGCGAGTTCCTCCCCAACGAATACGTCGTCGACGCCGACGTCTCGAGCGGCATGACCGGCCCGGAGGTCATCGTCGCCGTCCGACCGCCGGTCGGCCACGCCGTCTCCGCCGGCTTCACGCCCGACTTGGAGGAGGCGGCGGCCGCCGAGGAGGTCATCACCGCCGACGAACGCGACGAAGTCGCTCGCGGGCTCGCGGCGAGTGCGGCCCTGCAGGTGAAACAGGCGATCAGCAACAACGTGCGGCCGACCGGGAAGTAGTCGGACCGCTCGGACTGCTCGGGGCGCTCGCATTCGACCACCCCGCGCGATCGATACCGACGACCCGCTTTTCGACGCCTCGGTGCGCTTCAGTAGAGCAACTGCTCGAGCTGATGGATCCGTCGCTCGAGGTCGATCGCCGGCTCGACCGACGGATCGTCGTCGAGTCGCTCGAGTATCAGGAGCGGGTCGCCGCCGGCCCCTTCGACCTCCCTGAGCAGGAGCTCGATCGCGGTGCGGTTCGTCGCGAGCGACGAGCATAGGCCGAGCGCGAGCGCGAGCGGAACCGCGCGCTCGGGCCGGGTAGGGAAGGCGTCGCTGACGCGCGAGAAATCGGGATCGGTGGGTGCCGTCGCCTCGTCGGTACCGTCGCGGTCCGCTCGCGGGGCCGGCTCGAGGGTCAGACAGTGCGTACAGAACGAAACGACGGCGGCCGCCGACGGCGCGTCCGTGCGGTACCCCTCCGGAACGGCAAACGAGATCGCGGGCGAACCGCACTCGGAGCAGGCCATCGGGATCGAATTCGTGGATGGACGGCCGGTCGATCGACGGCGAGGCAGTCGGCGCGCCTTACTGGTTGGCCGCGGGCGACTGTGCGGCGGTGTCCGGCTGAATGTCCTCGAGTTCCTCCTGTTTCGCTTCGGCCTCCTCGGCCTCGGCGGCTTGCTCGGCCTCTCGCTCCGCCTTCTCCTCGGCTTCCTTCTTCTCCTTGATCTTCTTCAGGCGGAACGTCTCCTCGCGTTCCTGTTCCTCGAGTTTCTGCTCGATGTACTCCTGATTGTCGTACAGGTCCGGCAGGAGCTTGAACTCGAGGGCGTTGACGCGGCGCTTGGTTGTCTCGATCTCTCGGAGCATCTTCTTCATCGCCGTCTCGACCTCGGCGGCGAGGATGATGCTCTCCAAGAGATCCTCGTAGGCCTCGGCGGCCTCGTCGATGCGGGCGGAGGTGCCCATGATCCCGTAGCCGCGCTGATCGAGGCTCTTGGAGACTCGAGAGGACTCGATCTGCGGGACGACGACACCCATGATGTTCTTGGACTCGGTGGTGATCTCGGGGTGTTCCTGCAGCGCCGATGCGGCACCGCGGACCGCGACGTCGCCCTCCATCGCGCGGGCCATGTTGATCTTCTTCTGGGCGTCCTCGTAGTCCTCTGCGAGGTCGCCGCGGACGTCTTGGGCCTTGTCCAGAATGTCCATGAACTCCATGATCAGCCCGTCGCGTTTCTTCTCGAGCGTGCTGTGTCCCCGCTCGGAGAGCTCGATGCGATCCTCGATCGCCATCAAGTTCTTGCGGGTGGGCTTGACGTCGTTGGCCATCTTGTGGAAGGATAGCGGCCCCAGTCGGATAACTGTTTACAGTTTCCGCGCTCCGCTCGCGCTCGAGCCGCGGGAAATCGACGCCAGCGGGTCGCTCTCGGGGCGGATACTCAGCCGAGAAACAGGTCGACCATGTCGCCCGACGACTGCCCCTTGTAGAGTTCCGAGTAGCCACAGTTCGTACAGCTGACGACGTGGAAACGCCGGTTTTGGATGTCGAACATCTTGGACAGCCCGCTTCCAGTCGTCGAGATCTCGTCGATTTCGGTCTCCGTGTGGTCGCACTTCGGACAGCCGCGATCATCGTCTCTCATAATCGGACCATTCGTGTCAATTCAAAAAATTGTTGTGTTCGGCTCCTCGAGTAACGGACAGGAATGTCCGTCGTTCTCGGCCTCTTCCTTCTGGCGTCGCTCGCGATTCCGCTCGTCCTCTGGCTGGCGATCAGTCGTGAAACCGCGGATCCGACCGTGGTCGATCGAGCGGAGGCGGAACGGATCGCGAAAGAGCGCGGCGGCCGCGATCCCGCCCGCTCGGCTGACGGACCGAACCGTTCCGCCGCCGACGATACCACGGCCACCGGACGGGGAGATCACCGCGAGAACGACCACCGGGACGACCGAACGACAGGAGACGAGCGCGACGAGTGGGGCGATCGACGCACGTAGCGCGATCGCTCGCCGCAGCCGTTGCGACGCGTCGCCGGCGCTCAGTCCGACTCGAGGACGTGGACCCGGTCCTCGTCGATCGAGAGCGAGACGGCGTCGCCGGCGCGATATCCGTCGATTCCGTCGGCGTACAGCGTCACGGTCGTCTCATCCGGGAGCGTCGCCGAGAGGTGGGTCCGATCGCCGAGATAGGTCACATCCGCCACTTCGGCGCGGATCGGTCCCGACCCGACCTCGAACGCTTCGGGTCGGACCGCGACCGTCACGTCGCCGTCCGTTCGGGTCGCGACCGGCAGGGCCGCGAACCCGAGGTCGACGCGGCCGTTCGTCGCCGTCCCCGCGAGCAGGTTCGAACTCCCGACGAAGTTCGCGACGAACTCGTTCGCGGGACGGCGGTAGATCTCCGCTGGCGTCCCGACCTGTTCGACGGTCCCGTTCTCGAGGACGGCGATCCGGTCGCACATCGCCATGGCTTCCTCCTGATCGTGCGTGACGTAGAGGGCAGTGACGCCGAGGTCGGCGAGCAGGTCGCCGATCTCGTCGCGCAGGCGCGTCTTGAGCTTCGCGTCCAACCCCGTCATTGGCTCGTCGAGCAGGAGGACGTGGGGTTCGATCGCGAGCGCCCGCGCGAGGCCGACCCGCTGTTGCTGGCCGCCCGACAGCGTCGCCGGCCGCCGGTCGGCGAGTTCGGCGATGTCGAGCATGGCGAGCAGTTCGTCGGCCCGCTCGCGGCGCTCGGCCTTCGGGACCCCCTGCATCTTCGGCCCGAATGCGACGTTCGCGCGGACGCTCATGGTGTCGAACAGCGCGTACGACTGGAAGACCAGCCCGACGTGTCGTTCCTCGGGCGGGACGTGGGTGACGTCGACTCCGTCGAACAATATCCGACCCCGCGTGGGCGTCTCGAACCCTGCGATAGTCCGCAGCGTCGTCGTCTTGCCACAGCCCGATGGGCCGACGACCCCGAGGATTTCGCCGTCGCGAATCGTCAGATCGACCCCGTCGACGGCCACCTCGTCGCCGTAGGCTTTGGTGAGCGACTCGAGCGTGACCTCGCTCACAACCGATCACCGCCGTCGACCGCGGCGCTGGGCGAGCGTCGTCTGCGGGCGATTCGCCTCGGTTTTCGGGAATCGGTGAGTATCGATCTCATCGTTGTCGTACGGTCGTAAACCCGCTGTTGCCGATCATCTGCAGAACGAGAATGGCGGCGACGACGATCAGGAAGTAGACCGACACGGCCGCCGCGGACTGCAGGTGCGTCGCGTTCGAGATGTTCCGGTAGAGGAAGATCGCGAACGGGTCCGGGCTCCCGCTCGCGACCATGTACGTGAAGTTGAACTCCGCGGCCGCCAGCGTCCAGGTGATGATCGAGCCCGCGACGATCCCTTGCTTCGCGTGGGGAACGACGATCGTCAGAAACGTTCGAGGCCACGACGCGCCGAGCGATCGCGCGCTCTCCTCGAGTCGGACGAGGTCCATCGACTGGAACGAGCTCTGGACCGTCAGGACCATGTACGGCGATTTGAGCAGGCAGTAGCCCGCGATCAGCCCGAACGCGGACCGGCCGTGCTCGGGATACGTCTGGACGAAGGCGATGCCGAGGATCAACCCTGGCACGAGCGGCAGGATCGCGAACGTGTTCACCCAGTCCCGCGCGAAGAAGTCGTACCGCGTGAGCGCGTACGCGACCGGGACGCCGATGAGCACGTTCAACACCATCCCGCCGGTCGCGATCGCAAGGCTGAACGCGAGTCCCGGGATTGCGTTCGTCTGCACGCCGTAGTCCCCGAAGCCGAGCACCTGTCGCCAGTGCTCGAGGGTGACGAACCCCCGGGGCACGACGCCGGTCGCCGACTGCGCGAACGAGGAGACGAACGTCACGACGACCGGGAGGGTCAGGAAGGCGACGACGATCGAGACGACGCCGACGACGATCGGACGACCGACCAGTGTCGAGAGGGCCGTTTCGGACCGCGACCACTCCCCGGTCGCGGCGGCCGGCGAAGTGCCACCGTCGGGGCGCGGCTCGCCGTGCTCGGACCCAGCCACGGCGTCAGGTTCGCTGTTCAGTTCGCCGTCCGCAGTCGGTTCGCTATCCGATTCGTCGCTCACGTTCGGTTCGCCGTCCACAGCCGGTTCCGCGTGCAGGTCGCCGCTCGCGTCCGCCGTCGGATCCGTGTGCCCGGTCATTTCAGATCTCCACCGCGTCGCTCTCGACGAACCGCAGCCCGACGAACGTGAACGCGACGATGAAAGCCACGTAGACGAGCCCGATCGCGGCCGCAACGTCGGGATCGTACGAGCCGACGCTGGTCTCGTCGTGTATCTGCAGCGTGATCACGCGGTGACTCTGCAAGACCAGTACCGTCCCGAAGATCGCGAGCCCGGAGCGGAAGGTCAGAATCGCCGCGACGATTCCCGGACGGATCTCGGGCAGCGTCACGTGATAGAACGTCTCCCAGCGGCTCGCGCCGAGCGCGCGCGCCGCCTCCTCGGCCCGGACGTTGACCTCGGCGTAGGTTCCCCGTAACACCATCGTCGCCCGCGGCAGCAGCGAGTAGACGTAACCGAGGAACAGCCCGGTGATCGCCGTCGCGCTCGCCAGATCGAGGGCGCTCTGTCCCGTCGCGACCGCGATCGCGTTCGTCACCAGTCCCTGTCGGCCGAGCAGGACGATAATCAGGTACGCGACGATGATCCCCGGGAGCGCGATCGGGAACGAGACAGCCGCGACGACGGCCCGTTCGAGCGGCAGGTCGTACTTCTCGAGGACGTGGGAGACGGCCACGCCGAGCGCGACGCTGACCAGCGTCGCCAGCCCGACGAACCACAGCGTGTTCCAGGCGACCCACCGGTACTCGGCGGTCGTCGCGAGGGTCCGCCAGGCCTCGAGCGACCAGCCCTCGATCCAGACCGCGTCCTCGGCGAGGCTGAGCCGCACCAGCGTCGCGAGCGGGACGAACCCTGCGACGGTCGCGAGGGCGAAGAAGGGTAGACACATGATCGCGATCCGCCGGCGCTCGCGGTCGCGTTCGGTCGTCGGTCGGGCGGTCGCGGCGGCGAGCGTCGCGACTCGACGCGCCGACGACGTCGCCGATTTCCGGACGGACATGCCGCGGTCTCACTGGGCCCCCTGCAGGGGGGTTCGCTCGACGAGTTCGTCCTGGATGTCCGCCTGCTTCGAGACGAGTTCCTCCTGATCGACGGTGAACTGTGCCTCGTCGTAGGCCGACTGGGCCGGAAACTCGTCGGGCTGGTCGAGTTCGTCAGCCCGGATCGGACGGACGTAGGCGTCGAAGAACAGCTCCTGGCAGTCTTCGGTCAGCACGAAGTCCATGAACAGCTTCGCCGCCTCGGGGTTGGGCGCGTTCCGGAGGAGGGCGTAGCCGTAGGGGACGTTCATCGCGCCCGGCTCGCCGTCGGGCCCGGGGAGGACCGCCACGTCGATCTGGTCCTCGTCGAACTCGTCGTTGTTGTACTTCAGGTTCAGACCCGTGTAATCGTACTCGACGACCGTCGAGATCTCGCCGCTCGTCATCGGCCCCTCGACGTTGCGCCGGAAGTCGGCGCCGTGCTCGGCGATCTCCTCGTGGTACTCGATGACGGGATCGAGGTCGTCCAGATCACCGCCGTAGGCCCTGTTGACCGACAGCGCGGAGGCCTGTCCGTTGGCTGTATGCGGCGGCGTAAAGGCCAGATCCTTCGCGATATCGGGGTGTTTCAGGTCCTCCCACGTCTCGGGCGCGTCGAGACCCCGCTCCTCGTAGACGTCCGTCCGGTAGGTTACCGATGTCGTCATCTGGCGGGTCGCGGTCACGTGCCCGTCGTCCGTTTTGAGGTCGTCGGGCACCACGTCCCAGTTCTCCGGCTTGTACTCGGCCGTCAGGTCGTCGCTCATCGCCTCGAGACCGAACGAGTAGCCCCCGTTGTACGCCGAATGCGTCGGGTTCCGCGCGTTCGCCCGCATGTCCTCGAGCGCCTCGCCCGACGAACCCTGTGCGTCGTACAGCGAAACCCCGTACTCGTCTTCGAACGCCTCCATGACGGCCCCCCAGTTCGACCACCCGGTCTGGACGCAGTAGATGTGCAGTTCTTCGGGGAACGCCCCGGCGTCGACGTCCATCTCGTGGTCGCCGTGTCCGACGGTGTACGTCTGACCGCTTCCCCCTCCGGTGAAATCGCTCAGACAGCCCGCGACCGCGAGCGTCCCCGCGGTCGCGCCACTCGTGAGCACCGATCGTCGCGTCGTCCCTGTCGGTTCGGACATACCTGAGCAAGCCGTCAAAACACACTAATCCGTTGCTATGTTCAGAACACTAACCTATATAGCACATCAGAGCGGACCCGATCGGTTCGTGGGACCCTCGAACAGCGGAAACGGACGGTCCGGTCGTCGCGACTCTCGACAGGACGGCCGTCGGCGTCCCTATCCCTGTCCGACCATCCGCTCTTCGTCACCCCACTCCTCCTGCCGGAGTTCGTACTTCTGAACCTTCCCCGTCGCGGTCGTCGGCAGTTCCTCGACGAACTCGATCCGTCGGACGGTCTTGTAGCCCGCGAGGTTCTCGCGAGTGAAGGCCTCGAGGTCGCTCTCGGTCACGCCCGGATCGTCGGGGTCGCCGCTGGCCGGGACGACGAACGCCTTCGGCGTCTCGCCCCACTCGTCGCTGGGCGAGGGGATGACCGCCACGTCCGACACCTCGGGGTGGTCGAAGAGCGTGTCCTCGAGTTCGATGCTCGAGATGTTCTCGCCGCCCGAGATGATAATGTCCTTCTTCCGGTCCTGAATCGCGATCATGCCGTTCTCGTCGATCGTCGCGAGGTCGCCGGTGTGGTAGTAGCCCTCGACGCGGTCGGAAAAGGCCTCTTCGGTCGCCTCCGGCTTCTCCCAGTACTTCTTCATGATCTGGTTGCCCCGGACGACGACCTCGCCGAGGGTTTCGTCGTCGCGCGGGACGTCCTCGCCGTCCTCGTCGACGACGCGGATTTCGGTCCCGAGATAGGCCAGTCCCTGCCGTTTCTTGATCCGGAACCGGTCGTCGCTGTCGTCCTCGAAGTGTCGGCGGGCGTCGGAGGTCGTGATCAGCGGCCCCGTCTCGGTCGCCCCGTAGACGTGTTTCAGGTACCAGCCGAACTCGTCCTCGACGGTCCGGATGGTCGCCTCCGGCGGCGCGCTGCCCGCGGTCGCCAGCCGAACGGCCGCGTCGCCGGTCGTCTCCGGCTCGTTCGCTCCGGCGGTTTCACCGCCTTCGCCTCGCTGCCCCTCTGGGGCAGCGCGCTCCTCGTAGTAATCGATCAGCATATTCAACACCGTCGGCGCACCGCACATGTAGGAAACGTCCTCCGAACGCACGGCCTCGAAGATGGCCGCGGCGTCGACCCCGCGCGTGCAAACGTGTTTCGCGCCGATCCCCGTCACCGCGAAGATGTGCCCCCAGCCGTTGGCGTGGAACATCGGCAGCGTCCACAGGTAGACATCGTCGTCGGTGATCTCCTGATGAGCGACCAGCAGGTAGGCGTGGATCGTCTCGCAGCGATGGGTGCGACAGACGCCCTTCGGATCCCCCGTCGTCCCCGAGGTGTAGTTGATCGTGATGATCTCGTCTTCCGCCATCTCGGGGCGGTCGTACTCGGTACCAGCGTCCTCGAGCACGCCGTCGAAGCTTTCCCAGTCACCGTCGACGGCGTCGGCGTCGTTCGTGATGAACGTCTCCGTCGGGACCTCGTCGCGAATTTCCTCGATCCTGTCGGCGAAGTCGTAGTCGGCGTAGATCGCGTCGACGCCCGCGTCCGACAGAATGTATTCGAAGTCGTCGGGCGTGAGCCGGTAGTTCAGCGGCGTGTGGACCGCGCCGATCTGCATGATTCCGTAGGCGGCCTCGAGATGGTAATGGGTATTCGGATCGAGCACGGCGACCCGGTCACCCTTCTCGATGCCGCGCTCCTGCAGCGCCGCCGAAAACCGATCGGCGCGTTCGCCGAGTTCGTCGTACGTGAACCGTTCCCCCGTGGTGGCAACCACCGCCTCGTCGTCGCCGTAGTGCGTTCGCGCCCGATCGAGGAACTCCGGCACGAGCAATGGTTTGTGCATACATACCAGGATTCATTAGCGGAGCATACGGTTGTTTCGATTTGTTGCATTTACTGATAGTTCCTCGAGTTGAACGCCTTTACTCCATGGCCAGCTAAGCTGTTCACCATCGCTGACCGATAACAACTACAATAAGCACGAGGACGACTCCGGCGAGACCGTATACGAACGATGAGAAATAGCTGTCTGTTAGCCAGACCATCACTCCTGACCCACCACCGATAACCAGTATATTTAGAACGGTTATAATACGCTCATTTATGTGAGTTTCAACACATGATGATAAAACAAAATCGTAAATATGTAACATGATCCCACAGAGAACACCGATACAAAGAGCGACTGCTGGGTCAGGCATTACCAATAGACGGTGTATTCCTTGCATATTTGTTTTCGTCTTTTTACAGTATTAAATACAATAGAATTCAAATATTTATAACTCATTCACTCGTTCACTGTTCTGAGATGGCCGGCGCTCGAGGTGTCGGCGAGTCGGAATAGGTCACCTGAACGAACAGCAAAAACTGAAAGTGAGCGATCCGCGACGGTCAGTCGGCCTGCACGGCTTCGGCCGTCTCGTCCTCGCGGTAGTGCTCCTCGATGAGCTCCTCGTCGATGCGGTTGAGCTCCGTCTTCGGCAGATCCGAGAGCAGGTCCCAGCCGAGCTCGAGCGTGTCGTCGATCGAGCGGTTGGTGTCGTACCCCTGCTGGACGAACTCCGCTTCGAAGCGGTCGGCGAAGTCGAGGAACTTATTGTCACGCTCGGAGAGCGCTTCACGACCGACAATGTTCACGAGGTCGCGCAGGTCCTCACCCTCTGCGTACGCGGCGTACATCTGGTCGGAGACGTCGCCGTGGTCGCCGCGGGTCAGGCCCTCGCCGATCCCGTCGTCCATCAGCCGGGAGAGGCTGGGCAGGACGTTGACCGGCGGCTCGATCCCCTGACTGTTGAGGTCCCGATCCATCATGATCTGGCCCTCGGTAATGTAGCCGGTCAGGTCCGGAATCGGGTGCGTGTCGTCGTCGCCGGGCATCGTCAGGATCGGGATCTGCGTGACCGACCCCTCCTTGCCCTCGATTCGACCCGCGCGCTCGTAGAGCTGCGCCAGGTCGGTGTACATGTATCCGGGGTAGCCACGTCGGCCCGGGACCTCTTCACGTGCGGCACCGATCTCTCGCAGCGCCTCACAGTAGTTGGTCATGTCCGTCAGGATGACCAGCACGTGGTAGTCCTTCTCGAAGGCCAGGTACTCGGCCGTGGTGAGCGCGAGTCGCGGCGTGACCTGCCGCTCGACTGCGGGGTCGTCCGCGAGGTTCATGAAGACGACCGAGCGCTCGAGCGCGCCGGTGCGCTCGAAGTCGTCCATGAACTCGTTGGCCTCTTCGGCGGTGATTCCCATCGCACCGAAGATGACGGCGAACTCCGAGTCCTCGCCCGATTCGTCTTCCTCTGGCACCGTCGCCTGTCGCGCGATCTGGAGCGCGAGTTCGTTGTGGGGCAGTCCCGAACCGGAGAAGATCGGGAGCTTCTGGCCCCGGACCAGCGTGTTCATGCCGTCGATGGCGGAGACGCCGGTCTGGATGAACTCCTCGGGGTACTCCCGGGAGTAGGGGTTGATCGCTTTCCCGACGATGTCTTGCCGTTCGTCGGGGACGATCTCCGGACCGCCGTCGATCGGGTTCCCGGAGCCGTCGAGCACCCGTCCGAGCAGATCCTCGGTGACGGGCATCTTCATCGTCTCGCCCAGGAAGCGAACGGAGGCGTTGCGGTCGATCCCGCCCGTGCCTTCGAACACCTGGATCGAGACGATCCCTTCGCTCGATTCCAGCACCTGGCCGCGCAGCGTTCGCCCGTCCTCGGTCTCGATCTCGACGATCTCGTCGTAGCCGACCGGTTCGTCGACCTCGGCGAACACCAGCGGACCGCTGATTTCCGTGATTGTCTGGTACTCTTTCATTGTTAGTACAGTGCGCGCAGTTGGTCTGCGAGGTCGCTCTCGATCTCGTCGATGAACTCGTCCCACTCCTCGGCCGTGCCCATCCGGTTGAGTCGCGGGGCGGCGTCGACGTCCTGAATCTCCTCGACCGGGACGCCGGCCTCCAGCGCCTCGAAGGCCTCGTCGTTGAACGTCTTGATGGCCTCGAGCATCCGGTAGGTCTTCTCGGGTTCGCAGTAGGTGTCGACGTCGTGGAGCGCGTTCTGCTGGAGCCAAGCCTCACGGATGTAGCGTGCGACCTCCATGGTGAGCTGCTGGTCCTCCGGCAGCGCGTCCTTCCCGACGAGCTGAACGATCTCCTGGAGTTCGTCCTCCTCGTCTAACACGTCGACCGCCCACTGGCGGGTCTCCGCCCAGTCGCCGGCGACGTTGCTCTCCCACCACGGGTCGAGCTGGTCCTTGTACAGCGAGTAGGACTCGTTCCAGTTGATCGAGGGGAAGTGCCGACGTTCCGCGAGGTCGGCGTCCAGCGCCCAGAACGTCTTGACGATACGCAGCGTGTTCTGGGTGACCGGCTCGGAGAAGTCGCCGCCCGGCGGGGAAACCGCCCCGACGACCGAAATCGACCCTTCGCCGCCGTTCATCAGCTGGAACTTGCCGGCGCGCTCGTAGAACTCCGAGAGCGCAGCCGCCAGATATGCGGGGTATCCCTCCTCGCCGGGCATCTCCTCGAGTCGGCTCGAGATCTCCCGCATGGCCTCTGCCCACCGCGAGGTGGAGTCGGCCATCAGCGCGACGTCGTAGCCCATGTCGCGGTAGTACTCCGCGATCGTGATTCCCGTGTAGATACAGGATTCGCGGGCCGCGACGGGCATGTTCGACGTGTTTGCGATGAGGCAGGTCCGGGCCATCAGCGGGTTCCCGGTCTGTGGGTCCGGCAGTTCCGGGAAGTCCTCGATGACCTCGGTCATCTCGTTACCGCGCTCGCCGCAGCCGATGTAGACGACGATGTCCGCGTCGGACCACTTGGCGAGTTGCTGCTGGGTGACGGTCTTCCCGGAGCCGAACGGACCGGGAATCGCCGCCGTCCCGCCCTTCGCGAGCGGGAAGAGGCCGTCCTGGACGCGCTGGCCCGTCACCAGCGGCTCGGTCGGCGTCTCCTTGTCACCGGCGGGCCGGGCTTCGCGGACCGGCCACTCTTGGTGCATCTGGATCTCTTCGCCGTTGTCGAGTTCGACGACGGTCTCCTCGACCGTGAACTCGCCGTCCCCGATGGTGGTGACTTCGCCACCCTCGTAGTCCGGGGGTACCATGACCTTGTGGTCGATGGTGACGGTCTCCTCGACGATCCCGACGATGTCGCCGGGTTCGACGGTATCGCCCGTTTCGACCTCGGGGGAGAACTCCCACTTTTTCTCGAGGTCGATCCCAGGGGCGTCGACCCCGCGGTCGAGGAACGCGGTCCCCATCTTGTCCTCGAGGACGTCGAGGGGGCGCTGGACGCCGTCGTAGATGGAGTCCATCATGCCCGGTCCGAGGTCGACGCTCAGGGGCTCGCCCGTGTTCTGGACGGGCTCGCCCGGGCCGACGCCGGAGGTTTCCTCGTACACCTGAATGGTGGTCAGGTTCCCTTCGATCTCGATGACCTCGCCCATCAGTCCTTCGTCGCCGACGTAGACGACGTCGTTCATCCGGGCGTCGAGGTCCGTGGCGGTCACGACGGGACCGCTCACGCTTTCGATTACACCGTCTTCGTCGACGGATTCGATGTCTTCTGCCTGGCTCATAGTTTAGCTGTCTTCGTCCTCGTCCATCAGGTCGATCCCGATCGCGCGTTTGATCTGGTCGCGCAGTCCGCCGCCACCGGTTCCGCTCCCGATCGTGACGACGACCGGCTCGACGCTCGTCTCGACTTCCTGGCGGACGTTTCGCGACAGGTGCTCGAGGTCGTCGTCGTGCATGACGACGATTCCGACGCCCTCGTCCTCGAGGGCTGCCGTTGCAGCGTCGTCCAGCCGTTCGTCTTTCTCGTCGTCCGGGACGTTCTCGAACCGACGGACGCCCGCGAGACGGAAGCCGGTGGTGAACTCCGGACTGCCGACGACTGCGATTTCCTGGCTCATAGGATCACCAGCTCCTCTTCGATCTCGTTTTCGTCGAGTCCGACCTCGCGACCGCGCGCGATAGCGCGGATGTTCTCGACCTCGCGTTCCTTCGCGAGGATGTACGACAACACGGCCGAGACCGAGGCCGGATAGATGCTCGAGAGCGTGTCCGCGTACTCGAGCAACGCAGCGTCTAGTGCGTGCTCGAACTGGATAAGGCTGTCAGCATCGCGCAGCCGACCCAGTGCACTCGAGAGTCGGTCGCCGTAGCGTCTGCTGTCGGCGATGTGGTCGACGAGCGCGTCGTAGTCGCCGACGAGCCGGTTGAGATCCGACGCGTCGAACAGGACGCCGCCGTCGATGTAGTAGGTCGCGGGATCGAGGTCGGCACCACTGCGTGCGAGTCGCAGCGCGTTCCGGGCGTTCCGGAAGTCGATCTCGGCCTCGAGAAACTCGACGTACTTCGCTTCCGGTCCCTCCTGGGGCCGGCCGAGGTCCGCGAGCAGGTTCTCGTAGAACTCTCGGTCGAGCGCGTTTTCGAGCGGAACGAGCGCACCGGTCTCCTCGAACTCCTCGTAGGCGACCGTCAGTGGCTCGTAGTAGCTCGTCCCGTACAGCACTTCGATCGCGTCCTCGATCTCGTCGGCCTCGAGCAGCCGGTCGATCGTCCGATCCTCGAGTTCGCCGGCGCGGATGAGGTCGGTCTGGATGTCTTCGGGATCGGTGTCGGTGTAGATCCCGCGGATGATCGTCTTCAGGTTCCAGACGTCGAACTTCCGCAGGTAGCGGGCGATTAGGTCGTAGAGCCGCCCCTGCGACCAGTCTAACAGATCGTCGAAGTGCTTCGCGAGGTTGCGGTTCAGGGCGTACTCGATCAAGTCGACGCCAGAGAACCGCGTTCCGAGCTCGTTGATCTCGCGTTCGTACTCCGTCTCTTCCATGAACCGCGCGATCTCGCTCGGCCCCATCCGGATCAGCTTGCGGTAGTCTTCGTCCGAGAACAGCGAGGCTCGGCGCGACCGAACGCGAGCGTTCACGTATTCCGGATTCGAGGCACCTGCGCTCATTGCTCGAAGAGTCGGTTGCTGATCTGCTGAAGGTTGTCCTCCCATACGTCCTCGAGCACCGAGTCGAACGTGTTGTTGACTCGGACGCGGGACTGCTCGCTCTCGACGACGACGCCGCCGAGGCAGTCGAACTCGCCCGCGTACTCGTAGCCGTCGTAGTCGTCGAGGATCGACTCGAGCAGCTCCCGGTCGTCGCTCCGACCGTAGACGGAGACGTCGTTGCCTTCGTCGAACTCGTCGCTCGCGGCTTCGAGCAGGTCGCGAGTGAGGTCTTCGCGGGTGTCGCCCTCGAGGGATGCGAGTTCGTCCTCGACTGCCTCGCGGACCTCCCCGAGCACGTCGCGGCGGGCCTCCAGTCGCTGTTGTTTCGCCTCCAGTTTCGCACTGGAGAGGCGCTGTTCGCGGAGCTGGTCGATTTCGCGCTCGACCTCGGCCTCCGCGTCGGCGAGGATCTCCTCGGCGTCGGCCTCGGCTGCCGATTCGATCTCCTCGGCGCGCGTCTCGCCCTCAGAGCGGATGTCCTCCGCACGCGCGTGGGCTTCTTCTCGAATGTCTTCTACGACTGTGTCCAAACTCATTGGTGAGAGAAAGGGGGTGTGGTTATCCGACGATGAAGACGACGACCAGCGCAAGGATCACGAGCGTCTCCGGAAGGACGGTCATGATCAGGCCCGGAACGAACATGTCGTCGTCCTCGGCGATCGCGCCGACGGCTGCTGCGCCGATACCACGTTCGGCGTATCCTGCTGCGAGTGCGGCGAGACCGACGGCGATTGCCGCGGCACCCGCGTCATTGAGAGTCGGTCCACCCTGAGCCGCGCCTTCTCCTGATTGCAGTACAACGTCCGTGAGCTGAAGTGCTAGGTCCATCATGTTTGACTAATTCTCGCTGTGATTTCGATCGGTTCCGAACGGTTCGTAGTTCTCCCCACCGCCTTCATAAAACTTGTTAAAGAATTCGACGTACTCGAGGCGCACAGCCTGTAAGCCGGCGCTTGTCACGCCAAGCACTAACACGACGATGTGTCCGAGTACGAGAATAACAAGTCCACCGATAAGAGCTGCGGTCCCCGAATGCATGAGGCCGCCGAAGATAACTTCGGCACCCTCGCCGTAGTGTTCGGCGACGTAGCTCGGTTCGTGATTTCGAAGGAAGTGGAACGCGCCGTCGGGATCCTCGTATCCGCCGAAGAACAGCAGGTTGACCACGAAGGCCATGCCGGCCTTCGCGAGCAACACTGCGCCCATCCGGGTGTACGAGAAGACGTTGACGACGACGTCGAGCGCTTCAACTGCTTCGACGGGCTCGCTGACGATCAGCATGACGAGCCCGATCAGGAAGACGAGCAGCGGTGCCGTGATCAGGATGTCGATCCCTGGAATCGTAAAGAGTCCCCACTCCGGGAACCCGGAGAATCCGATCGGGAACGGTCCCTCGCTCGAGAACGTATCGAACAGGAACGACGGTTTGCTGCTCTCCTCGGGATTCTGGGGATCGTATCCCTGCTGCGAGAAGATCCAGATCCAGATGCCGTTGAGCATCAGGAGCCACGAGCCGCTGTGGAAGAGGGCGTCCTTGACGCCGTGGCTGAGATTCTCGTAGAAGTCCAGGATGTACCCGATGTTGAGGTGGAGAATCCCGGCCAGCACGCTGACGACCATCCAGCCGAGGGCGAAGTCGGCGGCCGCCGGCTCGAGGCCCTTATTGAGTGGCAGTAGCTCGACGTGCAGCATGTCGTGCCAGAGCACTTCTCCGAGCACGTGCAGGCCGAAGATTTCGCCGTACACGATCCCGAAGAGGATCGTGAACAGGCCCGCCCAGATGGCGACGCCGCCGAGACTGGTGACGCCCTTGCTGTCGAACTGCGTCGCCATGTAGGCCCCGATGGCCACGTACATGATCCCGTAACCGACGTCACCGATCATGAATCCAAAGAACAGCGGGAACGTCAGGAACAGGAAGATCGTCGGATCCAGTTCGCTGTACTTCGGTCGGTTGACCGCCTGCACCAGCAGCTCGAACGGTTTGGCGATGGACGGGTTGTTCTGGACCACTGGCGGCTCGTCGTCCATCGTCACGGTCGAGCCACCGTCCGTGACCGCCTTCTGTTGCTGCTCGTCCGCCTCGGCAGCGCCTTCGTCTTCTTCGTCTGCTCCGGCGGGCGTTCCCTTCTGGACCTCTTCCGTATGGGAGTGTGCGCCGTGCCGGTCGTAGTCCGCCCGCTCGAGCTCTTCGACCTCGACGCTGTCGCCGACGGCGTCTTCCAGGGTGGCGACGAGCCGGTCGTACTCGGCGGTCGGGATCCAGCCCTCCGCGACGAAGGCGTGTTCCGTCGTCGCGAACTGCAGCGGCGCTTCCGCCTGCTGGACCTCGATCGTCAGCTCTTCTTCGACTCGCAGGAGGAAACTCGCTTCCTCCCGTTTGATCTCGTCGAGTTCGGTGTCGATCTCGTCGAGCTGAGTCTCGAGTTCCCGTTTCCGGTTCTCGAGATCGGAAACGTACTCCTCGGGACTCTGCTCGGTGTCGGGCACCTCGTAGCGGGTAAACTCGACGCCGACCAGTGCGTCGTCGATCGGCGCTTCGTCGGCGTCCTCGGTCGGCGCGGCCACGATAGCTACGACGTCGCCGCCGGTGAACGTCTCGAACGCCCGAATGTCGTCGGACGCGGCGACGGCCGCCTCGACGTCGTCGAGGGGACCCTCACCGACGAGGACGTCGACCGTCTCGTACCCCGACAGCAGGTCGAGGTCGATACCGAGCGCCGCGAACGGAGCGACGCGGTCGATCTTTTCGTTGATTTCCCGCAGTTCGTTGTTGACCTCACTGTGCCGGTCATCGAGTTCGTTGACCCGCGTTCGGATCTCCTCGAGCCGCGCTTCCCAGTCGTCCTCGAGCCGCCCCGGCTCGGCCTCGTCGGCCGACAGCTCCAGGGTGCTCTCGAGGGCGCGGACGGTGACCAGCTTCTCGGAGGCGTCGTCGGCACCCTCCATGGGGTTGCCGTTGTCGAACCCCTCCCAGGAGCCGTCGTAGTCCGACAGATGCACCAGACTCAGCTCGTGAACCGTCTCGATGACCGTGGGCATGACGCCCCGCGAACCGGTCACCGAGACCTTGCTCATTCGCTCAGGTCTGAGCATGGACGTCCTCCTGGAACAGTTCGACGACCTGGTCGGTCACGTCGTCGACCCGCCTCCGGGCGCGCTCGGCGAGTTCCTCGCGCTCCTGTTCGCCTTCTTCGAGGACCCGCTCGCATTCCGCATCGATCTCCTCGCGAGCTTCCTCCAGACGGCGCTCCTTCAACTCCTGCGCCTCCTGTTCCGCTTCCGTGCGAATCTCCTCGGCACGTTCCCGGGCCTCGGCTATTCGCTCGTCGCGGTCGTTCTCTGCCAATGCGACGATCTCGTCGGCCTCGTCTTCCGCCGACTTAATTCGTTCGAGAACCTCTGGCCTCGGCATACTCTAAGCAGTCGGACGTTTGCCAGAGCGCGTATATGGTAGTTGCGAAAGTGGCTCAGTACGAACCGGTGGCAAACGGCCGATAATCACGTCTTACTCCCTCGGCCAGGACACGGGAACAGTAGACATATGCCGGTCGGACCGAAACTCGTCGCTAATGGGACTTCTCGAGAACAAGGCCCGCGCCCGACTGTTCTACAAGTACCTCTCGCGGGTCTACGATCAGGTGAACCCCTTCATCTGGACCGAGGAGATGCGCACCGAGGCCCTCTCCCTGCTCGATATCGAGGACGACATGACGGTCCTCGACGTCGGCTGCGGGACCGGCTTCGCGACCGAGGGCCTGCTCGAGCACGTCGACGAGGTGTACGCCCTCGATCAGAGCGAACACCAGCTCGAACAGGCCTACGAAAAGCTCGGGAAACGGGCGCCACCGGTCCACTTCCACCGCGGCGACGCCGAACGCCTCCCGTTCGCGACGGACACGTTCGACATCGTCTGGTCGTCGGGCTCGATCGAGTACTGGCCCGATCCGATCCTCGCGCTCCGGGAGTTCCGCCGCGTTCTCAAACCCGGCGGGCAGGTGCTCGTCGTCGGCCCGAACTATCCCGACAACGTCGTCAGTCAGCTGCTGGCCGACTCCATCATGCTCTTTTACGACGAGTACGAGGCCGATCAGATGTTCAAGACCGCCGGCTTCGAAGACGTCAAACACGCGTTTATGGGACCGTCTTACGACCCCGAGGTCGCCATCACGACGATCGGACGCGCGCCCGAATAATCGTCGATCGTCGGCCACGCCTCGAGAGCGGTAACGGAAGGAGCCACCGTTTCAGGTCGCCGTCGTCTCGAGTTCTCCGATCCGTCGTCCGTCGACGGCGAGCGTCACGGTGACCGAATCACCGGCCGCGAGCGTCGGTGCGTTGGTGTCGGCGACCGAGAGGCCGGCCCGTTCTCCCGTTGACCAGTCCGAATCAGCTCTCGAATTGAACGGGCCGTCCGGCGTACCATCGAACCCGCTCGCACCGACGAACGGAACCGGTGGCTGTTCGCTCAGTTCCCGCCCGTTTACCGCGATCGTCACCGACAGCGACTCGACGTCGATGCGATCACCGGCGACGTGCTCGATCTCGATCGCCGAGCGATCGCCGTCGGCCGAGAGCGCGAAGGTCGCCGTCGGTCCGGGCGACTCGAGCGACAACGCGCCGGCACCGACGGCGACGACCGCCGCGAGCGCGACGGTGAGCGCTAGCAACAGGACGACGCCGATGATCGGACTGACGGCGCGTTCGTCCCTCGACACTGCCGTCCGCGTGTCGCGACGGTCCCGAGTTCCGTTCACGGCCCGCTCTGGGCGCGCTCTCCCGTAAAAATCTCAGGTCGTAATCGGCGAATCCCCGCCGACCGGTTCGGGTCATCTGTCGTCCGCTACCGATATCTCGCCTCAGGAGCGGTCCGACATCCTCGCCTCGACGCTTCCGGACTCCGTTTCCGCCGTAATCCTTCCGTCGCCGAGCGGCCGAGCGATCCAGCGGGTCCCGTCCTCATCGGTCTGTCCGACCTCGACGCCGTTGACCGTGACGGTCGCCTGGACCGGCTCGCCGGTCCCCGCGTCGGTCACCGTTACTTTCACCGGCCCGCTCGCGGCCGTCTCAGCGGTCGTTATCTCGAGTTCGTTGCTGATCCAAGTCTCGCTCTCCTCGGTGGGAAGCGACGAGACGGATAGTTCCTGAACCTCGCGGTAGACGTCTCCCGTTCCGCTGTCGAAGTAGAACTCGAGGCGGCCGTGATCGTGCCCCACTTCCGCCCAGTAGTAGCCGGGACTGTTATCCTGGAATGACGGGCCGAACTGGCTCGCCCACGGGTAGAGTTCGGAGATGTGATCGTACGCCTCGCCGCTCTCGAACCGATCCGGTGCCGTTTCGTCGCGGTTATCGAACCGGCTCGTTTCGACGACGTACTGACTGCCGTCCATCACTGCGACGCTATAGCCGGTCTGTGAGGTCGAGACGACGACATCGCGATGAACGTTGCCGGTCGGCCGTTCGGACAGTCGGCTGAGAGTCGCTCGGATCGACGTTCGGTGGTAGTCGAGCGTCTTTTTATCGGCACGCGTCTCGCTTCCCGACAGCGAATATCCCGGCACCTGATCCGCTCGATCCTCCAGGTCCTCGAGGTCACGCGACAGCATCGCCGCCTCGTTGTGGTTTCGTAACAGCGCCTGAAGGAATGCCGTCGACGAACGCTCGCCGGCCGCGTGTGCTCTCGTCGCGTTCCGTTCGCGTTGCTCGAGTTCGGTTATCCGTTGGCTGAGTCGCTCGTAGCCCGCCTGAATCATCGCTGCACGTTCCTCGTCCGTCGCACTGTCGAACTCACTGTCGACGATGGTATACTTGTCGTGGTCGACTCGGAGTCGGTCGTCCGCGCTCGTCAGCGCCATTCCGAGGTCCGATCCGTACTCGGTGTACTCGCTTCTGACCTCGCCGCTGAGTTGGAGCCTGTTGGTCGAGTTGTCGACCGGCGTCGGCGCCGTTTGCGAGGGGGACTCTTGCAGACGAACCGTCTCGGCGACGCTGTTACTCCCGTCGGCAGGCCCCGCCGCGACGATCGTTATCGCGGGCAGGGAGAGGACGAGAAGCAACGCGAGGAGGACAGGGGTCGCGTTGTTCATCGCCGCACCGTACGGCCTCTTGATACAAAAGCTGGTCGTCTCCCAATGAAGCGTCATTACCGCTTTTAACGAGACTCTCACGGGCCAGTAAACCGTTTACGGCCGTCAGTAACGTTTTATTTTCCGATGGAAAGTGTTTTTTCCCCCGGGAAACCACCGATTGGTACGCATGCGGATGTCCACTGCCGCCACACTCGCCCTCACGGTCCTCCTTGCTACAACCACGCTGGGGGCAGTGGCCGCCACACCGTCGGGACAGTCCCAGCCGACGGCCGAGCGGTCCCCACCAGCGCCCTCGCCGTCCACCGCCGTCATCGAGCCGTCGAACGCCGTCTCGTCCGCGGCGGCTCCGCCGCCGCTCGAGCGACCCGATACTCGGCAGGTCATCAGGATTCGAGTCACTGATACCGGGAACGCGGAATGGACGATCGAGAGCCGATTCCGCATAACGAACGAGACGGAGGCCGACACGTTCTCCGAGTACGCCGATGCGGTCGTCTCGGGTCAGCGAGACGTCCGGTACGACCCTCGGTTGTTCACGCGGTACGCGAGTCTCGCGGCCGAGTCGACCGGCCGCGAGATGGCCATCGAGAACGAAGGATGGGGCGAATCCCGAATCGAGGAGCGCGAGCGCGAGAACGACCAGCCGTCGGACGGAGAGCCCGTTCGGATCGGCGTCATCTCGTACACGTTTACGTGGACGAACTTCGCCGTCGTCGACGGCGACCGGATTCACGTCGGTGATTCGTTCCAGAGCGATGACTGGACGATGCTTCGGACGGTGAGTTCCGGTCAGCGGCTCGTCATCAAGCCGCCGTCAAACTACGGCTTCGTCGATGCGCCGACGGGGACGGAAAACGGTGCGCTCGTCTGGGACGGTCCCCACGAGTTCGACGAGAACGGACTCCAGATCACCATTCTGGCGGGCGCTGGTCCGGCTTCGCAGTCACCCCGCTTTCCGGGCGGCGGATGGCTGCTCGCTGCCGTGCTGGGCCTCGTGATTATCGTCGGTGCCGTGGCATATCTGCTCACGCGGCGGGGTCTCGAGATCCCCGTCTCGTCCGACCGGCTTTCGTCGCTCGAGATCGCCACGAGACTCGATCGCGACGGGGGCGTCGACGACGGCGAGACCGCCACGACCAACGGAAACGACGGTTCCGAAGCGGACACGCCCCCGACGGCCGACTCGGCCGCCGCTGGCGACCCCGGCAGGGGGACCCACCTCGAGTTCGAGGAACCGGTCGAAGACGAGATCGACCCCGAACTGTTGAGCGACGAGGAACGCGTCCTGCGACTACTCAAAGAAAACGGCGGTCGGATGAAACAGGGCTCGATCGTCTCTGAGACCGGGTGGTCGAACGCCAAGGTGTCCCAGTTGCTCTCGAAGATGGCCGACGACGACGAGATCGAGAAGCTCCGAATCGGTCGGGAGAACCTCATCACCTTACCGGGCGTCGATCCGACCGAGGTCGATTGATTTTCGCGCACTACACGCTCGATCACGTGGCCGTCGACTAGTTCTCGCTCGGTTCCGATTCGTCGGTGGTCGAATTCGAGCCGTCAGCGCTCCCGTCCGGGTTGTACTGGATTTCCCTGCCCACGGAGTCGTAGATATCGTCCCACTCCTTGTCCTCGTCCATCAGGAAGACCTCGACGGTCAGTGGGCCCGCGCCGAACTCTTCGATACCGGCCGGCCGAACGTCGATGTGATACGTCCCGTTCTCGTCCATGCGAACCTGTCCAGTGCGCTCGACGAGTTTCTGCTCGTCCTCGTTGATCTTGACGAAGAAGTACGGTTCGCCGATCACGTCGCCGTGTTCCGGCGGATCGACGTTCTCCATGCTGGTGTTGGCGGTGACCTCGAGATTGAAGTTCGAGTAGCCGTCGCCGCGTTCCGCGGGCGTTTTGTCGACGAACTCGACGGATTCGATCCGGTCTTCGCGCTTGTCTTCGAGCCCCCCACCGTCTTTCCGGTTCGGTTCCTCCGGTGGAGTCCACTCCGCGTTCGCGGTGTCGTCTTCGACGGATCCGTCGTCAGTGTTCGCGTCTCCATCGTCAGTGTTCGAATTTCCGTCGTCAGTGTTCGCATCGTCCTCGGTTCCGTTCGAGTCGACAGTGTCGTCGGGCTCGGTTTCCCCGTCGTCGGAGCCGTTCGTTCCCGTTTCGTTTTCAGTCAGTGACTCTGTATCACTCTCGCTCGACGGCTCATCCGCTTGTGATCCCCCGAGGGCGCTACACCCGGAGAGTGCCACGAGCAGTGCGACAGCGATGACAGCGACGGTTCGGAATTGCATCGTACTCCGACGTACCGGACTGATCGTCATTATTACAACCCGAATAAGCGATCGCAGCTCGTTCGCCGATGGACGGAACGGAACCGGTTTGAAACGGCCGCTTTCGAACGTTGTACGCCGCGGGAGGATCGTTATACTATACAAAAATCGTCACCCGTCCGATTCCCGTCTTCGCGCGGGTAACCGTGCGAACGGTCCGCGGGACCGAAGATCCCGCGCTACTTACCCTCTCCAAAAATCTCTCCTGCGAGAGCGTCGTCCTCGCCGGTCCTTCGCTTACTCACGGTCAACCGACTTACGCCAGCGGCGTCCGCTCGACGACCTGTCCGTCGTAGGTCGGATACTGCTCGACGATCTCGCCGTCCTCGAGGTCGCCGTCCTCGATCATCTCCTCTAAGAGCCACCAGGCGACCTCGACGTGGTCGGTCTTGACGGTGTAGAACTCCTCGGGGACGCCGAGAGCGTCGAACTCCTCGGGGTCAGCGCGGGTCTTGCCGTAGACGAGCGTGCCGTCGTCGGTGACGTCGTCGAACTCGCGGCGGATGTTTCGTGCCATCCGTTTGAGGCGACGGCGGTGTTGGGCCGCGTCTTTGAACACGGAGGTACAGAAGTAGACCTTCTCGTGATCGCCCATCACGTCGAGGATCTCCTCGCGGGAGCCGTCGACGGCGCTCATGTGGTCTTCCTTGAGTTCGTACCCCTGTTCTTGCATCCGGCGGTAGTTCCCGTCGCTCATCTCGAACTCGTTGACGTTACAGAACTCGGCCGCGCCCTCGTCCAAGAACTCGAGGAACTCCTCCTCGGCGCGGATGCCGGGAATTTCGAAGGCAGGGGTCAGCCCCTCCTCGCGGGCGATGTGGAGGATCTCCTCCCACTCGGTGCCGTGGAGGTCGCCCCATTGTTCGTAGGGCGGGTGGAAGCGAATCTCGTCGAGCCCGGCCTCGGAGAGGCGGCGCATGTTCTCGCGGCCGCCGGTGATGCCGGTGTAGAGGTGGGTGTGGTGGTCCTCACCGAACTCGTCTTTGAGAAGCTCGAGGTAGTGACAGGTCCGCCCGAGCGCTTCCTGGGGTTCGCCGCCGGTGATCGAGGTGCCCAGCGCGTCCATCCGGTGGGCTTCGGTCAGCACGTCCTCGTCGCTCTCGACGAGTCGTTCGTTGGCGTAGATGTCCGTGACGTTCTTGCGGTTCTCACCGAGCGGGCAGTAAAAGCAGTCGCGCTGGTCGCAGTATCCGTAGACGAACAGCACCATCTTGCCACCTTTCGCGCACTGCTCACAGCCCTTCGAGATCATTCGAGGGAACATACCCACCCAAGCCTCAAAAGCAGTGCGGAACTGAGGGAGCCTGCGTGGGTATCCCAACCGTCTGTGCGACGGCCACATACTATTATACGGTGGGGGCGGAACGTAGCGTATCCGATGGCCCCGGGGATTCACGTCTTGTACGTTGACGACGACCCGGACACGTGCGAACTGGTAGCGACGGTTCTCGAGCGAACGAGCGAGGCGTTCGACGTGACGACCGCCGACGGCGGTCGCGAGGGACTGACGATTCTCGACGGCGGGAGTGGCAGCGACGTTGACTGTATTCTGAGCGACTACGACATGCCCAGGATGGACGGACTCGAGTTCTTCGACGCGGTCCGCGACCGCGATCCGGCGGTTCCGTTTTTCCTCGTCACCGGGACGGAGCCGGGCGCGATCGCGACTGACGCTATCGAGGCGGGGATCACCGACTACGTGCGAAAGAGAAAGCTGTCCGAAAGCGCGCAGTCCACGATCCTCGCGAATCGAATCGAGAACGCCGTCGAGAAACGCCGTGCCGAACGCGCTCGAGCCGAGACCGACCGCCGACTCGAGCGATACCGGACGCTGGTCGAGAACGCCGCCGATCCCATGTACGCGCTCGATGAGACCGGGTCGATCACGGCGGTCAACGACGCGATGGTCGACTGCGTGGGCGACGATCGAGACGAGTTGCTCGGATCGTCCGCCGAGGCCCTCTTTACCGAGGAAACGGTCGAGCGGGCGACCGATGCGCTCCGAGGCGCACTCGAGGCGGATCCGACCGACGGATCGCGCTTCGAATCCGCGTTCGAAACCGGTGACGGGAATCGGCGGATCAGCGAGACGAACGTCACGCCGCTGGTCGACGACGACGGTTCGTTCGCCGGCTCGGTCGGCGTCGTTCGGGAGATCACGAGCCGCAAGGAGCGCGAACGCGAACTCTCGGAGTACGAGACGATCCTCGAGACCGCGCCCTTCGGCCTGTTCGTACTCGACGCGGACGCCACCCTCGTCTGGGCGAACGACGAATACGCGTCCGGCTTCGAGGAGAGCACGGACGAACTCCTCGGGATCGAGTTTCCGAAACTCGTCGACCGCGGCTACTATCGGGACGCATCGACCGACCAGTATGTCGAGAACGTCCGGACACTCCTGTCCTCGGACAACGACTGCGAGACGGCCACGTACAACGTCCGATTTCGCCCGGCCACCGGTGACGAGCGAATCTACGACGTTCACACGAAGCTCCTTCCGCTCGAGGACGGCGAGTTCGCCGGGACGGTCCACGCGCTCCGAGATATCACCCAGCAACAGCGCTACCGGCGCGAACTCGAGCGCCAGAACGAGCGACTCGAGGAGTTCGCCAGCCTCGTGAGCCACGATCTGCGGAACCCACTGAACGTCGCCCACGGGCATCTCGACATGCTCGACGAGCGACTCGACGACCAACACGTCGACGAACTCCGGTGGTCGCTGTCGCGAATGACGGAACTCGTCGACGGGCTCTTGCAACTGGCCCGTCAGGGGAAGATGATCGGCGAGCAGGAGCGACTGTCCCTCCCATCGGTGGCTCGCGAAGCGTGGGCGACCGTCGAAAGCACCGGTGCCCGCCTCGAGATCGACACCGCCGCCGAGATCTACGGCGACGAGTCCCGGGTACGGGAATTGCTCGAGAACCTGTTCCGAAACGCCGTGGAGCACGGAACCGATGGCGGCGGAGGCGACGACGCTGATCCGCTGGTCGTTACGATCGGCACGATCGACGGGACCCACCAGTCGGCCGACGACTCTCCTCATTCGGGCGGGTTTTACGTCGAGGATACCGGGCCGGGACTGCCGGCCGACCGCGAGTCGCTGTTCGAATTCGGCTATACGACGGTCGAAGACGGTACCGGGTTCGGTCTGGCGATCGTCGAGCAGATCGCCGAGGCCCACGACTGGACCGTCACCGCGCGCGACCGCGACGGCGGCGGTGCCCGCTTCGAGATCGGGGACGTGACCGTTCCGACGGACGCTCCCCGTTCCTCGAGTTCGCTGTGAGAGACGGACCTGCGAGAGGCGGGTAGTCGTCGGGAATTCAAGGGTGTCGGGTATGCCGAAGCGGGACGAGCGATTCCCCGTCGAGTGCGACTCGAGTATCAACGATCGACGCCGATCCGGACGAGCCGGTATTCCGCTCGTCCTCGTGGCCGGCAATTCTTTCGTCCCCAGAAGATGGAAATACCTCGCGCTCGAACGTTCGATCGATGCTGCTGGTCCTCTGTGTCGATCTCGACGACGATCTCGGTCGCAAGACCGGGTTCTCGACCCCGGTCATCGGTCGCGATCCGGTCGAGGAGGCGGCCGTCGCGCTCGCGACCGCAGACCCGGAGGACTCCGACGTCAACGTCATTTTTCAAGGGGTAAATATCTACGACGACCTCACCGAACGCGACGAGAGCGTCGAGGTCGCCGTCGTCACCGGGAACGACGAGGGCGACGTCAGCGCCAACCGCGAGGTCGGTGACGAAGTCGATACCGTCCTCGCGAGCCTCTCGACCGCGGAGGACGTCACCGCGCTGGTCGTCACCGACGGCGCACAGGACGAATCCGTCATCCCGATCATCCGCTCGCGCGTCCCCATCGACGGCGTCCGGCGGGTCGTCGTCCGACAGGCACAGAACTTGGAGTCGATGTACTACACGATCAAGCAGGTGTTAAACGACCCCGAAACGCGCGGGACGGTGCTCATTCCGCTGGGGATCCTCCTGTTGATCTACCCGCTCGCACTGGTCGGTTCTGTACTGGAGATGCCCGGCTTCGTGCTGGGGACGACGTCGGCGCTGCTCGGCTTCTATCTCATTTCGCGGGGACTGGGCCTCGGCGACCGACTGGATGCGGCCGTCGAACGCGCTCGCCGCTCGCTGTACGCCGGCCGAACGACGCTGCTGGCGTACGTCGTCGCCGCGGCGCTGTTCGTCCTCGGCGGGGTCAGCGGGATGGACACCCTCGAGTCAGTTCGTGCGTCGACCGACGGCACGCTCGAAGCGCCCGTCATGCTCGCGGCGCTGGTCAACGGGGCAATCCGCTGGTTCGCCGCCGCGGGGCTGACCACCAGCCTCGGACAGATCACCGACGAGTACATCGCCGGCTCGCTCGAGTGGCGCTATCTGAACGCGCCCTTCTACGTGCTCTCGATCGCGGTCGTCCTCCACGCGGTGAGCGCGTTCTTCCTCGAGGATGTGGGGATCACCTATCTCGCGGCGGCGCTGACGGCAGGGACGCTGCTCGGAATCTCGAGTACGCTCACCTTCGCCGTCGCCGAGTCGCGGTTCTCGGACGCGGATCGGGACGAGGGCCGGCGCGGGGCCGAACGGGTCTGATCGGCTATTTGCGTCGCGAGCGCCCGAACCGCTTCTCTCGCTTTCGGCGTCGCTCACTCGCTCGAGTGCGGAGTCTCTTTCGACCGCCAGAACGGTGTCCACTCCCCAGCTATCGTTCCCGCTCGACGACGAATTCGGCGAGATCGAGGAGGTACTGCCGCGCTTCGGGGTCGGCGACCTCGACCCGATCGAGGGCGTCGATCGCCCGATCGGCTTCCCGCCGAGCGTGGGCGTTCGCCTCGTCGGGCGTGAGATCCGTCACCTGGACGACCGACGGGCGCTCTAAGGCGGCGTCGTGACCGGTGGGTTTGCCGAGTTCTTCGGGATCGGCGACGGCGTCTAACACGTCGTCCCTGATCTGGAAGGCGACCCCGACCCGTTCGGCGTACTCGCCGAGTGCCTCGACGGTGACGGGATCGGAGTCGGTGGCGATCGCCCCGAGTTCGGCCGCGGCCCGGAACAGCGCGCCGGTCTTGCGCCGTGCCAGCGTCATATACTCCTCCTCGTTCGCGGGCTCGGCCGAGAGCTCGGTCGCCTCGCCGATGCCGAGTTCGACCATCGCCTCGGCGACGACGCGCGTGGCGTCCGGATTCGCCGAAAAGAGTGCGAACGCCTCGCCTAATAGCCCGTCGCTGGTAATGATCGCCGGCCCGTGGCCGAACTCGGCCCAGGCGCTGGTCGTCCCGCGCCGGAGTTCCGAGCGGTCGATGATGTCGTCGACGACGAGCGAGGCGCTGTGGACGAGTTCGATGCCGACGCCGAACTCGACCGCGTCCTCGGCCCGTCCGCCGACCGTCTCGCAGGCCAGTAGCGTCACCATCGGTCGGACGCGTTTCCCGCCCGAGAGCGCGACGTGGCGAACCTCCTCGCTGAGCGTCTCGGGTTCGACCCCCTCGACTACCTCGACGAGACGCTCCTCGATCAGCGCCCGTCGGCGCTCCAGCAGTTCCATCACCCGCGCTTAGGATGGGGTGGAAAAGTAGCTAACGGATTGACTGCTTTCCGCTCGAGGCGAGAGCGACCACTCTCGCAAAAAATCTGGACCAAAAAAGCCCACGAGCGTCCGTGACGCTCGCGGTACTCTCGCTTACCCTTCGAACTCTTCGATGAGTTCCGGCACGACGTCGAAGAGGTCATCGACGATCGCGTAGTCGGCGATGTCCATGATCGGCGCGTTGGGGTCGGTGTTGATCGCGACGATCGTGTCCGAGCCCTTCATTCCGGCGACGTGCTGGACCGCGCCGGAGATACCGATGGCGATGTAGACGTCGGGGGTGACGACCTTTCCGGACTGACCGACCTGTCGGTTCTTGGGCAGCCAGCCGTTGTCGACGATCGGCCGCGACGAGGACAGCGTCGCGCCGAGCGCGTCCGCCAGATCACGGATCAGGTCGAGGTTCTCCTCCTCTTCGATCCCGCGGCCGATCGAGACGAGGAGTTCGGCCTCGCTGATGTCGACGTCGCCGCCGCCGACTTCCTCGAAGCCGTTGACGGTCGAGCCGATCGCGTCCTCGTCGATCTCCGCGTCGAATGCCTCGATCGCGGCGTCGCCGGTGCCCTCTGCAGCGGGCCACTCGGCACCGCGGATCGTGACGACCGCGTCGCCCTCAAGTCGGTTGGTCGTCTCGACCTTGCCGCCGTACATCTCGCGGGTCGCGACGAGCGTCTCGCCGTCGTTGTCGAGGTCGATCGTGTCGGTGACGACCGGCAGATCGAGTTCGTTGGCGACCGCGGGCGCGTAGTCGAGTCCGTTGACGCTGTTGGGCGTCAGGACGTACTGGGGGGCGACCTCGTCGTAGAGCTGCGTGATCGCCTGCGTGTAGACGTCGTGGTTGAACTCCTCGCCGTGGTCGACGGTGTGGATCGCGTCGACGCCGTCGCGGTTGAGCTTGTCGGCGAAGTCGTCGACGGTGCCGCTGATGACCGCGAGGTGGAGGTCGCCGCCGGTCTCGTCCGCGAGCTGGCGGCCGGCCGTGATGAGCTCGTAGCTGACGTCGCGCAGTTCGCCGCGGCGGTGGTCCGCGACCGCGAGGACGTCCGTCATTGTGCCACCCCCTTGTCGCGGAGCAGGTCACCCAGCTCCGAGGCGGTCTCTTCGGGGCTTCCCTCCCAGAACGTCGCGTCGCTCTCGCTTTCCGGCTCGTACATGTCCGTCAGCTCGAGTTCGGTTTCGATAGTGCTCTCGTCGACGCCGATGTCGGCCAGAGCCTTGACGTCCATCGGTTTCTTCTGCGCCTGCCGGATGCCCCGGAGGCTGGCGTAGCGCGGCTCGTTGATCCCCGTCTGGATCGTCAGGACCGCCGGCAGCTCGATGTCGGTCAGCTCCTCGACGCCGCCCTCGAGTTCGCGTCGGACGGAGGCGATCCCGTCGTCGAGGTCGTGCTCGAGGTGGTTGACGACGGCCCCCCACTGGAAGCCGAGGTTCTCGGCGACGGAGACGCCGGTCGCGGCGAAGCTGTCGTCGCCGGCCTGGACGCCCGAGAGCACGAGATCCGGGTCCTCTTCCTCGATGACGGCGCTCAGAATCTCCGTCTTCGCGTTGACGTCGAGCAGGTCGACGCCCTCGAGGGAGTCGTCCCAAACGCGAACGGCGCGGTCGGCACCCTTCGCGAGGGCCTGTCGGATGGTCTGTTCGCACTCTTCCGGACCGATGGTGACCGTCACGACTTCGTCGGCGATGCCGTCCTCTTGAAGCTGAACGGCCTCTTCGATCGCGTAATCGTCCCACTCGTTGAGATCGGCACCGAGGTACTGCTCCGCGATTTCGGTTCCCTCGATTTCGAACTCGTCTTCGACGGTCGCCACCTCTTTGACCGTAACGAGAATTTTCATCATCTATCACTGCTACGTCCATACCGTAAACCTTTTCGAAACCGCCAGTCGTATGGAAGTCGTTCAGTTACCATATTTTTCAGATCCTGTCGCTGACGTTATGGTTGCTATCTGCACCTTCGCTGTTCGCTACCAGCGTTTCGTTCTGTGGCCCCGATCCCCAAGACGGAAACGGTTTAACGCCACCGCTGGTAGTGGCGATCATGGCAGACTGTCCACTCGCCGACGACTGCCCGGAATTCTCCGAACGGATTTCGGGAATGGGATGTCAACACTACGGCGACCGGGGTGGCAAGGAGTGGTGTAACCACTACGGCCAGCCGATCGAGGATCTCAAGACGCAGCCGGTCAAGTCGGGCGAGGAAGTCGTCATCGACGTCGTCGACATGCACGAAAGCGGTGCCGGCGTCGGCCGCACCGAGGACGGGTTCATCGTGATGGTCGACGGCGTCCTGCCGGAAGCCCGTGCGCGAGTCGAGATCACGCGGGTCCACAGCAATCACGCACGCGCCGAGGAACTGGAACTCCTGCCGATGGACGCCGACGGTGAGGACGTGGACGCGGACGGAGACGAGGCGGCCGACACGGGTGTGGACGGCGACGTCACGGCCGACGACGAAACGGACGACGGCGACGACGGCCCCGAGCGCGAGCGACTCGGCAGCCGCGATAACTTCTGGGGCTCGTAACGCGCCCTCGAGTGGACAGGCAGGCGGAGCGGTCGCGGTCGGTTTCTGACGATTTCGTCTCGGTAGCGACACCTCGGCCGGTTCCAGCCGAGAGCAGCGATCGGCGTCCCGTCCGCCCTCCGCTTCGCGACGTGCCGCTTCACACAACGTTTTCTCGGTTCCCGTGAGATGTGGGTGCATGGAACGCATTTCGCTCTCGAACTCGGCGTTCGAAGGCGACAACAACGCCTACCTCTTCGCCGACGGTTCGGAGACGGTACTGATCGATACCGGCGACTGGATGGCGACGACTCGCGAGCAACTCGAGGCGGCCCTGTCCGAGCGCGGACTCGAGTTCGCCGACGTCGACCGGATCTTTCTGACTCACTGGCACCACGACCACTGCGGACTGGCCGGCGAAATCCAGGCCGAGAGCGGTGCCGAGGTGTACGTCCACGCCGACGACGCGGCGCTCGTTGAGGGCGACGAGGACGCCTGGGACGCGATGTACGACCGCCAGAAGCGGTACTTCGAGGAATGGGGGATGCCCGAAGACCGGCAGGACGTCCTGCTCGAGCGGATGGCCGACGGCGAGACGACGGTCGAGACGCCGACCGTGACGGCGTTCGAAGACGGCGACACCTTCGCAGTCGGCGATACCGAACTCGAGGTCGTCCATACCTCCGGTCACGCCGCCGGTCTCAGCATGTTCGAAGCGGTCATCGACGGGGAACGGCAGGTCTTCTCCGGCGATGCCTTGCTGCCCGTCTACACGCCCAACGTCGGCGGCGCTGACGTCCGCGTCGAGCGCCCGCTCGAGAAGTACCTCCGCGCGCTGCAGGGGATCGTCGACGCCGACTACGCCCGCGCGTGGCCGGGCCATCGCGACCCGATCGACGATCCCGCCGGGCGAGCCCAGTATATCATCGACCACCACGAAGAGCGTTCCTGGCGAGTTCTCGACGCGCTGGACCGACTCGGTCCCTGCGATACGTGGACCGTCAGCGCTGAGCTGTTCGGTGACCTCGACGGCATCCACATCCTCCACGGTCCCGGCGAGTCCTACGCGCACTTAGAACACCTCGAGCGAGCGGGGACCGTCGTCCGCGAGGGCACCGAGTATCGACTCGCCGACGGCGTTTCGGACGAACTGGCCGCGACCGACGGGGAGCGCTGGGACCTCGAGTACTGAGTCGCGACGCGTCGGTCCGTCGCGGCCGGTCTCCGACCCGCTCGAACCCGCCCGCGATTCGGTCACTGTCGCGGCCGGATCTAATACCGAGAAGTATTTACTCGAGTCCGAGTTAGGAATGTGTATGATGTGGCAAGACCTGATATTCCTCGCCGGAAGCGTCCTCTCGATCGTGTTCCTCGCGCCGACAGTCCGCGACGCGACGGCGAACATCCCCCTCGGCTCGAGCGTCCCGTCGATGACCATCGGTGCGATCTATGCAGTCACGTACGCGACGATGGGAATGCAGTTCTCGGCGCTCGGCTCGCTCGGCGTCGCGGTGATGTGGTCGCTGATCGTTTCCTACCGCTCGCCCGGCCCCCACGACGGCCCCGCAAACGTCGGTCGGTTCTACCGGTCGCTGCTCCGACAGGCGCGACAGACCGTGAGCGGAACGCCGACCGACGACGAGTACGTCGCGCCCAGTCAATCAGCGGACTGAGACCGACTCGCGCGTTCGCTCCTCGAGATCCCTCGTTCTCCGGTTCGGTTTCGGCCGACGGCCGATCGGTTTCGCTCCGCCGACCGTGTGAAACCGGTGTCTTTGCGGGCAGCGTCTCCGAACACACAGCCACTGGTGCCGCGATCGACCGCCGGTATCGAAGGCGGAGAGCGGCGGTGCCGGGACCGTGGAAGCTTTGATCCCGCCGAAAGCTAGTTCACACTATGTACACGCGAGCCCGCGAATTCGGTGGGGGGGAGTCGCCGTGATCGACGACGTCGAGGAACTCCTCGAGGAGATCGGCTTCGATCCGGAGACGAGCGTGTTGACCTATCGGCAGGCGCAGGTGCTCGCGTTGCGCGAGCGCGACGTCTCGCAGGCCGACATCGCCGATGCCCTCGGTACCTCGCGGGCGAACGTCTCCTCGATCGAGTCCAGCGCCCGCGAGAACGTGGCGAAGGCCCGCGAGACGGTCGCGTTCGCGGAGGCACTCCGCGCGCCGGTCCGGGTTCGCGTCTCGTCCGGAACCGACCTCTACGACGTTCCACAGATGGTCTACGACGCCTGTGACGAGGCCGGCGTCAAGGTCGACCACACCGCACCGGACCTGATGAAGATCGTCAGCGACGCCGCGGGATCGGCGGTCACCGGCCGTCAGGTATCGACGCCGCTGATCGTCGGCGTGACGTCGGAGGGCATGGTCCGGGTTCGACATCAAGAGTGATCGAAGCGGTGGCGGGGAGGGCGACGTCGTCAGTGACCGCCCGAGACGAGATTGAGGCCGACGATTCCGACGACGATGAGCGACAGAAACGCGAGCCGGGCGAGGGTCGCGGGTTCGTCGAGCAGGACGATCCCGAGCGTCGCCGTTCCGACCGCGCCGATTCCGGTCCAGACCGCGTACGCGGTTCCGATGGGCAGGTCCCGGACCGCCCGTGCGAGGAGGACCATGCTCAGGAGGAGCGCGACGGCCGTCCCGACCGTCGGTACCGGTCTCGAGAGCCCGTCGGAGTAGTGGAGTCCGATCGCCCACGCGATTTCGAACAGTCCCGCGACGAACAGGAGCAGCCAAGACATCGTGGTATCCCGTCCGGCCTCGTCCGTCTATAGTACGGCGATATTCGATCGGCAGTCCGGGCGCGACCGCGCTCCGAATCCCCGAGTGATTTGTATCCCCCCGCCGTCGCTCCGGATATGGACTTCGAACTCGACGGCAACAGCGCACTGGTGACCGCCTCCTCGAGCGGCCTCGGCTTCGCGAGCGCACAGGCGCTCGCCGAGGAGGGCGCGAACGTCGCGATCTGCGGCCGCGACGCGGAGCGGCTCGAAGCGGCCCGCGAGGACCTCGAAGAGACGGCGACCGGCGAGGTGCTCGCCGTCCAAACGGATCTCACGGACCCCGACGACGTCTCACACCTCGTGAGCGAGACGGTCGACGCCTTCGGCGGGATCGATCACCTCGTCACGTCCTCGGGCGGCCCGCCGAGTACCACCTTCCTCGAGACCGACGAGCAGGACTGGTACCAGGCCTACGACCTGCTGGTGATGAGCGTCGTCTGGACGATCGAGGAGACCTACGACCACCTCCTCGACTCCGAGTACGGGACGATCACCTGCATCACCTCTCGCACGGTCCGGGAGGTGGCGGACGGCTTGCTACTCTCGAACTCGGTGCGCCGGGGCGTGATCGGCCTCGTCAAGACGGTCTCACGCGAGTTCGCGCCGGAGATCCGGGCTAACGCCGTCCTCCCGGGAACGATCGAGACGTCCCGAATCGAGGAACTACTCGAGGCCAGAGTCGAACGGGGGACCTACGACGATTACGAGGAAGGACTGACGGCGATGGCAGACGACATTCCGATGGACCGCATCGGCGATCCGCGAGAGCTCGGCGACGTCGTCGCCTTCCTCTCGAGCCCGCACGCGAGTTTCGTCACCGGAGCGGAGATCCCGATCGACGGCGGGCTGCTCCGGAGCTAACGCCGTTTTTTACAGTATCGGACGGAGCCTCATCGCCGCTGCCGCCGTAACGCTACTGTCACCGCCGCTGCCGTAACTTGCCCGCAGTTCCCGCCTGGTTCCGACCGCGAACCGGGTCAGGGCGGTGGCGTGAACTATCCGCTCGAACGACACTTTCAATGCGAAGCGAGTAGTGACAATAAACTAATCACAATGCCCCCGCTTCGAAACACCCTCGCGGACCTGACCGACGAGCGGTTCCGAACGGCGGTCCTCCTCGGAATCGCGTCGATTCCGTTCACGGTCGCCCTCTCGTGGGAGTCCGCGCCGACGTCGTTTTCGGTGACGGCCGTCGTCGCCGCCGGGCTGCTCGCCGGCCTCCGCTACGCCGACCGCTCGGCCGAGAACGGGGACGTCGGCCTGCTCGAGGGGTACCGCTACGGCAAGCGACCGGCCGTGAGCCGCCGGGCCGGTGTGGTCGTCGGGGTCGTCGGGTCCGTCCCGGCGGTCGGCTGGGCGACCGTTCGCGTGCTCGAACTCGCGTGGACAGTGTCGGGGTGGCGGACCGCGGCCACCGCCGTCGTGCTGCCGGTCGTCGTCCCGTTCGTTGCCGTGCTCTTCGCGCTGTCGGGCGGGGTCGGCGCGGCCGTCGGGGACTGGCTGGTCGCCCGGATCGATCGGGCTCGAGACGAGGTGGCGTCGCGAGCGAATTCGGACTCGGAGGGCGACGTCTCCGGCTGGTGGCGGTGGGTCGCCGCGTACATCGTCTTCGTCCCGACCGTATTGGGCTACGCCTTCGGCGTCGAGCCCGAGCGCGGTGCCGGACTCGTCCTCTCGGTGCTGGCGCTATTCGTGCTGGTACCGTTCTCCGTCTTCGTCGCCGTCGCGCTCTTCAAGGACGCGATCACCCTCGGCGAAGTGGGACGAGGCTGGGCGCCCAACTACTGGGCGTACGTCGGCGTGCCGCTCGGCGCCTACGCGGTCGCGTATCTGGCGGCGACGATCGGCCAGTCGACGAACCCGTCCGGAGTCGGCGTCTACGCGTTCCTGATCGCGCTCTGGCTCTCGTCGGTCGTCTATCTCGATCACCGGCGGCGGTACGTCGACGCGTCGTAGTTCGGTATTCCCGCGCCGCTGCTCTCGCGCCGTCGACCGCCGCGCCGAGGCTCAGTCGGCCGAGATCTCGCAGGTCCCCTCGTAGGCCACGTCCGAGACGGACTCGATCTCGGGATCGTCGCCACAGACCGGACACGCCGGGTTCGGCTGGACGGGGACTTCCTCGAAGCTCATGTCCATCGCGTCGTACATGAGGAGCCGCCCCTCGAGCAGCTCGCCCTTCCCGAGGAGGTACTTGACGACCTCGGTGGCCTGGATGCAGCCGACGGTGCCGGGGAGGACGCCGAGGACGCCGGTCGTGGCGCAGTCGGGGACGGTGCCCGGCTCGGGCGCTTCCGGGAAGACACAGCGGTAGCAGGGCGGTGAGCGGTCGCTGTCCTCCCCGCGCTCATTGGTGAAGGACGTGATCTGTCCTTCGAAGCGGTAGATCGCACCGTGGAACAGCGGCGTCTCGGTGAGGACGCAGTGGTCGTTGAGCAGGTAGCGGGTGGCGAAGTTGTCGCTGGCGTCGAGAACGACGTCGTATTCGGTGACGAGGTCGTCGACGGTGTCGGCCGTGACGCGGGTCTCGTGGGTCTCGACGTCGATGTCGGGATTTAGTGCCGCGACGTAATCGGCCGCGCTGTCGACCTTCGGTCGCCCCACGTCGGCGTCGCCGTGGACGATCTGGCGTTGCAGGTTCGACCGCTCGACCACGTCGTCGTCGACGATTCCCAATCGGCCCACCCCGGCCGCGGCGAGATACTGGATCGCCGGCGATCCCAGACCGCCCGCGCCGACGACCAGGACCGAGCCCTCGAGCAACCGTTGCTGGCCCTCGGGGCCGATCTCGTCCATGATGACGTGCCTCGAGTACCGATCGAGTTGGGTCGCGTTCAGGCGCAGGTCGCTCATACCTGCCCGTTCGTGCGAGAGCGAGAAAAGTCCGCGGGTCGAACCGATCCGTCGACTGGTTTGGTGGGGGAACGCGACGACGGATCGATTCCGTGGTCGCCGGAACGACGCGTGGCTGCGGAGAGGTGGCAGGATCTTCACTGACCCAACGATTTAATAGTGTGGTGTACGTTCACACACCTATGGCAACCTCACCCAATGATGCCGGTGACGACGTCATCGATCAATTCCTGGCCGATCGCGGTCACTCGGTCGAACGAGTAGGGTGGGAGCAGGAGTATAATAAGAAGCAATGTCCCGACTGTGGCGGTCTCCACGACACGTCGGCCAGCTCCTGTACCGTCTGCGGGTGGGAACCAGCGCCCTGACGCGCGGTCGTTGCGGAGGCGACTCCCGACGGCCCGTCCCTGACCTTTGCGGCCCGTTCTGAACGAGACACCGTCCCCTCGAGCGATTTGTATCTATACTGATCCGACACAATTATAATGCATTACTGACCATATCCGGGTGAGAAGAACATGCCGGAATGCCAGAACTGCGGCGCGTTCGTCACGGACGCGTACGCCCGGGTATTTACCCCCCGCGATGTCGACGAACCGCGCGTCTGTCCGGACTGTCAGGACAAGATTCGCGACGGTGCTGACGTCAGAGACGCCCGCTCTCCACGCGATCCCTGACCCCGATTTCTGTCGACGAAAACCCACGTCACTTATGGGTGTCGCGCTCTTGTTCAGCTACAATGACTACGACGGACACGACGGTTACCCGCCTATTTGGTGGTCCGGGAAGCGGGAAGACGACCGCCCTTCTCGACCGCGTCGAGGAAATCCTCGAGCAGGACGGCGTCACCTTTCGCGACATTCTCGTCGTCTCGTACACGCGAGCGGCGGCCCAGGAGGTTCGGGAACGCCTCGCCGAACGACTCGACGAGAGCCCGCGTGCGCTGCAGGGCAACGTCTGTACGATGCACGCCAAGGCCTACGAGCTGCTCGATCTCTCTCGAAGCGACGTCATCGGCGAATCCGACAAAGAGGAGTTCTGCGACGAGTACGGCATCGAGTACGAGGACGAGTATTCGGGTGCCGGCCGCCGGACCGCCCGGTCGACGACCATCGGCAACAAGGTCATCGCGACCAGCCAGTGGCTTCAGCGGACCAGCCGTGAGGTAACCGACTGGTACGACGTCCCCTTCCAGTGGGACGAAGAGGAAGTCCGTCTCCCGCCCGAAATCGACCCCAACGCCCAGGAGGGCAACAAGTACACGCCGACCTGGCCCAGCGACGACGACCGGATCGATGTCCCCGAAGCGATCCGCGCGTGGCGCTCCTACAAGGGCGAACACGGCAAGATCGGCTTCGCCGACATGCTCGAGCGAGTCGAGCAGCGCTCGCTGCTGCCGAGCGTCGACTATCTGGTGATCGACGAGTTTCAGGACATCACCACGCTGCAGTACGACGTTTACGAGGAGTGGAAGCCCCACATGGAGCAGGTCCTGATCGCCGGCGACGACGACCAGGTCGTCTACTCCTGGCAGGGTGCCGATCCCGCACTCCTGCTCGAGGAGGAGGTCGACGAGGACGTCATTCTCCCGAACTCCTATCGGCTGCCGTCGAACGTGCTCAACGCGGTCAACAAGGAGATCCGCCACATCGATCAGCGCCAGGACAAGGACCTCAAGCCGCGCACGGAGGGCGGTGCCGTCGAGGCCCAGACGAACGGATCGATGCTCGACGTGGTCCGGATGGTTCGCCGCACGCTCGTCGGAGGCGACGGCACCGTGATGGTGCTGTTCCGAGCACGGTACCAGATGTTCCAGTTCATCGATGAGTTCATCACCGAGGGCGTTCCGTTCACGTCGCTGACCGACCAGCGGATGTGGACCGACCGGCTCACGCAGTACGTCCGCGCCGTCGAGGCCATCGACGCCGGCGATGACGTCACCGGCCTGCAGGCCCGGCGACTCGCCGACATGCTTCAGGAGTCGGCCTTCGGCACCGAGGACCGCGACGATCTCTTCGACGAGATCGACGACCGACAGGAGGAAACCGGCATCGAGGACTTAGAAGACCTCATGATCCCCGCCGAGGTCGTCGAGGATCACGCCCCGTTCATGCCCGGCCCCGAGTCGGCCGCCGACATGCTCCGGAAGGTCACTAACTTCCAGAAGAAGAGCGTCCGCTCCTACTTTGCGATCGGCGAGTATCAGGGGATGGACACCGACCGCGTCCGCGTCGGCACGATCCACTCCGCGAAGGGCCGCGAGGCCGACCACGTCCTCGTCGGCACGGATCTCACCGAAAAGGTCGTCGAGCAGATGGTCGCTACCGTCGACGACCCCGAGGACATTCCCGGCTGCGAGGAGTTCACCAAGACCACCTCGCCGGTCCCGGTGCTGACTGACAACGAACGCCGCGTCTTCTACGTCGGAATGTCTCGGGCCCGCGAACGACTCGTTCTCCTCGAGAACCTCGTCGACGGCGCGCCGACGCTGCCGATCGACGTCCTGCTCAAGAATCGGCTCACCGATTCGACCCTCGAGGAACTGATCGAGCAGGCCCAGGAACCCGTCCCCGACGCGGACGCGGACGAGGTCGAACCCGAAGCCGAAGCGCCGTGACCGGTGGGAACGGCGGTGTTACGGACGGGGACCGAGTCGATGACAACGCTTCGTTTCACCGCGAGCGACGCGACCACGCGGCCGGCGTCGTGTCGGCCGTCCTCGACGAACGCGGTGCGACCGCGTTCGTCCACGTCGGGGCCGATCGCGATCCGGGGATCCGGTACGGTCGCCCGACGGACTCGTCCGGCCTCACTGCGATCGCGTACGACGGCGCCGAAAGCGAGTGGCTCGTCCGATCGGCGGGCGACGACGCGAGCGGCCACCCCGCCGAGCGCCTCGCGTCGGCTCTCGTCGACCGCGGGCTCGAGGGCACAGTTTTGACCCCGCCGCGAGTCCCACACGACGCCGCGCTCTACCTCGAGGGGGCGGGCTTCGAACTGGCGTCGACGGACGCCCTCGAGCGGGCGCGAGCGACGAAGACGGACGGCGAACGGGAGCGGATCGCGGCCGCCCAGCGAGCAGCGAGCGCCGGGATTCGGCAAGCGGCGTCGATCCTCGCCGGCGCGACGGTCGTCGACGGGCGGCTCGCGGTCGGCGGCGGAGACGGGACCGAGAGCGAGCCGCTGACGCCCGCTCGACTCCGGACCGCGATCGACGAGGCGATCGTCGGCGCGGGCGCGTTTCCGGCCGGCAACACCGCCGTCGATCCCGACTCGAGCCGGGACTCCGAGACGGACGCCCCGCTCCGGCCGGGCGAACCGATCGTTCTCGAGGCCGTCCCCCGCGGGCCGGCCGGCTACTACGGCGGCCTCGTTCGGACGCTCGTCGTCGACAGCGACGGCGGCCGGGAGCGGCGAGTCCACGTCGCCGTCACGCAGTCGTTCCGATCCGCGCGATCGATGCTGACCGCCGGGACGGAATCGGTGACCGCCGTCGAAGCCGACCTCGAGGCGGAGGTCCGCTCGTTCGGCTTCGCCGAGGGCGACGCGATCGAAACCGAGGTATCAGGTGTCGGACTCGAGCCCCGCGAGCGACCGATCGACGGCGGCGACGACGTCGGTCCCGGAGCCGTGGTGCGACTCGACGTGGCCGGCCAGGTCGAGGCGGACACCCGGATCCGGATCGCCGACGTGCTGGCGATAAACGACGCGGGCGAGCGCCCCGACCGGCTCGCTGCGCCGTCGCAATCGCTCGAGCCGACCGCGCTGCTCGACTGATTTTTCGGAGAATACTCGAGTACCGATAGAGTGGCCACTGAGCCGCACAAATACTACCAAAGACGGGGATTGCTTGTGCTGACAGCAGGGAATCGCCACGCCGTCCCCAACCGATTCGCTCGCACGGAATCGGACCGTAGTTCGCTATCGGCTCACTGCGGCCCAGCGCGCGCAACTGCACGCGATCCAATGGCGAGAGTACCACACCTCTTCTCGCCTCAGTCGTCGCTCGCCCCCGCATCGTACGCCGTCTCGCGGTCGGCGTCGAGCACGAACGGCCCCTCCTCGGGGGTCCGTTTCGTCACGTTCGCGGCCCGGAGCACGTACGACGTGAGGACGGCGTAGGGCGCGAGCGCGATCGTGTACGCGAGGCTGATGAAGACCGTCAGCGGCGTGTAGCCGAGGACAGTGACGTTCGGGAAGAGGCCGGAATCGAGCGCGAGCAGCACGTACGTGATGAAGACGATCGCCGGGAGCGAGACGGTCAGCAGCGTCGTCGAGAGGTCCGAGAGCTCGAGCTTGTAGTAGAGCGTCTTGAAGTACTCCCGACAGACCATGAGCGTGTGGAGCGTGTCCATGATGTCCTCGATGACGCGCTTCTCGGCAGCGGTGAGCTGGTCGCCGTACTCCGTGAGAATCCGCCGCGACTGGTAGAGCTGCCACGAGGAGTCGTAGTTCAGTCCCGTCAGTAGTTCATCGGTCGAGCCGTTCGGAACTCGAGAGAGCGTCGTCAGTACCTCCTCGGTGTTCGCATGAATGTCCGCCTGCAGTCGATCGACCGCGTCGCGGTACTCCCGACCCGCGGCCCCCTCGAGGCGCTGTAGCTCGTCCGCTCGCTCCTTGATCGATCGGAGGACGACCGCGGTGAACTGGCCCGGTCGCGCCGGGCTCACGTCGACGATGTCTCGGTCCTCGAGTCCCCCCTGGAAGTCGATCGTCGTATCGACGCGTTCGGACTGATCGCCCAGCGACGTGAGTTCCTGGGAGATCCCGACCGCGGCGATCGAGACGACGATCGAGACCAGCAGGATCGTCCCCGACAGCAGCGTGTTGAACACGGTCTGGACCATCGTCGTCTCGCTCAGCAGGTCCTGGTACTCGATCGGCCAGATCCCGCCCAGCACGAGCAAGACGGCGAAGACGGCGCCGAGCAACGCGGTCGCGACCCGCTCGCGGTCCCCGTCGAACAGGATCCATCGCTTGACCCGATTCTCGCTCGAGCGGTCGAGCCGCCCCCTCGAGGTCCCGACGCGGTCACGGGCGGACCGGAGCAGTGACTCGCCATCGATCATCGGTAGATGGCCGACAGCCTCGACGGGTAAATAGCCACCACCGGTCGGCGGTCGCCGCGCTCGGAGAGGGACCGTTCGGACGCGCCTCGCTCGACGAGCGATCGCCGCGGTACCGGACGATTCAGGACTGTGGGTTCCACTCGCAGGCGGAACCGGCCGTCAGGTTCTCGTCGTCGATGTACTCGCTCAGACAGGCGTAGTTACAGAACTTCCTCGCCCGATCGGCGCTGTCGTTCTCGCCTTCGGTCACGTACACGGGATCGTGTCGCTCGACGTCACTGCCGCAGTACGTGCATGCGGTTCCCATATCGGCCCTTCCGTCCGGAGTCGGGAAGGCGTTGTGCCGGTGGTGTCGTCCCGTCGAACGACGTTCGTCGCGAGTCGATCGCGGGATCGAGTCGAGTCGGTACAGCGCTATCGATCGTCGTCCGACTCGGACTCCGGCTCTTTCGCGACCGTTCCGACGACCCGTTTCGCTAGCATTTCGGGAATATCGGTGGGCATCGTCAGCCAGTGCTGGACGGCCACGAGCCCGATCGCGAGCCCGATGAGCGCCCCACCGAACGCGGTCTGTCCCTCCGTGAGGAGTCCGATTCCGGCGATTGCGGCGGGAAGTGCGAAGACGAGCGTGCCCGCGAGTTTGATCGTATCGATGATGCCGGCCATTGCGGGGAGATAGTGGGGGTACTGCCAAAAGCACGACGACAAGTCGCGCGGATCGACGCGTCCCGGTTCGATCGCGGTCGGACCCGGAACGGCTTTCCCCCGTCGCCCGTCAGTTCCGGACATGTTCACGGGGATCGTCGAGGAGACCGGCGAGATCGTCGCTCGAGAGCGAACCGACGACGGCCTCCGACTGCGGATCGGGGCCGACGAGGTCGCGACGGGGCTCGAACACGGCCAGAGCATCAGCGTCAGCGGCGCGTGTCTCACGGTCGAGCAGTTCGCTGCTGACGAGTGGTTCGAGGTCTTCCTGGCGACGGAGACCGTCGAGCGGACGTATCTGGGCGACCTCGCCGAGGGCGACGCGGTCAATCTCGAGCGGGCGATGCCGGCGGACGGCCGGTTCGATGGCCACGTGGTGCAGGGCCACGTCGACGCGGTCGCGACCGTTTCGAACGTAGAGTCGGTCGAGGAAGACTGGTTCTTCGAGTTCGAACTCCCCGAGGGGTACGATCGCTACGTCGTCGAGAAGGGGTCGATCACGCTCGACGGGATCAGCCTGACCGTCGCGGAGCTGGACGCGGAACGCGGCCGGGTGACCGTTGCGATCATCCCGACGACATACGAACTGACGACGCTCGCCGACAAGGAGCCCGGCGATCCGATCCACCTCGAGGTCGACGTGCTCGCGAAGTACGTCGAACGGCTGCTCGAGGCGCGGTTCGACTGACGGCCTGCGGTTCCCTCTCCTCCTCTCGCTCTCTCCTGGCGACGGTCGCAACCACGGTTTAGTGGATGGGTGTGGGAGGGTCGATATGACCGAATCACGGACGCCGGAGTTCGACCACGACGTAGAGACTGCCGTCGTCACGGGCGCGACCGGCGACGTGGGATCGTGGGTCGTCGACCGACTGGCGGACCGGGGCGTCAGCGTCGTCGGCCTCGATCTCGAGCGGCCCGACGGCGTGCGGGCGAACGCCGAGTTTCGAGCCGTCGACCTGACCGAACAGGGGCCGACCTGGGAGACCATCGCCGAGGTCGACCCCGACGCTGTCGTCCACCTGGCGGCGATGTCGGATCCCAACTCCAACCCCGGAACGCGACTCTTCGAGAACAACGTCACGAGCGCGTACAACGTGCTGGTCGCGGCCGGCCGGGCCGAAACGGACGTCGTCTGGACCTCCTCGCAGGCGGCCTACGGCGCGCTGTTTTCGGAGAGCGAGTGGACGCCCGACTTCCTCCCGATCGACGAGACCCACGACCGCCGGCCCGAGGATCCCTACGGACTGTCGAAGCTCTGCGGGGAAGAGAGCGCTCGAGCGATCGCGCGCCGGTACGGCATCTCCGTCACCACGATCCGGCCGGCGACCGTCTTCTCGCCGGACGGCACCCGGGCGCGGCCGTCGGAGGACGGCTCGGATCTCGCGGACGAGGCGTCGGGCGGGAACTTCGGCGCCTATGTCGACGTCCGCGACATCGCGCGCCTGATCGAGGCGGCGCTCGCGAGCGACCACGACGGCCACGAGGCGGTGCTGGCGGTCGCCGACGAGAACTACCTCGGCCGGCCCACGAGAGAGTTGGTCGAAGCGGTTTGCGGCGACCTGCCGGCCGACTGCGATCTCGAGGGGAAGGAGTCCGCGCTCTCGAACGCGAAGGCCGCCGCCCTCCTCGACTGGACGCCCGCTCACTCGTGGCACGACGGCGACGGGGGAGACGCGTCCGGCCCGACGTGGCTGTGATGGAACTCGCCTCGAGCGGACGGCGGTCGGACGATGCGAGCGGTCAGCGCTGTGGCGGCTCGAACTCGGTCAGCTCCGGCCGCGAGTCACCGTCGATGTCGCTCGTCGCGGTCTGGTAGGTCCGACGGTAGCGAGCGATCTTGCGGTAGAGGTAGTAACCGATCGCGAGGTCGTAGAGCACCACGTACCCCACGAACGCCAGTCCGAAGCCGATCGGGAGGAGCTCGGTGAGGATCCCGGGAACGATTCCGACCGTGACGTTGTACGTTCCGTGGACAAAGGCGGCGACGAGCAGCCCCTTGAGGACGATCGGACCGGCGTAGTCACGGTTGAACTTCGCCAGTCCGAGGTAGTAGCCCGCGATCGCAGAGTAGATGACGTGGCCGGGACCGGCCAGCGCGCGGACCGTCGCGATTCCGCCCGCGGTGAAGAGCACGCTGGCCTCGGGTTCGGCCTCGCCGACGACCCGGCCGATGTAGATCGCGTTCTCGATGGCCGCAAAGCCCAGTCCCGCGACGGCACCGTAGACCGCCCCGTCGATGACCGCGTTGAAACTGGTACTTCGGTAGGCGAACACCTGGACGGCGAGTAACTTGACCGTCTCCTCGATCGGACCGACGATCAGGTAGAAAAAGAAGAGGCTGCCGAGAAACCCGGCACCGAACAGCGGCCGCGTGAACGAGTTGACGACCGCGGCGAACGTCGCGAACAGGATCGCCAGCAGGAAGGTCACGACGAGCAGGCGGAGCGGTTCGCTCGTCGTGATATCTGCATACCAGATGTACGCTGCGAGCAGTCCCGCGGGGACGACCGAGAGTGCGAAGAAGATCCCGATGAACGGATCCTCGAGGACGAGCGCGGCCGGCGAAACGAGCAGGGAGAGCGTGATCGCGATCGCGACCAACAGGACGATCGCTCGAAACCCGTAGCTGATCGCGTTGTAGAGTGTGTACGCGAACAAGTCCGGTATCGATCGCGGTTCCCACGTGGAGACGTCGTAGAGGTCCGTCGACCCGTCTCCACTTCGCTCTTCGGCTCGTTCGACCGGGTCGCGCCTTCGCTGCATGGTCGTGTCTCTAGCGGCCGGGCCAGTATAGGTTCGGCAACCGGCGACTCGGGAACGAGGGGACCGCTCCGGCAGTCACGGGCGAACTTCGGGCCCTCCGTTCAGTGGACGGAACCGGTCGGCACGGGGACCGTGACCCTCGCCGCGTCGAAATTCGAGTCAGTCAGCGCTGTGGAGCGGTACGAGTCCGCAGTTCGGGCAGCCGTTATGTTTCGTCGTTTGATAGTGTAATTCGGAGTCACAGTTCTCGCACTGGTAGTGGGATTCTGCCATTACGTATCGGCAGGCCAGAGAGGCTCATATGCTTTGCGTGGGAGGTGTTGACGAAAGTAGTCGTCCGGCGAGCACCGCCGTCCGTGCCCGCCAACGCGACGGATGGTCCGGACTCGGAATCATCAAAGGGCTCCCGGCCCAACCGGCGGGTATGCACTTCGATCAGCGAACCCAGCGGGCGCTTCGCGACGTCGGCCTCGAGACCGAGGACCTCCGGGCTGCCTCGGAGGCGGTCGTCGAGGCCGTCGCCGAGGACGCGGCGGCGCTCGAGGCCTTCTTCGACGAGCACGACACTGTCTACTCCGACATGGAGATGGCTCACTCGAGCTCGGCGTATCCCGAGCACGACGTCGAGTACGCCGATCTCACGACCCACGCCGACGAGATGCGGGGCTGGCTCCGATTCGAGACGTGGGGCATCTACGTCGAGGACGGGCGGATCCTGGACGAGGGGTACGTCGAACTCTCTCTCGGGCCGACGATTAACGACCGCGTTCGGTTCGCGGCCGACCGCGAGACGCTGCGGTGATTCCCGTGCGCGAGACAGGGCTCAGCGCGCTCGAGCGGTCTCTACAACGACGGACTGCCCGCACACTCGCGGAGAGAGATCGATGACGACGGCTCGAGTCCGCGGTATCTACACGACGGCAGTGACGCAACTCCTGAGCGAAGCCGACTGCGAGGTCGTCCAGGCCTCCGAACCGATCCGGGAGCGCTTCGAGCGGTCGTTCGACGCAGCCCCGGCCGACGTCTCGATCGAGACGACCCGCGATCGACTGGGCGTTGCGGTCTCGGGCGATCCCGACGCGGTCGAGACGGTCGCGGGCGAACTCGCGGGGCTCGCCGTCGATACCTTCCGCTGGGACGACGACGTCCCCCGCGGCGCGGTCTTCGACGCGGAAGTGCTCGAGGCCGGCGGCGGCAGCGGCGCGGTCGTCGACCTCGGAGACGGCCGGCGGGGGTTCCTCAAATACGACGACGCCGATAGCTACGTCGACGCCGGCAACCGGTACCGGGTGCAGGTTCACGAGCCCGCACCGCCGTGGGACGACGACCGCCCGCTCGTGCGGCCGACGCTCGAGGTCGGGGGCGGGCTCTGTACCCTCTCGCGGGATCGGACCGGCGTCTCGGCGGCGCTGCGCGGCGAGCGCGGGGAGGAACTCGTCGGCATGACCGATCTGCTCTCCGTCGACGTCCCCGAGGGATGGGGGCTGCGCTGGCAACACGCCGCCGCCGACGCCGACCTCGAGGCGATGGGCACCGCCCTCGAGGACGCCGCGAGGCGAGTGCGAGCGCTCGAGGACGCCCTCGCCGACGCACCGGACGACCCGGACGAGCCGGGGCTGCTCGCCGCGCCCCGGACGACGGAGTGGTGCTGGTTCGGCCGCGAGTCCCGGTTCGCGCTGGACGGCGTTCGACGCCGAGTCGAGACCACGATGCCGGGCCACCATCGAACGAAAGCGGCCGATCGGGCCGCGAGCGCGGCGGTCGACTTCGCCGAGGCCGTCTGCGGTTCGATGGGGGACGACGCCGGCGTCGAGGGCGACGCGTTCCCCTTCGCCGCGGTCGCTCGCCAGTTCGGCCCGACCGGGGGCGACCGCCTCGAGATCGGCCACGGCAAGCCCGACGGCCGGCTCATCTCGCTGGGCCGCGGCGAGGTCACCGACTGGGACCCCGAAGGGAAGATAACTCTCGAGCGCTCCATGAGCGGCGGCGGGAGCTACGACGCGCTCGGCGTCCCGAAGGCCTCGGGCGACGTCGCCGTGACGAAGTTCCGCGAGGGGCGCTGGTGGTATCCGACGACGTACAAGGCCGCCGACGGCACGTCGAAGGGGACCTACGTCAACGTCTGTACGCCGGTCGAGCTGTTCCCCGACACGGTCCGGTACGTCGACCTCTACGTCGACGTGATCCGACAGGGCAACGGGACGGTCGAAATCGTCGACGCGGACGAACTCGAGGCCGCCGTCGACGACGGACTGGTCTCCGAGGACCTGGCCGAGAAAGCGATGGACGTAGCGGAAGCCGTCGAGCGCGCGCTCTCGAAATAGGATTTCGTCTCGATCTGTGCTTTCGATGGGTCTCGCACTCGAGAGAGCCGTGAATGGAACGAGTAGGGCAGGAACGTGATCCCGACAGAGACGAGTGCCCTGCTACCGTGTCAACGGGGAATCGCCACGTCCTCCCCAGCCGATTCGCTCGGTCATTCTTCCCTCGCTCATCCCTCGCGCGGCCTCGTCGGCCGCCCTCACTATCGTTCGGACGGCCGCCAGCACGCGCCACCACACGGCGGTCGGCTGAGACAGAGTGAGATGCCGGTGCTTGTACTGACCGCTGTAGAGTGATGAACTTGAGAAGCGAGGCGATGACGTCCCCCGGTCGCGATCTTATTCCGACCGGTCGTCGGGCGCGTGGATCTCGTCGTCGAGGACGATCTCGAGGCGGCCGTCCGCGAACAGTCGGTCGATCTGGCCGTGCGTAAATTTGCCGTCGCAGTCCTCGCCGACGAACGTGACGAGGCGGTCGGTCTGCTCGACGACGGTCGCGAGCGAACTCCCGGTTCGGTAGTGGTAACGAACGGTCGCTCCGGGGTGGAGCGCCTCCGCGGTGACGCTGAGGTACTCCCGGCGGTGGAGGGTCATTACCCGGAAACGCCCTGAAATCGGTATAGGCTTTCTGGCTGCTGCCTGCGCCGCTTTGATGCGTTCCAACCGGGACCGATCAAACGCGAGGGTCTCGAGGGCTTCGAGAGCGTCGAGGGGCCTCGAAGCGGTCCGTTCGGGTCGCTCAGTCCGAGGCGCTCGCGACCGCCTCGGGTCCGGGAACGGTCGGGAGCAGGCCGACGTACTCGTCGAGGTCGAGCGCGAACTCACCGTCCCCGACGGTCGTCGGCCGAACCCAGCGGAACTCGAACTCGGACCCGTGTTCTCCCCCGCCGTCGGTGACGGTGTGAGTCCACCGATCTCGGGGCTCGTGCACCCTCGAGTGGAAGAAGTGACGCACGTACCGCCTGCCTTCGCGTCGCGTCCAGATATCGGTCGTCAGGCGTCGGGTCCCGTTCAACGTCACGAGGCCGCTCTCCTCGCGGACCTCCCTGAACAGCGCCTCCCGCGGTGATTCGCCCGTCTCGAGCGTTCCCTTCGGGATCTGCAGTCCGTCGTGTCCGGGCCCCTCGAAGACCAAAAGCTCGCCCGTCCCGCGCGTGATGTACGCGCACGCCTTCTGAACGTACGTGACTTCGTTCATGATACCAAGTAACACACTGTTCCGCCGTAAAAACCTATCATAGGTGTGATTAAAGGACTATAAGGAAATCATGTGATCGGTTCGGCCCCCGATATCTCCGAGCGTCTCAGTCGGAGGCGACGGCCGGTTCCCCCTCCCCGACGGGCGCGTCGCCATCGAGTCGCGTGAACAGGGTCGCGAGCGCCGGCCCGGAGACGTTGTGCCAGACGCTGAAGAGCGCCGGGATCAGCGCGGCGCTCGGACTGAAGTGAGCCGTCGCGAGCGCGACCGCGAGGCCGCTGTTCTGCAGACCGACTTCGAACGCGCACGCTCTGGCTCGGTCTTCGGCCATGTTCGCCGCGTGGCCGACGGCGTAGCCGGCTCCCAGCCCGAGGCCATTGTGCAGCACGACTGCGAGGAAGACCAGAACGCTCGCGCCGAGGATCGTCTCGACGCTGAGTCCGACGACGGCCGCGACGATGGCGACGATTGCGACCACGCTGATCGCAGGGAAGATCGAGAGCCCCGCCCGCGCGACCGCCGGCGCGTACTCGTCGAGCACGTAGCGCAACGCGAGACCGCCGATGACCGGGAGCAGGACGACCTGCACGATCGACGTCGCCATCTCGGCGAACGTGACCGTGATCGACTCGCCCGCGAGCAGGACGATCCACGCCGGCATCACCAGCGGCGCGGCGATCGTCGTCAGCGACGTGATCGACACCGACAGCGCGACGTCGCCGCGACCGAGATAGGTCATCACGTTCGACGCGGTGCCGCCCGGCGCTGCGCCGACGAGGATCAGTCCGATACCGATCTCTTCCGGCAATCCGAGCGCGACGACGAGGGCGTAGGCGATCGTCGGCATCAGAATCCACTGGCCCATCGCCCCGATGAAGACGTCCCGCGGCCGCTCGAGGATCCGGCGGAAGTCCTCGGGGGTCAGCGTCAGCCCCATTCCGAGCATGATGATGCCCAGCAGCGGGGTGATGTATGGCGCGATCCAGGTGAACGCCTCGGGCGAATACAGTGCCAGCGGAGAGACGACCAGTACCCAGACGACGAAGTACTTACTTGTGAAATTACCTATCAGTTCCAGGGAGCGCTGTAACGTCATTCTCCCCTCACCACACTGGAAAGCATGCTCAGGCGTCTGTAGGTATGTTATATTAATACTACGGCTTCCGTGTTCGATCGTGTCCGCCTCGATACATGCGGCCGGCCGCAGTCAGCGACGGGCGGCGAGAGGACACGGCGCTCGAGCGACGAGTACGGAACCGCATGCGAGCGTCGATCGCAACGGAATCAGGTCGCGAAGTTGTCTTCGGCCACCGGCCGTCCGCAAACGGGGCAGCCGTTCGCCAGCGTCGCCTCGCGCATCGGGTCAGTCACCGGGATCTCTCGGCGACAGTCGGGGCAGGTAAATTCGTACGGTTTCATGGATCTGGGTGGTGTGCTCGCCGACTAGTTGTTCGCTCCCGTTCCGGATAGGGAGGTAACCCAGATATAGAGGGACGTATATAGGCGGCACGCCGGCGGCCGTATCGCTCACCGCCGAGTTCCGATCACGAGTGCGTGACACGGCTGCTCGAGGCCGACCGCTCGCGGCGACCGGTACGAGAGCGCTCGGACGTGAGTCGTTTCCCTCGCCCGTCTCACGGGTAACTACATTGGTCCTTCGGGACGAATCCGGAGCCGGGATGCCCACTCGAACCCTTCTCACGGGCGCGACCGGAACGCTCGGGACGGCGCTGCGCCCTCGGTTGCGAACTGCGGGCCGCGACGTTCGGGCGGCGAGCCGTTCGCCGCCGTCCGACGGCGATGACGGTGCCTGGATCGCAATGGACCTGACCGACGGGACTGGCGTTCGCGAAGCCGTCGACGATGTCGACGTGGTCGTCCACGCGGCGACTGCGCCCCAGGGCGACACCGAGGCCGTCGACGTTCGCGGCACCGAACGGCTGCTCGAGGCGGCGGCCGACGCCGGCGTCTCGAATTTCCTCTACGTCTCCATCGTCGGCGTCGACAAGATCCCCTTCTCGTACTACGAGCACAAACTGGCGGCCGAGCGGGCCGTCGCGGCCAGCGCGGTCCCGTCGACGATCGTCCGCGCGACGCAGTTCCACTCGTTCGTTGCCGACATTCTCGAGACGGTCTCAAAACTGCCGGTCTGGCCGCTGCCGACGGGAATTCGGCTCCAGCCGATCGACGCGGGGGAGGCGGCGGACGCGATCGTCGAGCGCGCGATCCCCGAGTCGGCCGGCCGAGTGCCCGATATCGGTGGACCAGAGGTACGGACCGTCAGAGACCTCGCGACGACCTACCGCGACGTGCGCGGCCTGCGGCGACCAATCGTCCGCCTTCCACTTCCCGGCGAGACCGCGGCCGCGTTCAGAGCCGGCGACGGGCTCTGCCCGGATCGAACCGTCGGGTCGGTGACGTGGAAGGAGTGGGTCACGGCCAGATACGACTGATCGTTGCACGCGCGCCCCGTCCCGCTCACCAGAGGTTCGCCGCGACGAACGCGATCTGGACGATCACGAGCACCGCGAGGACCGCCAGCACGCACAGTTCGTAGTACCCGCGGTGACGGTCGAACTCGGGGGTGCCCTCGAGGACGGTTCCGAGCGCTCGGAGTCCGAGGTAGGTCGCTGCCACGAGCGCCGGGAAGAGCGCCAGCGCCACGGCCGTCGGCGCGTACTCCGGCCCGTAGTAGGTGCCGACGGTCCAGCGAATCCGAACGCTGTCCCCGAGTACCCGGGCGGACGCGAGACTCACTGCGACGCTTGCAAGCACGAGCAGGACGCCGCCGGCTGCCGTCGGTCGAAGCCGGCCGCCGGCGGGACTGGCACACAGCGCGGCCAGCCGCGTCACGACGCGGCGAAATCGGTGGGCGATCCGTCCGACCGTTTCCGAGCGACGAGTCGATGGCATCGTATTCGTCCGAACGGGACGCGGGACGAAAACCCGACCCGCACGACTGCAGCCGCTGCAGTCGTGGAAATCCCTTTACGTTCGTTCTCGGTACACGTCGGTACCGTGAGTGAGGAGCCGGATGTCGAGACGATCGGGACCCTGCTAGAGGACCCGACAGTGCGAACGATCCTCACCGAGACGAGCCAGAAACCCATGTCAGCGAGTACTCTGAGCGACCACTGCGACGCGTCCCGACCCACGGTGTACCGGCGACTGGAAGACCTCCGCGAGTGCGATCTCCTCGTCGAACGGACGAAGCCCGATCCCGACGGGGGCCACCACCGGACCGTCTACTCGACGAACCTCGAGCGGATCACGGTCGAGCTCCGAGACGACGGATTGCGCCTCCGTATCGACCGCCGCGAGGACATGGCGGACCGGTTTACGAGCTTAATCGAGGGGATGTGACGTGCGCTCGATACCGATCCAGCTCTGGGAGGCGTCCCCGGCCGAGTGGGTCGCGACGTTCGTGCAAGCGACCGACGTCCTGAGTGCGCTCATCGGCCTGTTCATCGCCTATCAGGCCTATCGCGGCTACCGGCGAAACGACAGTCGGCCGATGCTGGTCATCGCCGTCGGCTTCCTCTTTGCGCTCGCAGTCCCCTTCCTCCTCGTGGTTCTCTACGTGCTGGTCCCGTTCCTTTCGGAGACGTTCGTCGCCGTCCTCAGTCAGCTCAGCCAGATCTCGGGACTGCTCGCGATCCTGTACGCGCTCAGAATGCCGGCGTAACCCCGTCTCTTCCACCGGATCTCTTCGGGCAATCGACCGAACGGTTTAGGCGATACGAACAGACAAGGTGAACCGTTAAGTCTTGGTGGGCGTTAGCACGACTAATGAGCACGTTACACGACGAGATGTCCGACGTTCGGTCGGAGGTCGACGACGTGCGAACGCACCTCAGAGAGGAGGTCCCGGACCTGTTCGACTTCGACGTCACGGTCGGCAACATCACGTACAACGCGAACAGCAACAGCGTCTCGGTCACCGTCGAACCGAGCTCCGGAGCGCGAGAACAACTCTCCGATCAGTTCGGCGGCGTGAACGTGAAGACGGAGGGAAGACTCGAACTCGAGTTCCGGTTTACCGAAGCCGCGTCGGAGTAGGCCGGTTCGGCGGACCTGCCGCTCCCGCTCGAGGGCGGTCCGATCAGTCGGCCGCGAGCTTGTCGAGGCCGGCCGACTCGATGTCCGCGCCGTCGACCGACGAGCGCAGCGAGTCCATCCCGTCGTCGCGGTCGATGTCGAAGTCGTTCTCGTACAGCTCCGCGACGCGGGTCATCTCCTCCGCGGAGAGTTTGGGTACGTCGCTGGCGGCCGCCCACTCGTCGATATCGGCTTTCGTGCGGAACGTCGGCGTCACGGTCGCGACGGGATCGTGGCTCAGGAGCCACGCGATCGACGCCTGGCCCATCGTGCGCTCGCCGTCTCGCTCTCGCGAGCCCTGCTCGCTCGAGCCGGCCGCGGAGCCGTGCTCCGCGCGCTCCAGGAACCGAAGCCGCTCGAGTTTCTCCCAGCCGGTCTCGTACCACTCGTCGGGACGGAAGCCGCGGTGATCGCCCTCACCGAGTTCGGTCTCGGGCGTGACCTGCTCGTTTAAGATGCCCGAGGAGTGGGGGACGCGGGGGATCAGGCTGGTCGACGAGCCGGTCCGCTCGATCGTCTCGAGGAAGTGGTCGCCGACCTCCTGCTCGAGCATGTTCCAGACCAGTTGGACCGAGTCGAACTCCTCCTCGATCGCGAGGTCGCCCTCGGCGAGCCAGCCGATCGAGGGACCGAGCGCGAGGCCGGTGGCCTCGATCAGGCCCTCTTCCTCGAGTTCGTCCAGTAGCTCGAGCACGTCGGGAGTGATCTCGTCGACGTCCGCGTTGTGGAGTTGGAGCACGTCGACGGAGTCGACGCCGAGACGGTCGAGGCTCTTGTGGACGGCGTCCCGAAGGTACTCCGGATCCATCTCCTTGGGGAGTTCGCCGTGGCCGGCCTGGGGGTTGTCGTAGAAGTCGTAGCCGACCTTCGTCGCGATCGTAACCTCGTCGCGGACCTCGGCGAGCGCCCGCCCGACCAGTTCCTCGCTGTTGCCGTGACCGTAGACGTCGCCCGTGTCGAAGTAGGTGATCCCCTGCTCGACGGCGTACCGCAGCATCTCGATCGCGTCGTCGTCCGAGCGGTCGCCCCACCAGTCAGTTCCGACGGTCCACGCGCCGAAACCGACTTCGCTGACCTCGACTCCGGAGTCGCCGAGTTCGCTGTGTTGCATGTTCGGCCCTTCGTAGCGGGGGAACTTATGGTGAACGGAACGGTCGAGCGACCGGTCCGAACGGGTTCGGGACGCCGATCGCTCGAGTCGAATCCTTCTTGCCCCGCGGCTGACAACTGTGGGTATGGACGGTTCCCGCGCTCGGCCCCGGCGTTCCGGCCGACTCCTGTTGGCGGTCCTCCTCGCTCTCGTCCCGCTCGGACTCCTCGTCGCGCGATACCTCGAGATTCCCGGGGACCGCGTCACGATCGGCGCTGTTGCGGGGGGCATTCTGCTCGTGGTCGGCGCGCTCGCACTGCCCGCGCTGCTCCTCTCGAGTTGGCAGTCGACAGAGGAGTGACCGCGAGGTCTCGATCAGCTCATCCGAGCCGACCGAACGGGTAACCCTCACGCCAGTGGGTCCGGCAACCGGGACCGCACAACCGAACCCCTATGAACTCGGCGAGCAATACCTCGGAGTATGACAAAGCGGTACGTGTCGCTCCCCGAGGAGGCGGAAACGGGGATGCGCGAGTTCATCGACGAGGTCGATCGACGACTCTCGAGCGACGAGGACACCTGCTCGGTCGTCGAGGACGTCCTGATCGACCTCTCGGGCGACCGCGAGGCCTACGAACGCTGGCAGGACGGCGAGTCCGTTTCGGCGGCCGAGCGCGTCCGTCTGCAGAGCTACGATCCCTGTAACACGACCCTCGAGAGCGAGTACTACGCCGAGAAAGACGAGGAGCAGTTCCGCCGCTCGAAGCACCTCCAGTGGCTCTGGCGACAGTTCGACAGCCTGCCGATCGCGGACAACGTCGAGTTCGCCCTGCGGTTCCGACGGATGCTCGCTGATCACCTTTTCGAGGACTGCGGCGATAACTGTCGCTTCTTCAAGGGAATCTCGTTCACCTACGGTCACAACATCACGATCGGGGACAACACGGTCGTCCACGACGACGTCCACCTGGACGACCGCGGGAAACTCACGATCGGTGACCGCGTCTCGATCTCTGACGGCGTCCACATCTACAGTCACGATCACGACGTCGTCGACCAGACCGAGGTCCGCAACTACCACACCATCGTCGAGGACGACGTCCGCCTCACCTACGACGCGATGGTCCGCGCCGGCTGCAAGGTCGGCGAAAACGCCATCGTCGGCGCGCGCGGCATCGTCCAGAACGACGTCCCCGCCCACCACATCGCGATCGGGATGCCGGCCAAGAGCGTCAAAATCAAACCCGGCTGGGAGGACGTCGCCACGCCGATCGACGACGCCGGCACCAACCGACAGGACGAGCGCCACCTCGCGTACGACCTCCCCGACGACCTCGAGGTCTTCGACGAGTTCCAGCGCGACCTGCAACAGCCCTAGTATCGCCTCGGGAGCAGCCCGTCGGACGGCCGGCGACCGTTGCACGTGCTGACCGTCGTTTCGACCGGCGGGCGAGGCAACGGTTCTGTGATCGGGGTTCTGCGATCGATCTCGAGCACGCGATAGCACTGCGTGTATTCGGTCGAGTCCGTCCTCGAGCGCCGGTTGCGAGCGCAGGCTAGCCGCTATTTATCGTCCCGCCGTTCGGTACGATGGTGATTTGATGCCGATCTGTACTACCTGTGAGAACCCCGTCTCGTACGATTTCGCGCGCGTTTACGGAGAGAACGGAGCCGTCGACTGGTGTCCGCGGTGTCGCAATACGCACTGAGGCGGATTACGGATCGATTGTTCTGAGAAGTTTCGGGCTGAAAGAGCCGACTGACGGAATCGAGACGCGTCAGCGGTCGGTCAGCAGGCGTCGCAGGATGTCACCGTAGGCGGGCCGGGTGATGAGTACCCCGATGAGCACGCCGAGGATGGTGATGATGGCGAAGCCCTTCAGATCCCCGAGGCTCAGGACCGCGAGCGGCGAGAGGGCGACGATTGTCGTCGCCGCGGCGGCACCGATGACCCAGAACGCCTTCCGGAACCGCGACTGGAAGACCCGCACTGAGCTGACGTCGCCTTCGTCCATCACCTCGTCGGCGATGATCACGAGGTCGTCGACCCCGGTCCCGACGACGGCGATGAATCCGGCGACGTGGGAGAGGTCCAGCGGCATGCGTATCAGCGCCGCGAACCCGAGTAGGATCACGACTTCCGCCAGCGCCGTGACGATCATCGGGAGGGCGATGCGCGCGTCCGTGTATCGAGCGTAGACGACGCCGCTGACGGTGAGAACCGAGAGCAGTCCGATCAGCAGCGAGTACTGCTTGAACTGGTCGGCGTGGCCCGGCGTGATCGAGTAGACCTGGGCGCTCTCGGGACTCAGGTCGAGTGGCGCACGCAGGCTCCCGGCCCGGAGGTTAACGGAGAGCGACTGGGCCTCCTGTTGACTCGGCGCGCCCATCTGGAAGGTCGGATCGTTAGTCCAGGTACCGGCGATCATCCCGTCGGCGAGGCTCCCCATCGAGTGGGCGTCGACGACCTCACCGTCCGAGACCGTCAGCAGACAGTACTGTTGGCCCTCGTGGTCGAAGCTGACGGTTCCGTTCGCTTCGGGGAGGTTACACGCGCCCTGTGGCGTATACCCCTCGTCGAGGAAGCCGTATCGATCCATGTCCCGTTGGAAATTCTCCGCGGGTTCACCCTCCTTTACCTGCACGGGGACCATGTATCCCTGGGACTGCCCTTGCGGACCCTGTGGCTGCCGGGGCGGGTCGACGTTGGCGATGTCGTCGTGGGTCAACACTGTCTCGTTCCGCTGGGTCCCGTTTTCGTCCGGGAAGTAGGCGACGACCTCGACGACCCCGCGCTCGGAGAGCAGCGAACGGAGTTCGTCGGAGCCCATGTTGGGGACTTCGACGACGATGTAGTTGTTGCTGCGCGTGGTCTGCTCGTAGACCGAGCCGCCGGAGAGCCCGGCCTCGTTGATTTTCGTCTGGAGCGTCCCGATCATCTCGTTACGGGTCTGCTCGGTGACGCCGTCGCGAATGTCGTCCTCGGACGCGTCGACGTCCGCCGACTGCAGCGCCGCGGCGAACTCCGCTCGTGTCACGTTGTCGGTGAAGACTTCGGCAGTGACGCTCCCGTCGTCGTGGACGGTGACTCGGGCGTCGGCCTGGTCCAGATCGAGTTCCTCGTACAACGTCGACTCGACCTCCTCGATGCGGTCCCCGTCGACCTGTCCGCTGTCACTGACCGCGCCGGTCTCGATATCTTCGGCGGTCATCCCGACGACGGGGGCTCTGATCCGGGTGCCGCCGTCGAGGCTGAGACCGAACTCGAGGTTGGTCGGACCACTGTCGACGCTCTCGTTGGCGGCGCTCTCGTTGGCGACGCTGTCGTCAGCGACGATGCCGCCGGGGACGAACAGCGCGATGACCGCGAAGGCGAGAAACGCCACGAGCAGGAGGACCCGCCAGTTCTCCTTGATGCCGTCTATCGGGCTCATGACCGTACCCCCTCGAACTTGTACCAGCGAAGTAAGCTCAGGTTCAGCATGTAGGTGTTCATCAGGTCGGCCGCGAGGCCGACGAACAGGATGATTCCGATCGATGCCAGGAGATCGATGCCGAGCACGAACGCCGCGACGCCCATCACGAGCATCGCGGCCATCGACGTGACGGTCATCGTGACACCGGTCCGCATCGCACGATGAGTACTCTCGTAGAAGTCACCGCTCCGACGCAGGACGTGGTTGTTCAACAGGATGTCGGAGTCGACCGAGTATCCGATGAGCATGAGCAGGCCGGCCACCGTCCCCAGCGAGAGCGAAATCCCGGCCAGTCGCATGAACGCAAGCGGGATCACGAGGTCGGAGAACGCGGAGATGACGATCGCGATCGACGGCACGAACGTCCGAAAGAGGATGAAGGCGATCGCGCTCATTCCGACGAACGCGACGACGAGGCCGAGCATGGCCGTGCGCTGACTCTCCTGGCCGAAACTCGCCGCGGTCGACGAGACCGACTGGACGATATCGCCGTTACCGGCCGGTTCCAGGTTCGATTCGGCCTGCTCTCGAAGCGTCGCCGAGTCGGAATCGGAGAACTGCACGATGTACTGGTTGTCGGTTCCCGTTCCGCCGACTTGTCGCACGGTTTCCGGTTCCGCGTCGAACGCCGCCCCGATATCGTCCTGGGGCGTCGACGTCTGCACCGTCAGTTCCGTCCCACCGGCGAAGTCCATTCCCATCGGGACCGGCGAGCCCAAGACGAGAAACGAACCGACGAGGACGAGCAGTGCCACTGCGAGGACCGCGAGCGGGACCGCCGCGAGCTGGCGGTTACTGTACCGGGTGTATTCGATCTCCGGTACGTCGAAATACGCCATATAACCGACCACTGGTATCCCCCCGAAGTAAGCCTTCTCAATTCCGACAGTCTGACCCCCACATTACGTGAGTGAGTCTCTGACGGTGAGGTCCCGGTGACCGCGCCGGCATTCAGTTCCGCAGACGGCACCGACGGGTCCGGCCGGTACGACTCGTGACCCGGGTTAGTCGGGGAGGTATCGCACGCTCAGTACGCCGTCGTCGGCCGACCGCCGCACTTCTACGCGGACCGCCTCGAGCCGGGCCGCTCGCGAGATCGTCTCCTCGTCCGCGAGCACGTCCTGCGCTGCGGGCTCGACCTCGCCCTCGGGCACGCTGAAAACGTGTATCTCGCCTGTCCCGGCCCGTTCTTCCTGTACCAAGTCGCCGAGGTCGGCCTCGGCCGCCAGTTCCTTCTCGTGCGTGGTCGGCTCGAGGTCGCTGTCGACCAGCTCGATCGTGCGCCTGTCCGCGACATCGATCACCTCCCAGGTGACCTCCATCGGTGGCTCGGGCGCGACGGTCGCCTCGAGGACGTCGTGGACCTCGAGGCCGGGGTTCGATCCGAGGGTGTGGACCTGTGCAGTCTCGACGTCGCGAACGACCGCTGATTCCGCTTCGGCGTGCGTGACGACGAACGTGCTCGTCTTCTCGGTCATGGGCGGTCGTAGGCGGAGGATCGGTTTCCGGATTTCGGCTTTCGATCACCGGTGGGACTCGAGGTTCGATGCGAGTCGCCGCTCAGTAGGCGTACGAATAGAACGATCGGATTTCGGGGAGAGAGGTCCCACATCGATACCCTGCCCCCGAACACTACCGGTGATGACACGCGTCCTGCTATCGTGGCGGCAGGGAATCGCCACGCCCTCCCCAGCCGATTTCTGCTCACGGGCGCGCAGCGCCCTCTGCTCACGGGCCGACGGCCCGTTCGCACGGTATGCGGGACCGCCGGTCCCGCACTATTCGTATGGTTCGCGGAACCTTCGGTTCCGCGCTAACGCTCGTTTCACTCGCTCATCCCTCGCGCAATATTGGCGGCCCCCCTCACTGTCGTTCGGTCGGCTGACAGCGCGCGCCACCGCATGTCGTCGACGAGTCCGAAGTGAGACGTGCTGTACAGGGTCGAGCGACATTCGAGTGCCGTCCCGCAGAACGCCTTCCGTCGCGACCCCGTCACGGAACGCCTTTATCGCAGGCGGTTGCGCCCTTGCGTATGAACGTCGATATCGGTAACGCGCTCGCGTCCGTCGCGTCGCCGGGCGTCTCGAGGGAGTCCCTCGAGCGCTTGGACGAGCAGGTGGCGGCCGCCCACGAGCGCATCGAGGCGGGAATGGCGAACGGAGAGCACGGCTACGAGGCGCTGAATCTGCCGGAACGGACTGATCCCGACGAAATTCGGGAAGCTGTCGAGCCGGTCACCGACGCCGAGGCGCTGATCACCGTCGGCATCGGCGGCAGTTCGCTGGGAGCGGCGACGATCGTCGACGCTCTGGAGTCGGACACCGAGACCGTCTTCCTCGACAACGTCGATCCCGAGTGGGTCTCGAGCGAACTCGAGCGACTGCCGCTCGAGAGCGCGGCGATCAACGTGGTCTCGCGGTCGGGGACGACGGCGGAGACGCTGGCGAACTTCCTCGTCGTTCGCGAGGCTTTCGAGGACGCCGACGTCGACTGGACCGAGAGGACCATCGTCACGACCGGCGAGTCCGGCCCTCTCCGCGACCTCGCGGACCGCCATGAGCTGCCGTCCCTGAAAGTCCCGAACGGCGTCCCCGGCCGCTTCTCCGCGCTGTCGGCCGTCGGCATGGTCGCGGCCGCAGTCTGTGGCCACGACCTCGAGGCGCTGCTCGCCGGCGCGGCCGCCGAGCGCGAGACGCTGTCGGGCTCGCTGTTCGACTGTCCCGCGTACGCCTATGGCGCGACGACGTACGCGCTGGATCAGCGGGGTGCCGGCATCAATGCGATGATGCCCTACGCGGAGTCCCTCGAGACGTCCGCGGAGTGGTTCGCCCAGCTGTGGGCCGAAAGCCTCGGAAAGGACGACCTCGGCCAGACGCCGGTACGGGCGCTCGGCGTCACCGATCAGCACTCGCAACTGCAGCTCTACCGCGCGGGCCCGCGGGACAAGCTCGTCACCTTCGTCACGACCGAAGAGAGCGCGGACCGACCGATTCCCGCCACCGACGTCGAGGACCTGGCGTACCTCGGCGACGCGACGCTGGGCGAACTGCTCGAGGCGGAGTTCGAGGCCACAGAGGCCAGCCTCGCGGCCGCCGGCCGGCCGAACGTCCGCGTCGAACTCGAGCGCGTCGACGAGTACGAACTCGGCGGGCTGCTGTACGCGATGGAAGCCGCCTGCGTGCTCGCGGGGGAACTCTACGGCGTGAACACGTTCGAGCAGCCGGCCGTCGAGTGGGCGAAGAAGGCGACCCGCGGGTTGCTCGGCGGCGGCGACTTCGAGGAGGCCGAGGCGGTCGCCGAGAAGACCGAGCTCCGGGTCGAGCGGTAGTCGACGACTGAGTGCCGAGTTACCCGACCCGAATCGGCGGTCGGAACGGGCCCCCTCGTCCGGTTGCGGTGTGCCTATGAGTCCGCGCACGAATAGTGAAATATGAGCGAGACTACACGGGCCGACGACGCTGGTCCGGTCGCGTCCGACGTGGTTCCCGGCATCGGAACCGTTCTCTCGGCGGTCACGATGGCCGCCATGCTCGCCCCCGTTCGCAGCGGCGTCGACGCTCCGGTCGTCCTGGCCGGGGCCGGGTTCGCCCTCGCCGCCGTCCTCGCGTTTCTGGCCCAGCGCCACGGCGGTCTCGAGGGGCGAATCGCCGGCCTGATCGCCGCCGGCTCGAGCGTCGCCGTCGTCCTGCTCGCCGGCTACGCGTTGAATCAGGGGGTCACGGCAGCGGCCACGCTGCCGACGGGGTCAGTGTCGATACCGATCGTTTTCGTCGCGTTCGTCACCGGTGGGCTCACCGCCGCCGCCGGAGTCGCCGACTACTACGGGATCAGTAGTGCGGGTCTCAAGCGGCGGAGTCTCCAGGTGATTATGCTATCGGGCGTCGGCGTCGCCGGACTCCTCGTCACGCCCTTCGTCGTCGCCATCCTCGCGATTCCGGTCCGCCCGCTGCTCGAGCCGGTCTCGCAGATCGAGAACACCGTTTTCACCCAGGTCTGCATGGCCATCGGCACGATGCTCGTCGCGGGGGGGTATCTCGCGATGACCGACCGCGACCTGTCCTTTATCGATCTCCGACGGCCGACGCTGCGGGACGTCGGCTGGACCCTCGGGGGACTGCTCGTCCTCTTCGGGGCGCTCTTCGTGATCTCCGCGCTCATGCAGTCGACAGGCGTCGAGAGCGCCGAGCACTCGACGACCCAGCGGGCCCAGGAGAGTCCGCAACTCATGCTCGTCCTAGTGCCGCTGGCCGTCCTGATCATCGGCCCGTTCGAGGAACTGCTCTACCGGAACGTGATCCAGAAGTCGCTGTACGACACGTTCTCGCGGTTCGGTGCCGTCGCCGTGGCCAGCGTCATCTTCGCCCTGGTACATGCACTCGCGTACGCGACCGCGGGACTGGGCGAAGTGATCGCCAGTCTCGGGACCATCTTCGGACTCGCACTCGTCCTCGGGACGATCTACGAGCGGACCGACAACCTCCTCGTGCCGGCGCTGATCCACGGGCTGTACAACGCGCTCCTCTTCGCGAATCTCTATTTCACCTACGGCTGATCGAGCGATCGACCTCGCCGGCGGCTACCGAATCGAACGATCAGATAAAACGTGACCGCGGACTACGACGGGTTCTTCCGAGCCAGCTCCGATCCGCAGATCGGACACCGGTCTTTCTCCTCGTCGAACTCGCGGCCACAGCCCTGACACTGATACTTCCAGTGGCGCTGTTCGTCGATTCCCTCCCGAGCGATCACCTCGACCGCGACGTTGAGCTTCTCAGCGACGTTTTGCATCGCGTAGTCGTCGGTCACCAGGGTGGCGTCGAGTTCGAAACTCGCCGCGACCAGCCGAACGTCAGTGTCCGAGAGGACCTCGAGGTCACCGGATTCGCGCGCCGCGCGCTCGACCTTCTCGGTGGTATCGCCGTTGGGAATGTGAATGTGCATCCCGGAGCCTTCCATCGCATCGTAGCGATAGGCGCTCTCGTCCTCGAGTTCTTCGCGGACGAGGGGAATAGTCGCAGTCTGTTCTGTCGTGTGGAAGTCGTGGATAAACGCCGAGGAGTCGAGAACGTACATACCGTTAGCGCTGAACGACGATGTAGTCTTTCACCGCTTGAACGCGGTTAACGGGAACGAGAAAGTGACCGGCGTCGTCGAGTTCGAAGTCGACCGCCCGCCGCGACAGTTCCTCGTCGGGCTCGATAACGAGATCGTGGAGTTTGCCGGATTTCAGATCCATCGTGATGTTGTAGAGCAGTCCGAGCTCGGTGCCGTCGGACCCCATGACGGACTTCCCCGAGAGGTTTTCAGCGAGTATATCGCTCATGCATGCCTGTACTTACTAATCGGTATTAAAGACCACGGGGTCTGTGCATACGGGCGTCAGACGTTGGCCGAGACGAGCGGGCATCGCTCTCGGCGACGCAGTGGGTCGTCGACCGAACCGCTGTCACTGCCAATTGTGCCCCGTCCGTTGGACCGGATCGACGGACCGACGATGACGATGGGTTTAACTACGGCGCTACGGAGGTTTTAGGTAAGACCTTCTCGGGTGGTTCATCATGTCGGACACGGATACACGCGACCCCACATCTCTCAGAACGCCGATCGTCGCCGTCCTCGGACACGTCGATCACGGCAAGACAAGTCTCCTCGACAAGATCCGCGGCTCCGCGGTCATCGAGGGCGAAGCAGGCGCGATCACCCAGCACATCGGCGCGACCGCCGTCCCGCTGGACATCATCTCTACGATCGCGGGCGAACTCGTCGACCCGGACGACTTCGACCTCCCCGGCCTCCTCTTCATCGACACGCCGGGTCATCACTCCTTTACGACGCTGCGCTCCCGCGGGGGCGCGCTGGCCGACATCGCCATCCTCGTCGTCGACGTCAACGACGGCTTCCAGCCCCAGACGCTCGAGGCGCTTGACATCCTCCGGCGGTCGGAGACCCCGTTCATCGTCGCGGCGAACAAGATCGACACCGTTCCCGGCTGGAACCCCAACGAGGACTCGCCGATCAACGACACCTACGAGGCCCAGTCCGAACGCGTGCGCGAACGCCTCGACGAGAGCCTCTACGAGATCATCGGCAACCTCTCGGACGAGGGCTTCTCCGCCGACCTCTACTGGCGGGTCCAGAACTTCCAGCGCAACGTCGGCGTCGTTCCCGTGTCGGCGATGACCGGCGAGGGGGTCCCGGACCTCCTGACCGTCATGATGGGCCTCTCCCAGCGCTACATGAAAGAGGAGATGGAGATCGACGTCGCCGGCCCCGGCGTCGGCACCGTCCTCGAGGTCAAAGAGGAGAAAGGGTTCGGGACGACGATCGACACAGTGCTGTACGACGGGACGATCCGGTCGGACGATCAGATCGTCGTCGGCGGGCAGAACGAACCGATCGTCACCGATGTGCGCGCGCTGCTCCAGCCGCGGCCGCTGGCCGAGATCCGGACCGAGAGCCGGTTCGAGAAAGTCGACGAGGTCTCGGCCGCGTCCGGGATCAAGGTCGCTGCACCCGAACTCGCGGACGCGATGGCCGGCGCGCCGGTCCGGGTCGTCCGCGACCGCGACGTCGACGAAGTCATCGAGGAAGTACAGGCCGAACTCGCGGACATCGCCGTCGACACCGCAGAGCAGGGCGTCGTCGTCAAGGCCGACACCCTCGGCAGTCTCGAGGCGATGGCTGACGCCTTAGACGAGGCGGAGGTGCCGATCGTCCGCGCGGAGGTCGGCGACGTCGCGCCGCGGGACGTCTCGGTGGCGTCGACGGCCGAGGACGGGAAACAGAAGGCCATCCTCGGATTCAACGTCGACACCCTCGACGACGCCGAGCAGCGCGCGGAGATCGAGGACGTGACGATCTTCACCGACGAGGTTATCTACCAGTTGATCGAGGAGTACGAGGAGTACGTCGAAGGAATCGAGAAGGCCCAGCAGGACACCATCCTCGACAACATCACCCGGCCCGCTCGCTTCCGGATCCTGCCGGATCACACCTTCCGCCAGAACGATCCCGCGGTCGTCGGCGTCGAGGTGAACTCGGGGACGATCCAGAACAACGCGAACGTCGTCAAGTTCGAGGGCAACGAGCCGAACCGCGTCGGCCAGGTCAAGGGGATCCAAGAGCAGGGCGAGGACGTCGACGAGGCCCGCGCGGGCAACCGCGTCTCGGTCGCCATCGACGGCCCGACCGTCGGCCGCCAGATCGAGGAGGACGACGAACTCTGGATCGAGATCCCCGAGAAACACGCGAAGATTCTCGAGCAGGAACTGGCCAGCGAGATCCCCGGCGACGAACTCGAGGCGCTGAACATGTACCTCGACAAGCAGCGCAGTCGGGACCCCTTCTGGGGCAAATAGCGCGCTCGTTTCTCTCGACACCGATTTCGGCCGGTATCCGACCGCAACGGTCGCTATCCTTATCCTATAGCCGTTCTTATGTCTCTCGTGAACCGGATGGTCTGGATACTCGTCGCAACGTACGTCGCGCTCGGGACCGCGCTCTTTTACGGGCTCGCGGTCGAGTCGACGACGGTGTTTCTCACCGCCGCCGGACTGCTCGCGCTGCTGGCCGTCCCGCAGTGGTTGCTCCTCTCGGGGCGGAAGCGGCGACACGGCCGGTCTACGGATCCGGAGCGGCTCCCGCGCAATCAGAGCTGAGCGGTCACTCCGCGCGCTCGAGGCGAACCCGCGCCCCGCCCTCGAGGTCCGCAAGCGGCTCCGTATCAGTAACCCGCGCGACGACGGTCACGGGCGCGGCGGCGCGGGGCTCACCGTCGTCGCTGGCCGGCGTCGGGCCCCAGAACAGACACAGCTTCCCGCCAGCCGGCCAGTAGGCGATCGAACCTTTGGGTACCGCTTCGCGGGCGTTTTCCGGCGGTACGTCCAGTGCCAGATCGAAATAGAGCTCGTCGCCCCAGCGGATCGCGTCGCCCGCCGCGGGCAGCGCCGCCTCGAGCGCGGCCCTCGTTTTCGGTGCGTCGTCGGTCCACGTCGCCGCGAGGTCGCGGTCGGCGACGGTGACTTGGAGGTCGCTCATGGGCGCGTCGACGGACCGGCGACACTTCTCGGTGACGACCGCGGCCCGTCAGCCCGCGGTCTCGACGGCCCTCGGATCGCGGCGCTCGGCCCGTTCGCGGGCGCGCTCGAGCGCCTCGGAGACCGCTTCGGCGTCCTCGATTGCCGAGCGGTCACAGCGGAGGTCGAAGAAACCGCTGTCGAACCCGAACCGCCGTCGTTCGACGACGAGTTCGTCGTCGGTCAGCCGGACGCCGTCGACCGTCTCCCAGGGGACGAACCCCTTCCAGAACGATCGGTCGACGACGAGACCGGCCTCGTGAGCGCGGATCTCCGGCGGGTTCCAGTGGTCGGTCTCGTCGAGGTCGTACCAGCCGTACCGCCGCGAGAGGATCATGACGGCACCGTAGAGGATCCAGAACGGACCGAGGACCCACTCCCCCTGCCAGACGCTGACGACGCCCGCGAGGATCATAAACGCCATAATTACGGTGTAGGCCGGCTCACCGGTCCAGCCCCCGCTTCGCTGCCACGGCCAGGTCGCGGCCGGCTCGTCGGCGGTGATCGCGTCGACGTACCGGTTCTTGGCCATCCGATCGAGGCCGAACCCCGAGACGGCGGCCAGTGCGGTCAGTACGACCGTGACGATGACGAAGCGGCCGGTCGCGTCGACAGGTGCGAGCGCGGCGAGGGACAGCGCCGCCGCGAACGCCGCCGCCGGGACGTAACAGGCGAGGCGTCGCCACCGGCTCCGGCCGATTCGCTCTGGGAGGCCACGCGCCCGCTTCGCGTAGATGTGGCCGACGATCGCGACGGCCGTCACCGTACTCGGGAGGACGCCGAGCAGCGTCGCGGTGGCCACGTCGCCGAGCAGCCCCGCGATCGCCATGATCCCGGTGACGACGATCCCGAGGTAGAACCCGAAGCCGGCCTGAAAGCCGATGTCGGGCTCGTTCACCGCAGGGGCCACCTGCCGTTCGTGAGATGTCACGCTGTTCACGTATTCGTCGTCGGAGCATAAAATAAACACGGTGTCCTCACTCTGCTGACACGCTCCGTCGGCTCCCCAGCGACCTCCGGTATGTGAGTTAACGTGCCGCACGTAGTACTGCCTGTATGCTGGTACAGCTCCGCCAGTACAAACACGAGGAGGTACAGTTCGACGATAACAGGACGACCGGCGAGTCCCAGACCGAAGACACGGTCAATCCGGAGGCTGAAGACTACTTCGGCGAAGAGATGGAGGATCTCGACGTCGAGACGTGGGATACCGTCGAGCACGAGGGCGATCCGATCCAGCGGCGTTCGCTCTCGATCGACGGGGTCACCGCCGTCTCCGTCCCGAAGCAACCGACCAACGAGGACGATCCGGACCTCCCCGGGCAGACGATCCAGTTGCGGATGGGCGGCGGCATCGAGCACGTCCCGCAGGCCGAGATCGTCGAAGTGCAGGATCTGGCGGTCGAGGAAGAGGAAGCCGAGGGGAAGGCGTCCCAGGACGGCGAATCCTACGGCAAGGAATCGATGGACGAGGAACCCTGACCGGCGCAGTCTTCGGCGGACACCATCTTTTTTCGACGACTGTGGACCCGGCGGGCGAGCCACTGCGTGGCGACCACACCGACGAGGAATGATAACCTCTGTCGGAGGCACCGCAGTCCCGAAATCGTTTTCAAGCGGTCGCGCGCACACTCGGTATGCCGACGGAATCGGACACTCATTATGACCCCTCGCTGGGGAACAAGTTCATCTTCGTCACCGGCGGCGTCATGTCGGGACTCGGCAAGGGGATCACGGCCGCGAGTACCGGCCGTCTCCTCAAAAACGCCGGGTTCGACGTCACCGCGGTGAAGATCGATCCGTATCTGAACGTCGACGCCGGGACGATGAACCCCTACCAGCACGGGGAAGTCTACGTCCTCGAGGACGGCGGCGAGGTCGACCTCGATCTCGGGAACTACGAACGGTTCCTCGACATCGACATGACCTCGGATCACAACATCACCACGGGGAAGACCTACCAGCACGTCATCGAGAAGGAGCGAGCGGGCGACTACCTGGGCAAGACGGTCCAGATCATCCCTCACATCACCGACGATATCAAGCGGCGCATTCGGGAGGCCGCCGAAGGCACCGACGTCTGTATCATCGAAGTCGGCGGCACCGTCGGTGACATCGAGGGGATGCCCTACCTCGAGGCCCTGCGCCAGTTCGCCCACGAGGAACCGGAAGAGAACGTCCTCTTCACGCACGTCACCCTCGTTCCGTACTCGAAGAACGGCGAGCAGAAGACGAAGCCAACCCAGCACTCGGTCAAGGAGGTCCGTTCGATCGGCCTCCAGCCCGACGTGATCGTCGGCCGGTGTGAGGATCGTCTCGACCCCGAGACCAAGGAGAAGATCGCGCTGTTCTGTGATATTCCGACCGAGGCCGTGTTCTCGAACCCGGACGTCGAGGACGTCTATCACGTCCCGCTGATGGTCGAAGACGAGGGACTCGACCAGTACGTCTTAGAGCACTTCGGACTGGCTGACGAGGCCCTGCCGGAGGGCGAGCGCGCGAACGACTGGCGCGAGATCGTCACCACAGAGAAAAACGGCGAGATCGACATCGCGCTGGTCGGGAAGTACGATCTCGAGGACGCGTACATGTCGATCCACGAGTCGCTGAAACACGCCGGCTTCGAGGTCGGCAGCGACGTGAACGTCCACTGGGTGGCCGCCGACGAACTGAGCGAGGGTCACGACGGGCAACTCGCTGGAATGGACGGCGTCATCGTCCCCGGCGGCTTCGGGATGCGCGGCTCCGAGGGCAAGATCCGAGCCGTTCAGTACGCCCGCGAGAACGGCGTCCCCTTCCTCGGGCTCTGTCTGGGCTTCCAGATGGCCGTCGTCGAGTACGCCCGGAACGTGCTGGGTCTCGAGGGCGCACACTCCGCGGAGATGGAGGAAGACACGCCGCATCCGGTCATCGACATCCTGCCCGAACAGTACGAGGTCGAGGACATGGGCGGCACGATGCGACTCGGCGAGCACACGACCGTGATCGAACCCGAGACGTTGGCCTACGAGCTCTACGGTGACACGTCCTGTTCCGAGCGCCACCGCCACCGCTACGAGGTCAACCCCGAGTACTTCGACCAGTTCGAGGACGAACCGCTCGTCTTCTCCGGCACCGCTGGCAACCGGATGGAGATCCTCGAACTCGAGGACCACCCGTTCTTCCTCGGGACGCAGTTCCACCCCGAGTACACGTCCCGACCCGGGCAGCCGAGTCCGCCCTTCCTCGGGCTGGTCGAGGCCGTCCTCGAACAGGCCGACGGCAGTGAGACCGCTGCTGAACCAGAGGCACAAACCTGATAGATATAGTAGCCACTGAATGTCAATTCACACCTAACTGCACGACGAGGTTGTGATTAGTGTGTAAATCGTTTCGGTGACTACTATAGTTAACTCCAACTCGGTCATCGACGCGCGGACCGGCTATGGAAGAACGATCACGGCTTGCACGTTATTATCACTAGGAACTATTTTGTCTTACGTTCTATATTATATAGTTATATTTCAATATTCTGTTAGCTATTTTATTGTGATTGTCTTACACGATAGCGAAATAAAATAAACGATTTTGGTTATTACTACGGGGATGGATAATTCAGAGAACTACACAGCGGGGTTTTCGATCTCAAAGTCCCACGACGCAGTCTCCCAGCCACTTCTCAGATCGTAATATTCAACAGAGAGTTCGATCCCCCAGGATTCGATAGGTCCAGTCAGAGAATCTTTTCCATAGGCTCGCACCGACGCCTCAATTTGGAGCGGTCGAACACCACCAGAGAGTGTCTCTTTGCCGTTGCATTCATCGTTCATTCCGGTAGAGTACGACTGTCCCAGCGCCTCAACTTGGAAATTCCAATTACACGTTCCGGCACAGTGATCCAAGTGCAACTTGAACTCGACCCCCCACTTCTCAACGGAACCACCCCAATCGAGTTGGTCCCCACTACAACTGAGGTGATCATAGAGGCCCACTTCATTATCCTGTTTCTTATTGAAGTCTCCGATGTTCCACTTAGCATCACCTGCTGACTTGAGCGTGAACCAGTCGGGCGTTTCCTCACCACTCGTTACGTAACCGGATGTTCCTTCGGCGAGCGTTAGTTCCTCGTCAGTCTGTTGGTTTCCAGTCTTGTCGGCTGCTGCAGTACCGCTAGCAACTCCTATTATCCCGAGTCCGCTGCCAGTAAGCAATCGAAGGGTGTTTCGCCTAGTCGGTTCGGAGGATTCACCATTGTTTTCTTTCATCGCAATTGGTTATTTCCAATGGCACTTAATAAAGTTATTTATATACAGAATTTATTATTTTCTAATATTTATTCCCCTCACTCATTTGGGGTAAGGGGATGTGTGCAGCTAGTAACTTGAGAAGAAATGACTACGCTGCATGGTACTATCTAGTTGTTCGATCCATTTCCTGGCGCTTGTCCGACTGCTAACCTACGAGTTATGGAAAAATTCAATCCCCATTTTGGGAGGATGAGGACCACTTTTCTATGTGATTTCAATCAACATAGTTGAGGTAGGTCATGTTTAGTTTGTAGCCTTCTGCCAGATGGCAACGGTTTGAAGACACGATTCTGCGGTTAATGGTTTAACGTAGCTAGACAGTTTGACGGTAGATTTTATGAGAATTAACGTCTAGAATTATATATTTGATAGCATTCTGATTGCCTTGTTTCTAGTATTGATATCGGAGTCTGTATCGACGGAGTGTTGTCTGGGGATGCTGTTCATCATTGACGAGAAACACAGCGTTTTCGACGTCATATTTCTCGATTGATTCTCGCAGAAAGCGTTCAGCCAATGTTGTCGTAGTCGTTGAAAATAACCGTATATGGAGATTTTGGTCGCTTCCGACTTCACTGCAGCGAACAGCCAATACTGGTGACTGTCAATGTGAATCACACTTTCGTTGAGCGCAACGTGACTCGGATTTCGAAAGCAATAGTTGGGCAAGATAAAGCCGAATATCAGGGCGACATCAGCTAACGCAGTCTCCGCTCTCGCCCCACCATACCCAACCCGATCCAGTCGCTACACCCATTGAGGTGGGCGATTTTTGGCATAGAGAGCCACAAAATCGTTCCCTTTCTTTTCCGCTTAACTAAACACGGCTATTTGCAGTGCAAAAATATATAAGTCAAAAAACCAAATTCGAAAATATGATTGTGTCTATAAAAACCAAAATCATTCAGTGGCTGCTAGACGAAGATGTATCGGTTGCGACAGTGCTCGGGTTCCTCTCTATTCCTTTTACCCTGGCTGTCTCTCTAAGTACGGGTGCGTCCCACTATGATGCTGGCCCAGTAATGCTTGCTGGGTTCTTAGCGGGGCTATACTACAGCAATCAATCGACCGCTGTCGTGCGTGCTGGCCTGCGAACCGGCGTTATCGGAAGTCTCCCCGTGATTTGGGCCTCTACCAGTTTCATCGCATCTGGATGGGAAATATCGTTTAGCTACGCCGTTCTCGCGGTCGCGTTCGCGTTGCTTTGGCACCTTTTTGCCCTCGTGGCTTGTAGCTTCTTCGGTGTCGTCGGTGCGCTGGTCGGCAACATCGTCGGTCGTGTTCCTCCGTTTCGTCGCATCGCACCGAAGACCGTCTGACCTGACGGTTCAGAATATCGCCGGATTGTCCCTTCCCGTCTGCATCGCGGTTCTCGCCGGTTTCACTCTTTCACTCGCTTCGAACCGCGTTCTATCGGAACCGCACACTCCCCGCGCGATTGAGTGTGGTCTGATCTACAGTGACTCCTATGGGTTTGTTACGCTTCCACGTCGTTCGAACACTCGAGCCGTCAGTTTGAAATATCCCTGAGAAGGGGTCGACTGATGATTCAAAATCGTTTTGTCTGTGCCGTCCCGAAACTTGCCATGGCGATTACGTTCGATAAGGCTATTCTGTACGGAACTGCGGTCGGACGACAGGAGAGTGACCCCGAATGGTAGAGACAGACACGTTCGTCCCCGACGCAGTCGCAGAGATCGACGAAGAAATCGGCGATGCGAACGCCGTCATCGCCCTCTCGGGCGGCGTCGACTCCTCGGTCGCCGCCGCCCTGGCCTACGAGGCCATCGGCGACCGACTCACGCCGGTCTACGTCGACACCGGTCTGATGCGGAAAGGTGAGACCGAGCAGATCCGCGAGACCTTCGACTACATGGAGTCGCTGCGGATCGTCGACGCGAAGGACCGATTCCTCGAGGCGCTCGGGGGAACCACCGATCCCGAGGAGAAACGCGAGATCATCGGCGAGCAGTTCATCCGGGAGTTCGAGCGCGAAGCGAAAGACGCGGACGCGGACTTCCTCGTTCAGGGGACGATCTACCCCGACCGAATCGAGAGCGAGGGCGGGATCAAGTCCCACCACAACGTCGGCGGCCTCCCCGAGGTCGTCGACTTCGAGGGGATCGTCGAACCCGTCCGCGACCTCTACAAGGACGAGGTCCGTGAGGTCGCGCGCCACCTCGGCCTCGACGAGCTCGTCGCCGAGCGGATGCCGTTCCCCGGTCCCGGCCTCGCCGTGCGGATCATCGGCGAGATCACCGAGGAGAAACTCGAGGTGGCCCGCGAGGCCAACCACGTCGTCGAGGAAGAGCTCGAGGAGTATGAGCCCTGGCAAGCGCTCGCGGCCGTCATCGGCAAGGCGACCGGCGTCAAGGGCGACAACCGGGTCCACGGCTGGGTCGTCTCCGTCCGCTCGGTCGAGTCACGCGACGGGATGACCGCGCGCGCTCAGGAGATCGACTGGGAGACGCTCCAGCGCATTCAGTCCCGGATCACGGGTTCACACGAGAACGTCGCCCGCGTCGTCTACGACGTGACCCACAAACCGCCCGCGACCATCGAGTACGAATGAGTTCCGGTACGACCGCCGTCGTCGCCGGTCTCGACGAGGACGGTATCGGTGCGGCACTCGAGAGTGAAGGCGTCGACGTGACTCGAATCGACGGCGTCATCTCCCGCCCGCAACTCGAGGAGGCGGGCGTCGTCACGGCCGACCTGTACGTCCTGACGGACGTCGGCCAGGCGACGACGATCCCGATCGTCTGCGATCTGAACGACGATGTCCGGACCGTCGTCTACGCGCATCGGACCGTCCCCGAGTTCGTCAAGGGACAGCTCGATATCGCGATCGATCCGCAGTTGATGGACGCGAGCATCGTCGCCGACGAACTCGTCGACTGACGCCCGCGGGCCGCCGCCGGCCGTCGGCCGCTCCGACCCGGCGCTCGCGAAACCGATTCGGTCGCCGAAATCGTTTCTTTGTTCCGTACAGTCACTCGGACAGCTACGACTGCCGTATAAACTTTCTCGAGGGAGATTTCGGCCGAATAAACTCGAATTGAATTCGGTGGAATTCGGCGTAAGACTGGTATACCATCACCCCCGTTCAAGTTGGATCGGCCGCTACATCTCGATGGAGGTCGACGGGCAGACCCCACCGATGGCACCCACCACCTGCTCCCGCGACTTCCAGCAACCCCACCACAGCACCCTTCCCCCACCACTGCCAACCGATTTCGCTGACGCGGGCCCACCCCACCGGCTCGCGTCGCACCCTGCGATTCTGGCATCGGAACGCGGCGTTTTCCGCCGCGTTCCGGGGATGGATCCCCCTTCTGTCGACGTCCATCTCCGAGAGATAGATCTCTAGCGATCTCCCCTCGAGTCACTCAGTCTGCGCTACGAGTTTCGAAGCCGTTCCAAGACCGGAATCTCCGCGAGTCGCTCGTCCGTGAGCAGGTCCCAGTCAATGCCGGTCGGCTGCGCGCTCCCCTCCGGGCGCATCACCCGCTCGGGCGTGACGACGAGATCCATTACGACGTCGTGCTCCTCGACGGCGACCGACTCCTCGATCAGCTGTCGCTCGTGGACCGTCGTCGCGACGGACGTCGCGTCGTCGACGAGGCCGAGTTCGCGGAGCACGGCGAACTCGAGGTCGCTGTAGCCCTCTCCCTTTCCGATTCGACCGCCGTCCGCGGTGACCGCGACGCTCCCGGAGACGATCAGGTCGACGCGGTCGACCGCCTCTGGCCCGACCTGTTCGCCGTGTTCCGACGAGCCCGAGACGGTGGTCGCCGCGTCGTAGTCCTCGAGTTCGTCCGGATCGAGTTTCAGGAAACACCGCTCGTCGGCGAGCCGCGGCACGGCCATGTAGACCGTCTTCCCCTCGCGTAACGCCCGCCGCCGGACTGGCAGTTGCGGCGCGTCGGGATTGGCCTTGATCGTCGTCGCCTCGGTCCACTCCGGTTGCTCGGCCAGTCGGTCGGCGGCCTCGCTCGCCCCGGCGAAGTTCGGAATTCGACCGTGGGGCGGGAACGGAAACCGGGCCTCGCCGCTCTCTTCTAAGTCGTCCCAGACGCGCTCGCGGACGGATTCCTTGTCGATACCGTCGGTATCGTCGCCGTCGTCACCGTCGGCAGAGCCCACGTCAGGCACCTCCGTCGGCCACGTCGGCGTCGGTCGGTTCGCCGTCCTCGTCCGGCTCCTCCTCTCGTGCGAGTTCGACGAGCGCGGGCGCTTCCGACAGGACGATCTCCTCGAGCGCGAGGCGGACCGCGTCGGCGTGGCCGGGCAGACAGAAGATCGGCGTTCCGTCGGCGACGCCGGCGAGCGTTCGCGCGGCGACGGTCTTCGATCCGACCTGCTCGTACGCCAAGAGAGTGAATAGCTCGCTGAAAGCGGTCAGTTCCTTCTCGAGTAACGGCTCGACGGCGTCGATGGTGACGTCGGTCGGTTCGACGCTGGTCGCACCGGCGGTGATCACCGCGTCGACGTCGTCGCGGTCGATCAGTCGCGAGACGATCGACTGGACCTTGTCGTGGTCCGCGCCGACGTGTTCTCGCACCGTGATCTCGTTGCCGTCGCCCTCGAGCGCCGCGGTGACCGCCTCGCCGGCCTCGTCGGTATCGAGGCTCCGGCTCGAGGAGATCGTGACGACGCCGGTACAGAGCGTCCCGTCGCCGGATTCGGCGTCGCTGGCATTCGTCTCGTTCATACGTCGTCTTCGAAAGCCGACCGGTAAAAACTACGCACACGCGCTATGCACTGGGGTCGAGACTCGGACCGAGATCGGAATCCGCGTCGCGATCCGCGCTGGATTCGGGGTCGTACGCCGGCTCCGACTCCGACGACGAGCCGGTATCGAGGTCGTCGATGAGCGACTCGAGCGTCTCGATGTGATCTTCGAACAGTTCCTCGCCGTGCTCGGTGAGTCGGTACGTCGTCCGGGGCGTTCCGTCGACGAACGCCTTGTCGACGGCGACGCAGTCCGCCGCTTCCATGCGATCGATGTGGCTGGCGAGGTTCCCCTCGGTGACCTCGAGCGTCGACGTGAGTTCGGTAAATCCGGTCGCGCCGTTGGCGTAGAGGTGCGCGAAGATGCGAAGTCGCGTGGGCTGGTGAACGAGTTTGTCGAATTCCATCTTAGTAGCGTGAGAGGACGGCGTAGGTTCCGACGTGGTGCAGTGCGATCCCGGCTCCAAGGGCGGCGTACTCCCAGCCTTCGAGGAGGGGGACGTACGGAATCGCCGCGGAGAGGGCCATGATCCACGCGCCGCCGCCGACGAACGCGTACCGATCGACGGCCCTGATGTCGTAGGCGGCGAGCAACTGACCCATGAGGACGTAGCCGACGCCGACGACGGCCCCCGCCGAGACGAGCGCGAGGCGGACCGAGTTCGTCGCGTCGAGCGCGTCGAATACCGGACGGAGTCCGACGATCAGGACGCCGAGCCCGGCCAGTACGGCGAGGAGCCAGCGCTGCTGGCTCGGCAGTCCCGTGGCCGGCGGCTCGTAGCTCGACTTGAAGCGTCGCTTCGCGAGTTCACAGCAGCCGATCACGCCGGCGAACGCGACGGCGATCCACGGCCGGAACCCCTCGCGGAGCCAGAACTGGACGACGGCGAAGAGGATCCCGGTACAGAGCCCCTCGACGATCCAGAACCGCCACCAGTAGGGATGCTCCGACGCGAGCCCCATCGCTCCCTTGATATCCGCGAGTTCGGTTTGAAGCACGTCCGCGTCGACGTCCTCGGATAGCTCTCGGCTCATCGTGGATCGGCGGCGGTCGTCGTCGACGGGTCGTTCGTATAGTACGTAAAGAGGTCGGTATAGGTCGGCTCGACGATCGAGAGCGCCGCCCGATCGATCCCCGCAGCGTCCGCGAGCGCCTCGAGTGACGGTTCCGGATCCGCGGCCGCCTCGAGCGAGGGGGGCGCGTCTGCGGGAGTCGCGACCGACGGTGCCGCGTCAGCGTCGTCTCCGGTCGCGTCCCCGTCTCGCAGCGGGACGAAGCCGCGGACGCTCCCGGCCACTGCGAACGGCTCCCCAGCGACGATATCGGCGAGCGCGCTCGCGTTCGATGCGCCCGTCTCGATGACCGGCGGGACCGACGCGAGCAGTTCGTCCGGCGAGCCGGTCGCGACGATCCGACCGTCCGCGAGGAAGGCGATTCGATCCGCGATATCGGCGTTCATCGGCCGGTGGCTGGCGACGACGATCGTCTTCCCGTCCGCCCGTTTCTCCCGGAACAGGTCGTGGACCGTCGGGATCGTCCCGAGGTCCAGCGCCGCGGTCGGCTCGTCGAACAGGTACAGCGGGGCGTCGATGCTAGCGGCGATGGCGAGTTCGAGTTTCCGAACCATGCCGCCGGAGTAGTCGGCGACGGATTTCTCGAGGTCGTCAGTGATTCCGAGCCGCTCGACGTGTGCTCGCCAGTCGTCGGTAAACGCCGGATGGAGCCGGCGGTAGAAATCGACGTTCTCGCGGCCGGTGAGGGACTCGAGTGCGAGGGCGTCCTGTAAGAGGAAACTCGTCGTGTCGGCGCGGGCCGTCGCCGGCTCGCCGAAGACGTCGACGCTGCCCGCGGAGGGACGCTCGCTGCCGGCGAGACAGGAGAGCAGGACCGACTTCCCGACTCCGTTCGGTCCCATGAGAACCAGCAGTTCACCCTCTTCGACCGTGAGGTCGACGCTCTCGAGGACGCCCTCCTCGCCGAAGGACTTGCGGACCCCATCGGCAATCGCGACCGGATCGCTCACGGCGACCACCCCTGATCGTAGAGCGTCCGGTTTACGAGTAGCGTCCCCGCGAGGACCGCGAGAGCGGCGTAGCCGCCTAACAACGCGATGAACGTCGGGTCGGTCGGCATCGCGGGCGGTGCGACGCCGAGTTCGGTCCAGCTCTCGGCCGGAACGAGGTGCGACACGAGCAGCCGCGTCGGGAGCGTGTTCGGGAGGTAGTTCAGCACCGGCCCGTCGATCACCGACTGCGCCGGGACAGCCCCGTTGAGACCGGTGAGGACGAACGTCATGACGGCGACGAGCGTGGTCGCCATCGACGCGATCCGTTTGTTCCCCGCGACGACCACGAACGGGATCGCTGCGACCATCCAGAAGAGGCAGGTCAGCACGCCGGCGGCCAGAACGATCGGTACCGATTCGGGACCGCGGAGGCCGTAGGACGCGCCGGTAGCCAGGCCGGCGACGATCGTCGCGGCGAACGCGCCCGCCGCGAGGACGAACCCGGCGGCCATTCGACCGATCAGATCGGCCGACGACGAGATCGGCATCGAGCGATAGGCTTCGTAGCGTCTGTCCTCGAGATCGGTCGCGAGCTGATTCCCGAAGACGAAGAGACAGACGAACATCGATCCGAGGATCCCGATTCCGATGGAGACGGTCGCGTCGGACGCGGCCGACCCGCTCGTCCCCTGTATCGCCCGGAGCAGGTACATGATCGCGGGAAACGCGATCACCCACGCCAGCATGAGCCGACTGTTTCGAGCCTCCTGGAGACTCCGCCGCGTGAACGCACCGGCCTGCTCGAGCCAGACCCGCCGTCCCCCGCTCGACTGCCGTTCGGTCCCGTACCCCTCCTGTATATCGGTTGACATCGTTTCGCGTCGTCCCGACGAAGCGCTGACAGATAAGAGTTTGTGATACAAAGTCACTTTCCGTCACAAACTGATCGACACCCGAACGTCGAATGCTGGTAGCCCAACTGTTATGGACGGCGTTTCCGTTGGCCTGCGTATATGCAGGCAGTCCAATTCGCGGACCACGGCGACACGGACGTCATCGAATACGGCGAGTACCCCGACCCCGAGATCGACCGGGACGAGGTCCTGGTCGATATCAAGGCGGCCGCGCTCAACCACCTGGACATCTGGACGCGGCGGGGAATGCCGGGGATCGACCTCGACATGCCACACATTCCGGGTAGCGACGGTGCCGGTGTCGTCGAAGAGGTCGGCGAGGACGTGACCCGCTTCGAGGAGGGCGACCACGTCGCGCTCTCGGCCGGCGTCGGCGATCTGCGGATGGACGATCCGACGCTCGACCCACACTTCCACATCATCGGCGAGCACGTCACGGGTGTCCACTCCGAGTACGCCGCGATCCCCGAGGACAACCTGATCCCCGTCCCCGAGCACGTCGACTGGGAGGTCGCCGGCTCGAGCTGTCTGGTCTTCCAGACCGCCTGGCGGATGCTCATCGAGCGCGCCGAACTCGAGGCCGGCGAGACGGTGCTCGTGCTCGGCGCGAGCGGCGGGGTCGGCCACGCCGCCCTTCAGATCGCCGACTACGCGGGCGCGGAGGTGTACGCCACCGGCAGCACCGAGGAGAAGCTCGACTACGCCGAGGAACACGGCGCGGACCACGTCTGTAACTACGAGGAGGAGGACTTCGCGGACTGGGTCCTCGAGGAGACCGGCGGCCGCGGCGTCGACGTCGTCGTCGAGCACGTCGGCGCGCCCACCTGGCAGAACTCCCTGAAGAGTCTGACCAAGGGCGGGCGGCTCGTCACCTGCGGCGGCACCGGCGGCGGCAACCCCGAGACGGACATTCCGCGCATCTTCTGGAACCAACTCGAGATCATCGGGTCGACGATGGCGACGCCCGATCAGGTCGACGACGTGATGGAACTCGTCTGGGACGGTACGTTCCAGCCCGCGATCCGCGAGGAGCTGCCGATGAGCGAGACCGCGCGCGCTCACGAGATCATCCAGAACCGGGAAGGGTTCGGCAAGGTCGTCGTCCGGCCGGACAGCGAACTCTGACCGGCGGCGAACGCTGCGCGGGCGCGACCGCTCCCGTTCGTCGACCCGATCACGACCGGACCTGTCAGGTCGGTCAACCGTGAGGGCTTTGTCGATGGGGTCGAAGGATTCGATAGTGAGCTCGAGCGACGACGGCGGCTACGTCCACGATCCAGCGGCGTTCGACGCCGACGCGGCCGACGAACAGGACGACGAGCCGGCCGATGAGAGGGACGAACCGCCACATCCCGCGACGGTCGATCGCGAGTTCGACTGGCGCGGCTGGATCCTCATCGGCGTCCTGTGCTTCGCGTTCCTCGTCGCTCCGACCGCGATCTACCTCGTCCCGCCGGGTGCGGAGGGCTATCGCTTCGCGCTGTTGATTCTCCCGTTGGCTCCTGCACTCTTGCTCGCGATCACGGCCGTCTGGGCGACGACGCGGCCCTGAACGCGGCCGACGGCGAGCCGATCGACTGGTCAACGAGAAATCCGGCGAAAACGAAACGGCGAGCGATGCGTGAGCTACGCCTGCGCGTCTCGGACGTCCTCGAGCGACTCGAGGACGGCCGCGCCGTGGTCGATATCCCGGTCGGGCGTCTCCTCGTGGTCGACATACGCGGCGAGCGCGTCATAGATGTAGTCGGCCTGGGCGGCGGTGAGTCGGTCCGTGTCGCCGTCGGCCTCGAGTGTCTCGATCGCCTCGAGTACCCACTCGGCCGGCCGTTCGTCCGCGTCGAGTGCCTCGTCGAAGCGGTTCGCGAGGACGTGGTGGACGACCCATCGTTCGTCTCTGGAGAGCGTGACTTCGTACGTCTCGGTTTCCGGTGGTGAGGAGCTCATTTCGTCAGACGGGACCGGGTTTGTCGGTCCTCGATCAACGCTACGAACACCTGCATAATAAGCCTTGTTACTAAATGGCATAGTTGCTGCCTTCGGTCGATACGTACCGGGCGGTGGGAGAAGTCGAGCGCTCGACCCGTTCTCTCGTGTCGCGGGCGCTGACAGTCGGTTCGGCGATCAAAAGCTACTAACAGAATCGCGACCAGAGAACAGACAGGAGCCGACGCTGATGGATATCGCGACGTTATCCGGGAAGATCGCGACCGGACGCATCGGACAGACGCTCTCGCGGCTCGTCCCCGCTACGCCGATCTGGGAGCGCGAGTGGGACGTCTGTTGCGTCCTCGACGGCTGCCGGCTCGATCTCATGCGCGAGGCGGCCGCGGCCGGCCACGAGACGCTTCCCGGCCCCGACTCGGTGGGCTCGCTGTGGTCGGTCGGGTCCCAGTCCGCCGAGTGGATGGACCGGACCTTCGCCCCCGAGCACCGCGAGGAGATGGCCCGCACCGCCTACGTGACCGGCAACCCCTTCTCGTCGCAGTCCTGCGAGCACATTCTCGTCACCTCCGACGACGTCCTCCCGCTCGAGCCCGACGATTTCGGCGTCTTCCACGAGGCCTGGCGGGACGACTGGGTCGACGACGACATCTCGACGATCCCGCCCGAGCCGCTGACCGACGCGGCGATCGCGATCTGGCGGAATCGCCATGAGTTGGGGATCGACCGCATCCTAATCCACTACATGCAACCCCACGCCCCGTTCCGGTCGCGGCCGGGCTGGTTCTTCGGCTCGGCCGATATCGAACACTGGGGGCAGTTCACCGACGGGGAGGACGCCGACGACGACGTCGACCTCGAGGACCTCACTCCCGCGGAGCGCGAGGCGCTCGAGGCGTTGGCAGAGGCCGAGGCCGAGAGCGACGACGAGACGGACTCGATGAACGACCCCTGGCTGCGCCTGCGCGACGGCGACCTCTCCCGCGAGGCCGTCTGGGCAGCCTATCGGGACAACCTCGAGTGGGTCCTCGACGACGTCGCACGCCTGCTCGCGAACTGCGACGGGCGGGTCGCGATGACCAGCGACCACGGCAACGCGATCGGCGAGTTCGGCGTCTGGTCGCACCCGCCCGGCACGCCGGTGCCCGCGCTGCGGCGGGTCCCCTGGGCAGTCCGCGACGGACGGGATCGGGAGACCTGCGATCCCGATCTCCCAGAGGGGATTCGCGAGCGCGACGCGGACGATGCGACCGGCGCAGACGGTGCGGACGGCGACGAGATCGAATCGCGCCTCGAGGCGCTGGGCTATCGATAATGGAATCGAGCACGCTCCGAGACGCGATCTACGCCGTTCGGAAGGTCCGACTCGGGCTCGAGCGCCGCCGGCTCGACTACGGCGAGGAAACCCGCGAGCGAGCCGACCGACTGGCCGAAATTCTGTCGGCGTCCGTCGCCGAACTTCGGGAATACGAGCGCGAGTACGACGACCTCGAGTGGTTTCACGAGAGCTACGCCGATCGCGTCGCCGAGATTCACGAGGCCGGCGTCGCCACCGACACTACCCACTGGCGCGACGGGGTGACGCTGTACGTCGTCTGTCGCGCGCTCGAGGTCGAAACCGCGGTCGAGACGGGCGTGTTGTTCGGTTCGTTCGACGCGCATATTCTGGCCGCGATGGAGGAGAACGGTGGCGGGGCGCTGCACTCGGTCGACCTGCCGGGCGGACCGCCCGGTCCCTTCGAGTACGGCCACCTGATTCCGGATCGGTGTCGGGACCGCTGGCGGCTTCATCAGGGGGATGCGCGAGCGGTGCTTCCGGGACTGCTCGAGGATGTCGGCCCCGTCGACCTCTTCCTTCACGACTCGGACCACCGGCTGCCCCACATGCGATTCGAGTACGAGACGGCGCTTCCGCGGATCGCGTCGGGCGGTGTTCTGGCGAGTCACGACGTGCGGCTCTCGAGGCTGTTCGATCGATTCACCGGGGAAAACGGGTTGCAGTCGTGCGTGGTCTGTGATACCGGGATCGCGCGGCGACCGCGACAATGACCGTCTCGAATCCCTCGAGGGCAGCGGAGAACCGATCGCGACGCTCGCGGCTGCCGGGGCGAACCTTGCGACTGGCTCCGCAAGCCGAACGTGAGTGCGTGAGGGTGGTGTCGGTCAGGAAGTGGTCGGAGTACCGTTCCAGCCGGGGTCGTGACCGGTGCGGTCGATACGGTCGGACCGGCACGCTGGGCAGAAGTCAGGGGTGATCGATTCGCCGCGAGGGACGTACACCGCGCCGTCGCACTCCACGCACGCGTCCGCAACGACCGTTACGCAGTCCGCGCAGACGTTGAAGTCGTCAACCGTGAGGTCGCGCAGCGGTTCGAGTTGTTTGTCCAGTTCGTACTCGTCGATGACCGACTGACAGCTGTGGCACGGTTTCATGGCGATGCGTGTGTACCATGTGAACTCATCACTAAATATCTGTCTCCGATACCTGTCAGGCTATCGGTAACTGGCGCTCGAGGCTCCGCCGTGAATCGGCCGCCCCACCTCGACGGCCCGCTTCCGGCAGGGAGTCGTGGTACCGCAACTCTCGGAATGGTTATTCGGGTCCGGCGACTCCGTTCGTCCGTAATGGCAAACGGTACGGTTGACTTCTTCAACGACACGGGCGGCTACGGTTTCATTTCGACTGACGCGGACGAGGTAGACGACGACGAGGACGTGTTCTTCCACATGGAAGACGTCGGCGGCCCCGACCTCGAGGAAGGGCAGGAAGTCGAGTTCGACATCGAATCATCCCCGAAGGGACCCCGCGCGACGAACGTCGTTCGTCAGTAATCGCGTCTTCCGCCCGTCGTTCACAGCGATGGTCGACGATTCAGTTTTTTCGGAGTCACGCGCCGTAGCCGGGGCTCTCCGTCGGCCGAGACCGAGAGCGGTCGCTTCGAACCGATAGTCCCCGGATCGAGCATCCGTCAGCCGCTCCGGCGATCCTCTCGAGCGGCCGGCTCCGTTCCCTCATCGACCGCGCTGTCCCGCAGCTCACAGAGGGCCGCGAGGCGGTCGGCGCGCTGGACGAGCAGCGCGCGTCCGGCACCCGTGAGTCGGTAGGCCGTGGTTCGGCCGGGGCGTCCACCGCGCGTCGCGACGAGGTCACGGGCGACCAGCGCGCGCAGGGTCGGCTCGAGCCGGGCGCGGCTGACCGTCGGATACCGACGCTCGAGCGTCGCGATGAGCCCCGCGGGAGACCGCGAGCGGTCGTCGCGCTCACAGCGGGCGATGGCTTCGAGACAGTCGCGTTGGAACCCGGTGAGGTCGACCCACGCGCGCCGGTCGTCCGTTATCGGGTCGTCTGAGGGCGATGCGTCTGCTCGAGCGGGAGGTTCAAGGTCCCGCGAATCGTCGTCGTGCATGGCTTCCGGTGGAGTACGGAAGCCACGCGGGCCAGTGGTAGTGACACCAGGTCCGCATTCTCTCTCGAGGACCAAATCGGGCAGTCGTGGGTCCAGTTGGCTTCCGTTGGTTCGATTAAAGAGGAGATAGCACTTAGAACTAGTGCATCGAATAAAGCACTGGAAGGAGCTAAACAGCACATAAACACTATCGAATCGGGCGTTCTAACACGGTGTTTCGTGTGTTCACGGTCGAATGCGACGGCCACGGGTGGACTGGATGACGAGAGCCGATGACGCGATCCTCGAGTTCCTTCTCAACGAGGGGAACCGACCCCTCGTTGCCAATCCGTCTACCGTCGAGGCCAACATCGATTACAAAATCTCGCACGTGCGGCGCAGACTGCGGGCACTGCAGGATGGTGGGCTCGTGGAATACTACGATGAGGATCGAGGTCTGTATCGGATCAGTGAGCGGGGTCGGGATTATCTCGAGGGGGAATTAGAGAAGGATGACCTCGAATCATCATAACGAACTCGTACACACGACTTCTGAAATCCTATTTTTTCGACTTCCTGAATAGGCTATTTCCGACCACAACTAGCGGACCGTGTTGACCATCCCGGGCGGGGCGACTGCTCAATCAATGGATCAACTTGCGATATACACACGACGAATCTCGGCTCGTGTGCATATGCAGGAATCTGATTCTATCGACACGCAACCTCAGGGGGTTGGATCGAAACAGTGATTCACCATCTTCTATTCACTCAGTGGTTGGCTGAACGCCTCGATAACTACGTGTGTGCACCGATTCACCCATCCCAACACACATTCACAGAGGATATATCCGTCTATATCTGCACAAATAGATGTCATGAGCGCGTCATCCGATGATAATATTGAAATCGAGTATACGGTTCAAGAGAACGAATCAATACCTATCGCGATAGCTCAAGCGGTCAGTTCGTTCCATCAATGCGATCCCCTCGATCTGCCCCCATTATATAACTCGATCGAGGCAGACACGCTCGAGAAGTTGGCCAACCCCCCGGATGCCGCGAGCGGGTCGAAATCCAATATTCAAATCGAATTTGTCTTTGCCGAATGCCATATTACCGTTGAGAATAACGATCGCATAGTTCTTCGTCCGACAGACTAACTTCGGAGCGACCATGATTATAGGTCTACAGGCGGTTCAAGATCAGGATCTGCTTTGATGATCGCCGAGAGCTGCGGCTGCACCTGCTCGAACTGCTCGGTCGGTTCCACAAGCCCTCGCTCCTGATCGTAGTCAACGAGTACAGACGCCTCCATCTTCGGAAGGTGTACGTGGTGAAGCAAGAGTTGTATCTCCGATAGGTTCCCCTCAGACATCTCCGTCACAGGGACGTGATGGTTGTGTTTGACGATGGCCTTCGTAAGATCGTTCACCGTCAGGGAGCGCTGCTCGTTTGCGAGTGTTGCGAGAGCGATACGACGGTGTCGATCCGCACACAGGTCGAGTACCGTGTCGAATGTGACTGGCTCCTGATTCATTACAAGGATTTAGTCGACCGCCACTCTTCGCGCTGGCTTTTGAGTACTCAATATGCTTTTAAGTGTCCTATCGAGAGGAAGCCGATATGTCGGATAGTGTCTCCCCCAGAATGTGCTTGATTCCACGCCGGAGTCTGGATGCGACGGCCTGGTGTGAGATGCCGAGTTCGTCGCCGATTTCGTCCATCGTTGTCTCGCGCGGGGACTCGAAGTAGCCGCGCTCGTAGGCCAGTACCAGCGCCTCTTGCTGGGTGTCGGTCAGCGCTGCCTCGGTAGCCGTTTCCACTGGCGTGAGCGCGTGCAGTTCTGTGAGCGTGATCGGGATATTCAACTCCTGACAACGGGATTGGAAATCAGCAATATCGTTATGCGCGTTACCACGAATATCGAACGTCCACTGTTTGTCCGTCCCGACAGCTGCGATGAGCGCGACCTGCGTCTCCGTCAGCGTGGTTAACACGTCGTCGTAATCCACCGCCCACTCGACGCGCAACAGATGCTCGTCTTCGACGGAGTCAACGAACTGGATTCCCTTCACGCCGGGATGCTCCGAGAACGCATCTTCGACATCGTCAACTCTGGTTCCCCGAACCCAAAAGTAGGGAATCACCACGTCTTGGGCGGGGATGATCCGCTCCAGTTCGACCGACACATCTGGCAATTGTTCAAATACCGTTCCCAGTGGGAACTCGTCCGATGGAACCGTAAATGAAGCTTCCGTAGCCATCATCCAATCCGTGGTTCCCTGATCGTAAATACCCTTTACGGGACTGTGCAACTAAGTCACGAACAGATGTTGCGTTTCGTGTTCGGCACCGACTCGATATATCTTTACCCTGTACTTACCGCTCAGTCACAGTCTAATCTCTCCCCTCCTAAGCGGACTCGACAACGTTCGTTATCGAGATCCCATCTCTACCTAATGGTGGAATAGAACCGCTGAAGCGTCTGGTTCCGGACAGTTCGTCTTACCCTCAGCGCGGCGCGCGCTCTGCGCGCCGCGCAATTGCCCTGCCCCCTTAGGGGCACAAACGTGAGTCGGGCACGCAATCTGAGATGATTTCCTGATTCCCTGTCGTAGTCTCGTTCCCGAACTTTTCGGCGTATTTCGACGTTCGTTCGGATTAGTTCATTCGGATAGCGGATCAGTAAACAGATCCGCAGCCCCCGACAGCCCCGACAACGCATCGGCAGCGAGCACCGCAGCCCCGCCGGTCCACGTCGGCCGCTCGCCGGGCCAGAACGCCTCGTCCTCGAACTGGTAACCCGTCCAGAAGACGCCCTCGTCGTCCGTCCACTGGAACAGCCACTCGTAGATCTCACGCGCACGCTCCACCCTCCCCACCGCGGCAAGTGAAACCACGAGTTCGCAGGACTCGGCGACGGTCACCCACGGCTCGTCCGCGACGCAGCGACAGCCGAGTTCTTCCTCGAGAAATCGATCCATACCGGCCTCGATCCGGTCCCGCGCCGAGTCGCCGGTCACCACGCCACAGAGGACGGGATAGAACCAGTCCATCGCGTACCGCGATTTGCTCTCCCAGGTGCGGTCGAATCGGTCAGGTCGCTCGCGGATTGCCACCCCGAGGTCGGCGCGGGCCTCGAGCCAGCGGTCGCGCGCGTCGGTGTGGCCGAGGACATCCGCGATCGCCGCGCCGCAGGCCAGGCTCTTGTAGAGCGAGGCACAGCCAGAGATCAGGGCGTCCTCGTAGACCTCGCCGTCCGCGCCGACGGTCCAGTAGATCTCGCCGGTCGGGGCCTGCTGGCGGCACGCGAACGCGAGGGCGTCGCGGACGGTGGGCCACATGGTCTCGAGGAACTCCCGATCGCCGGTGCAGCGGTAGTGGTGCCGGACGCCGACAGCGACGTAGGCGCTGCGGTGGGTCTCCTTGCGCGGCTCGTCGCCGGCGTGGGCCCCGTCGTCCTCGTCGGCCTCGCCGTAGGTCGCCCACAGCGCCCCGTCGTCGTGCTGGGCGTCGGCCACCCAGCGGTACGCGCGACGGGCGGCGTCGTGACGGCCGGCGACCGACAGCCCCATCGCGCTCTCGACGTGGTCCCAGGGGTCGGCCGGCCCGTCGGGATACCACGGGACGAGCCCGTCCGAGCGCTGCACGCGCTCGATGTAGTCGACCGCGGGCTCGAGCCCCCAGTCGCCGAGCGAGTCCGCCGACGGACCGCTACTCACGCTCCCGCCTCCAGCTCGAAGTAGTAGACGACGCTCTTGCCGACGACGGGATCGAGCGCCCGCTCGAGCAGCCGCACGGGCCGGGGCGACTCGAGGACGTCCCACTCGAGGAAGCGGTCGTAGGCCCGCAGCGGCAGCGGCGGCTCGCCCCGTTCGTCACGGTCCCACCAGAGACACTTGAGCCACCAGTAGGGCGCGTGCAGGGCGTGAGCGAAGTGGCTATCGACCCGTTCGAATCCGCGGCGCTCGATGGCGGTCCGTAACTCCTCGCGGTCGAAGATGCGGACGTGTCCCCCCTCTACCTCGTGATACTCGTCGGACAGCGCCCAACAGACCCGTTCGGGCCCCGCCCTGGGAACGCTCACCGCGAGCGTGCCGCCGGGCGCACAGACCCGTCGGAGCTCGTCGAGGGCCGACTCGTAGTCGGGCAGATGCTCCAGGACCTCGGTACAGCAGACGACGTCGAACGCGCCGTCCGCGAAGGGAAGCCTGAGCGCGTCCCCCGAGAGGAAAGAGACCGGCACGTCCGACTCCGGGGCGATGTACTCCTCGTAGTCCTCCCGGGCCGCGGTCAGGTTCGACCGCTCGAGGTCGAGACCGACGACCGCCGCGACGTTCTCGAGGGCGGCGGCGTGGACGTGCCGGCCCTCGCCGCAGCCGACGTCGAGAACGCGCATTCCGGGGGTCAGTGTCAGCCGGTCGAAATCGATCGTCTCCACGTCAGGTCCCCCGTGACTGCGTTTCGATGGCGTCGCGATACGTATCCACCGTCTCGCGGGCGGCCCGCTCCCAGTCGAACTCCTCGACGATTCGGTCCCGTCCCCGCTCGCCGAGTCGGCGGCGGCGCTGGTCGTCCGCGAGCAGGTCGCGGACGGCCTCGGCCAGCGCGTCGGCGTCGCCCGGCTCGACGAGGACGCCGGCGTCGCCGACCACTTCGGGGAGCCCCCCGCCGGTGGTAGCGACGACCGGCACGCCACAGGCCAGCGCCTCGCCCGCCGGGAGCCCGAAGCCCTCGTAGATCGAGGGGACGACCGCGACGTCGGCGGTCCCGTAGAGTTCGACCATTCGCTCGTAACTGATCTCGCTGTGGGTCTCGATCGCGTCCTCGATTCCCAGTGTCGAGATCAGCCGGTCACAGTCGCCGCCCTCGTCGAACTCGCCGATGACGACGAGTTCGGCGTCGATCTCCTCGCGGACGGTCGCGAACGCCTCGAGCAAGTGCCGAGCCCCTTTCAGCGGAACGTCGGCGCTGACAGTCGTCATCACACGCGGACGATCGGCGCTCCGATCGACGGGTTCGAACAGGTCTGTGTCGATGCCGTTGTGGACGACGCGGATCGACTCGGGATCGGCTCCGAAGTCGGTCACGGTGCGGTGTTTGGCCGACTCGGAGACGGTCAGCACGTGCGGCAGCTCCTGTACTACCTCACGTTGCATCCGGAGAAATCGGTACCACCGGCGGATCAGCAGCCGCTCTCCCCAGCCGTCGGCCGCGGCCAGCGCGGCGTCGCGGTCGACAGTGATCGGATGATGAACGGTCGCCACGACCGGGTGGCCCCGCTCGCGGAGGGCATGGAGTCCGTGACAGAGCGACTGATTGTCGTGGACGACGTCGTATGCGGGCCGGTGCTCCTCGAAGTAGTCGACGACCTGCCGGCCGAAGACGTAGGGGTCCGGAAAGCCGCCGGTGAGCGCGCTCAGCCATTCGTACAGTGCGAGCGGATCGCGGAGATAGGACGGCTCGAACTGTCCCAGCCGGTCGAGTTCGTCGACGATATTCTCGCCGGGCAGTTTCACCAGCCCCACGTCGTCGTCGAGTTCGGGGTACGGTTTCCCCGAGATCACGTCGACGGAGTGGCCGAGATCGGTCAGCGCTCGGCTCAGATACTTGACGTAGACGCCCTGTCCCCCCGAATACGGGTTCGATCGATAGCTCAATAGACAGATATCGAGCGGCTCGTCGGCGGGCCGCTCCACACCGGGCGACGGCTCCGACTCCGCCGTCGCTTCCGTGGCGGTCGACCCCCCTGCCGACGCGGACGACGTAATCATACTCCCCCGGAGAAGCCGTCTGAGCGTACCCATGACCATCGCAGTCTATCCTGGATGTGTGGGCACTCCCTCATAAACCTCCCGCTCGTGTACTGTTTCCGGACAGTGTTCAGTCGCGAGAAGTGGCTCTGTTCAGCATCGTGTCCGGCCGAAGAACCACTGTCTACGCGCTCGAGCGGCCCGTTTCGGTCGGGCTCGTCTCTGACTGACGCCGTTCTCGCGCCGGGTAGTTCGACAGCGTGTCGAACGGATTACTGATTCGGTTCGAATCGATTCGCTCGCTGCTTTACCGGACGTCCCGGCGCATCGCGATCTCGAACCACGGGCAGAGTCGCAGCTGTCGGTACCACTCCGGGTTCGAGTGGAGCCGCTCGTAAGGGGCCCACATGAGGCCGGCGACCTCCTCCTCGTTGGGATCGAGACTGCGGTCGGACAGCGTCAGTTGCAAGACGGCACAGACCTCGTGCTCGACGCCCGCGTTCTCGAAGTAGCGCTTGTACTCGAAGCGGTCAGTCAGCTCCAGGTCGTCGTACTGATCGGGCGTGATCCCCAACTCCTCCTCGAGTCGCTGGCGGGTCGCCTCCTCCTGGCTCTGGCCCTCAACGGGGTGAGAGGCGACGGTGCCGTCCCAGTAAGTGCCCCAGAGGCGTTTGTCCGGCGCTCGCTGGGCGAGCAGGACGTTCCCCTCGCCGTCGAAGACGAGCGAGGTGAAGGCCCGGTGACGAATACCATCGCCCGTGTGGGCGTCGAGGCGGTTGACGAGCTCGAGTTCGTTGTCGTCGGCGTCGACGGCGATCACGTCTTGCCCTGCGTTCTCGTGTTGCAGGTCCTCCTCCGGCGTGCTCATACCCGCACAATTACGGTGACTCTTGAAACCAGTATCGTCTCGCCTCGGCTGTTTCGAATCGATACCGTCGGTGAGCTACTGATTCGCGGGCGTCTCGAGCGGCCACAGCTCCCCGTCGTCGGGTTCCGACTGATAGTCGTCACCGACGGGGAGCGTGAGCGCACCGGGATCCGTCTCGAGGTGAAGGTGTTCGGTCTCGAGCATCTCGCCGTCGAGGCTGTACTCGATCGAGCCCTCGCGGCTCTCGATCGTCAGCGACGGCGTTCGCCGGCGGACGATGCACGTGCTGTCCCCGCCGAACAGCCCCTCGAGGGCCGCGCCGCCGAGTAGGTCGGTCGCCGCGGCGTCCTCGACGATCGTGACCTCGAGCAGGCCGTCCTCGACGTCCGCCTGTGCCGTTCGCGCACCGGTGAATCGTCGGCAGTTCCCGATGAGGACGAACAGGGCTTCGCCCTCCCAGGCCCGCCCCCGCTCACCGCCCGGTGCCGGGGGTGCCTCCACCCGCAGCGGGAGCGATTCGAAATCGCCGACCGTCTCGATGGTGTTTTTGACGTACGCGAGCACGCCTAACTCCGCCTTGCTCTCGGGAGTCGTCTCGCTGCTCGCCTCGGCGGTGATCCCGCCGACACAGGAGTTGACGAAGAGCCGGTCGTTCGCCGTGCCGATATCGATCGACCGTCGCCGGCCGTCTTCGATGACAGTAAAGGCGTGCTCGAGTCCCTGCACGCCGATATTCGCCGCGAAATTGTTCCCCGTCCCCGCGGGGACGACCGCGACGGTCGTCGTCTCGAGGGCGTCCGCGGCGGCGACGCCGTTGACGACGGCGTTGAGCGTGCCGTCGCCGCCGGCCGCGGCGACGAGGTCGGCCCCAGACGCAGCGTCGCGGGCGAGCCGGTTCGCGTCGCCTGCTTCCTCGGTCTTTCGAATATCGAAACCGTGGTCGTCCGCGAGTTCGACGACGTCGTCGACGTGATCCCCGCTCCCGCTCACGGGATTAAGAACGAGAACGCGCTCGCTCGCCTCCGCAGGTGTCATACTGCAGTGCATGCCGGCCGCACGCAAAAGGGTCTGCCCGGCGTTTGCTCTCCCATGTTCGCGGTCGATCTCCACGCGCATACGCGGTTCTTTCACGGTCGGCGATCGCTCGGCGACCGATACGACCCGCTCGGCGTTCGACTGCTCACCGAGATGGCCGAGCGACGCGGTCTCGACGGCGTCGCGACGACCAACCACGATTACTACACGCCGTTCGATCCGTCTCCCGACGTCGAGACGCTGCCGGGGATCGAGATCACGACCGACCGCGGCCACGTCCTCGTCATCGGCCCCGACCCGCCAGCGGCGACGAAACCCGGCGCGCTCTCCCCCGCCGAAGCCGTCGCGCTGGCACACGACCGCGACTGCGCTGCGATCGTCGCTCATCCCTTCCGGAACAGTACGGTCCGCGAACTCGAGGACGTCCCCTTCGACGCGATCGAGGTCAACGGCAAACACCCGCGCTCGCAGCCGCTCGTCGAGGAGTTAGCGGCCGGACGCGACCTCCCGCTGGTCGGCGGCAGCGACGCTCACTACCCCTTCGAGGTGGGGCGAGCGTACACGGTCGTCGAAGCCGACCGGCTCACGCCCGCGTCGATCGTCGACGCGATCCGCGACGGCGACGTCAGCGCGCGCGTCTCCCGCTCCGGGTTCGATCGCTTGCTTCGGCGCGGCTACCGGGCGATCCACGACCGGAAACAGGTGATCGACGCGATCGAACGGCCGACGCCCGGCGTGGGGACGCCCCCCGGCGAGGAGGAGTCCGACTGAGAGATCGATCGCGGTACGGCCGCCTGACAAACCGTTCTGCGGTATCGAACGGCGGTACGCGGGGAGCGACGGGCCGGCACTGTCACCCGCCAGGTCGCCTGAACGTGTAGACCACGCCGTCGGCGTCGATCGTGACCGATCCCGCGTCGTGATCCACGATCAGGTCGACTTCTCCTCGCCGCTCGAAGTCGTGGAGCGGCATCCCCGCGCTGACGCGTCCGGTCCGCGAGACCTCGAGGTGGGCGGAGCCGAAGTCGATTCGAATCCGGTCGTCACCGGTAGTCACGTCTCCGGCCTCGCCGAACCGGCGCAGTTCGTCGGTCACTGCGTCCCAGTCGCTGAGCTGAATCCGGCTTGTCATCGGTTCGTAGACGACGGCCACGAACTAATACCGCCGGGCGACAGATTCAGGTTCCCGGTTCGGGACTACCCCGCACGGATTCGTCCCATCTCAGGTCCATACCGCCTACCGACCGTTCGATCTCCTCGAGGCGACCGTCGCCGACGCTCACGCGGCTATGTCGGACGAGCGCGTCAGCCGAAGCGCTCGTCGACCGCTATCCGGTGCGTATCGACGCCGACGACAGTCTCTCGGTCGGTATCGAACTGTTCGGCAGGGCGTTCGCCGAACCTCGCTCGTTCGAGCCGGCGTACGCCTTCAGCGAGGGACCGACAACCGGCGGCTGCCGGATCGATTCGGGGAACTCGACTGACGCGTTCGACCGCTCGTCCTACCCGAGTTCTTCGTCCAGAATCAGCCGCGTCTTCGTGCTCATGACCTCCTCCTGATCGCGGGCCTTCGTGATGAGGTCGTTGACCCCGCGCGTGTCCGCGGCGTCGACCACGAGGACGACGTCCTGCTCGCCGGAGACCATCCAGACGAAGTCGACCTCGTCCCACTCGGCCATCCGCTCGGAGACGCCCTTGGTGTCGACGTCGACTGCGACGCTGATCTCGAGCATCGCCTGGACGTTCCCCGTCCGGGTCGAGATGGTAAAGCGTTCGATGACGTCGTCATCCATCATCCGCTCGACGCGGTTGCGGACGGTCCCCTCGCTCGTCCCGACCTCGTCGGCGATCTCGGTGTACGGCGTTCGGCTGTCCCGCCGGAGGATATCGAGGATCTGTCGGTCCAAGTCGTCCATTGAGATGCGTACCTACGCGTGACCCGCACTTACCGATTACGAAAATCGTAACTGAGCTTCGAAGACAACACTTATGATGGTAGGTCCGATACGTAGATCGTAATGACGGAAGCCTACGTCGCACTTGAAGGCGGCCACGTACTCGAGGGACGTGGTCGCGCGTCAGGAACGGCCCGCGGTGAAATCGTATTCACAACAGCGTATACCGGCTACGAGGAAAGTCTGACCGACCCCTCCTACGAGGAGCAGATCCTCACGTTCTCGTATCCGCTGATCGGTAACTACGGCGTCCGCGAGGAGCGCTTCGAGGACGAGCGCGTCCACCCCCGTGGCGTCGTCGCGAAGGAACTCACCGAGGACGTCGTCGACTGGCTCGAGAGCGAGGGCGTCCCGGCGGTCGACCACCTCGACACCCGCGACGTCGTCACCGACATCCGCGATGGCGGTGCGATGAAGTGCGGAATCGCCGTCGGCGAGGACGTCACCGAGGAGGACGCCTTAGAGCAACTCGAGCAGTGCAAGGCCATGAGCGACCACACCGACATCGGCGCGCAGGTCAGCGTCGACGAGCCGGTCGTCCACGGCGAAGACAACGACGGCGAGACCGTCGCCCTGATCGACTGCGGCGCGAAGGGCTCGATCATCAGTTCGCTGCTCGAGCGCGACGCGACGGTTCACGTCCTGCCGTACGATGCGAGCGTCGCCGACGTCGAGGCCGTCGACCCCGATCTCCTGTTCATCTCGAACGGCCCCGGCGACCCGGTCAACTTCGAGCAGGCGATCACCCTCGTCGAGGAGTTCGTCGAGGACACGCCCGTCGCCGGCATCTGTCTCGGCCAGCAGATCGTCGCCGAAGCGCTCGGCGGCACCACCGAGAAGATGACCTTCGGTCACCGCGGCGTCAACCAGCCCGTCCTCGATCTCGAGTCCGGGCAGGTCGTCATGACCACCCAGAATCACGGCTACACCGTCGCCGACCCCGGTGAACACCTCGAGATCACTCAGATCAACGTCAACGACGACACGCCGGAGGGGATCGACGGCATCGAGTACGACGTACTCACCCGTCAGTACCACCCTGAAGCAAACCCCGGTCCCGAAGACACCCTCGACTTCTTCGACGACGTGCTCGCCATGGCTTCCGGGCGAGCGGACTCGCGAGCGGTTCCGGCCGACGACTGATCGTCGGTCACTGACCGCTTTTACGGCTGTTTTCACCGTTTACTGGCAACCGACCGACGCCGATAGTGGTGTCTCTATTTCGATCTCGAAGCGAGACGCGATACCGGGCGCACTCGTTAGAACAGTGAACGGCCGTTGATGGCGACGGCGAACCGCCGTCCGCTCGAGTCGATCATCGATTCGATGGTATGGACGCCGCCCTCGAGGCGGTGTGCCCGTCCGTCGGGGTCGCGATCCGCAGTCTCGGCCTCAGAAGCCCCCGGTGACGATGTTCGCGACGCGCTCGCGATCGAACAGCGTTGCGTCCGCGAACGCGTCGGGGTAGATGTCCTTCGCGGCGAGTTCGGTCTGGTAGAAGTTGATGATCGGCCCCTGATCGAGGTAGCCGCCGTTGTAGACGGCCTCCTCCTGTATCGCGGTCACCTCGCTCGCGGCCGCATCGTCCTGCAGCGGTTCGATGATCGATTCCCGGAACGCCGACTCGGAGACGCCTTCCTGCCCGCGAACCAGCAGCACGTCGGGATCGACCTCGAGGATCGTCTCGAGATCGACCGTCCCGCCGTCGCCCATGTAGTGCCCCACGTCGCTCGCCACGAGCGCGTCGGTCAGGCCGAGATCACGCCACTGCTTGGTGCTGACACCGCCGTCGTCGAACCGGTAGGGATAGAACTCCGTCGGCGGCTCGTCGGCCGGGTAGACGAGCATCGCGGCCGGTCGCGCCTCGGCCGGCGGGAGCCGCTCGTCGATCGTCGCGAGCATCTCGTCGTGGAGGTCGACGAACGCCTCGTAGCGCTCGCGTTCCCGGAAGACCTCGGCCAGCAGCTCGAAGGCCTCGTAGAGGTCGTAGTAACGGTAATCGTGCCAGTCGTCGCTGCGCCGGCGGATGAAGTTGCCGAGGAAGGGGCCGGTGGCCGATTCGATGTCCGCGACGTCCGCCTCGCTCCAGCCGTACCAGTTGATCAACTGATTGGGCTCCATGAAGTGGATATCGGCCGCCATCTCGTAGAACACCTCCTTGTCCACGCCGTCGTCGTTCAGCTCTCGGATCCCGTCGACGTCGTACTCGACCCCCGGCAGCTCGTCGTAGGCCTCCGTCGCGTGACGGTCGTGGCCCTGAATTCCGAGCGTCTCGCCGCCGCCGAGTGCGAACCCCATGTCCGCGTAGCTCGGCAGTAACGCGGTCCACCGCTCGGGAGCCTCCTGGAATTCGACCTCCCCCATCGGCTCCATCGCGACTGTGTACGTGTCGCTGCCCGAGTCGCTAGTGCCATTGCCGCTCGAGTCGCTGGGTCCGTCGTCACTCACACACCCTGCCAGGAGCGCGCCGCCGATAGCGGCTCCCGTCCCCACGAATTGCCTCCGCGTCGTCTCGGTACGTCGCATTGCCGCCACTTTTTAGGCTAGCCTAAAAGTTGTGCCGGTTCGATCGCGAGTACTTCAGCGAGACTGACGAGAATAGGTGACGGATTCCGACGTCGGTCCGACCGCAACAGCGCACCGACCGCAACAGCGCACCAACCGCGACGGCGCACCGACCGCTCGACGACGGTGTCGAGTCAGCGATCAGCGCGGCCGGTCTCCCGGTCGCCGTCGGCACCCAGCCTACTGTCCGGTGACAATGTCGGCCACGCGCTGGCGGTCGAACAGCTGCTCGTCGGCCGGAATCTCCGGATACGGATCGCCCGACGAGTAGTCGGGCCACTCGCCGAACTGCTCGGGATAGAGCTGTTTGGCCGTCATCTCGAGTTGGAACAGGTTCATGATCGGTCCCTGATACCGCATGCCGCTGGCGAGGACTCGGTCGTTCCGTACCGCGGTCAGTTCGCTGCCGGCTGCGTCGTTTTCCAGCCGCTCGCGGACGTTCTCGACGGCGTACCGCGGCGTGATGCCCCAGAGGTGAAGGATGATGTCCGGGTCAGCCTCGAGCATCGTTTCGTAGTCGACCTCGCCCCAGTCACCCGACCACTCGACGTCGGCGAGCGCGTCGTGAGCGCCGAGCGGTCGCGTTTCGGCCTGCCAGAAGCCGGGCGTGTTGAGGTGATAGGCGTAGAACACGCCGTCTCCCAGCGTGACCCTGGCGACGGTCGGTCGCTCGCTCTCGGGCGGGAGGTTCGACTCGATGTGCGACCGCGTCTCCTCGTAGAGGGCGGCGAGCGCCTCGTAGCGTTCGCGTTCCCGAAAGACGGCTGCCACCTTCTCGAAGAGTTCCCAGAGGGTGTAGTACTCGTAGCTGTCGGCGTAGGCCGGTGCCGGGTCGCTGTGGACGCCGCTGTGAAAGTTCCCGAACCACGGGCCGATCGTCTCGGTAATTTCGTCGACGTCGGACGCGGTCCAATCGTCGTCGGTCTTTACCACGTACGACGGATCGAGGAAGTGAACGTCGCTTTCGAGGGCGTACAGCTGCTCCTCGCTGAGCCCGTCTGTGAGGGGGTTCTGTAAGCCCTCCCACTCGAAAGAGACACCCTCGAGGCGCTCGTAGAACGCGTTCATCGTCGTCCCGGACATGTCGGGAGCGAAGAGCGTGTTCACCGCGTCACCGTGGCCGAGCGCGACTGCCATGTCCGCGTACTGGGGGAAGGCGACGAACGCCGTCTCGGGGACGCCGTCGAACTCGACCTCGCCCATCGGGGCCATCGAAACGGTGTACGAGTCGGTTTCGTTCTCCGAGTCATCGCCGCTCTCGCTGATACAGCCGGCGAGCGCCGCGCTCCCGGCCGCGATCCCCGTCGCGACGAACGATCGGCGACTTCGATCTGAGTGCCGTGTCGAGTCCATACGGTTTAGGCTCACCTAATAATTCAAAAGCCGTTCGGTTTACGGCCGGCTAACGTGTTCTAGCAGAGATACGATCGCCACCCCAGCACCGATCGAGACCGATGCGGTTCTCGGTGACGATCGTCCCGACGCGTTACTCGGGGAACGAGTACGTCACCGTCGCACTGGCGCTGACGGTGACGGGATCCGCGTCGATCTCCGTCGGCGGCGCTGCGCCGCTCGCCCCGTCTTCGGCGGCCATGGTCTCGTGTCGAACCGAGTGCACCCGGACGTCACCGGTCGTGACGGCCGTCGTCCCCGCGAGTTCGACCTCGCGGTTGTCGGCGATGTGACTCGCCTCCTCGTCGGCGTTCGCCAGCGCGGCGTCGATCGCGTCCTTTCGGAGTTCGGACTGGGTCTCCTCCTGAAGCGTGAAGTTCACCCGTCCGACGGTGTCGGCACCGGCGTCGACCGACGCGTCGATGACTTCACCGACGCGGCCGGTGTCGGTGAGCGTCACTTCGAACGAGTGATACCCCTCGAACCCGTCGGTTTCGCCGTCGCGTCCGCGTCTCGGATGGATCCGGTACCGTCCTTCTTCGACGTTCTCCTCGGGAATGCCGAGGTCGTCGAACGCAGTGCGAAGCCGCTCGGCACCGCTCGAGAGCGCGTCGGTCACCTCGGCGGCGGTCTCGCCGGACGCTTCGACGCCGACGTCGACGATCGCCTTGTCCGGGTCCGCTTCGACCTCGCCGCTGGCGCTGACCGTGATCTCGCCGTCGTCGCTGCTCCCGTCGGCCGCCGATCCGGGGTCCGTCGAGTCGGTCTCGTCGCTACTGAGCGGGCTTCCCGCACAGCCTGCGACCGCCGCTGCGAGTCCGACGCTCGATGTCGCGAGGAACTGTCTTCGGTCCATAGGTGACCGATGGGAGGGTAGTGAAAAGAACCTACCCCAAGCTCAAACGGGTCTTTGAGTCTCGCGGACCACCGAGCACCGAAGACGTTCGGGGGAACTGGTAGTGCGGTCGTCGCCCACGGTCGACCTAATGGACGGAACTGTCGACTCAGTGGCCGAGATCGATGCCGCCGACTCCGTCGACGAACTGATCGGCGAGACGCCCCTGTTGCGACTGGACGCGTTCGCCGACAACTGCTATGGGAAGATCGAGTCGCACAACCCCTACTCGGTCAAAGACCGGATCGCGCGGGGGATTCTCGACGCCGCCGAGCGAGACGGCGCGCTCGAGCCCGGTGGCACAGTCGTCGAGTCGACCAGCGGCAACACGGGCATCGGACTGGCGGCCGTCGCCGCCGCGCGCGGGTACGACTGCGTGCTGACGATGCCGTCGTCGATGTCGACCGAGCGCCGGCAACTGCTCCGGGCGCTCGGGGCCGACCTGGAGCTCACCCCCGCCGAGGACGGGATGGGCGGTGCCAACGACCGAGCCGAAGAGATCGTCGCGGACCACGAGGACGCGATTCTGGCCAGCCAATTCGAGAACGAGGCCAACCCCGCGGCCCACCGGGAGACGACGGGACCAGAGATCTGGAACGCCACCGACGGCGCGGTCGACGCGGTCGTCGCGGGCGTCGGCACCGGCGGGACGATAACCGGGATCTCGGAGTACGTGAAGGGAGATCGGGGCGAGACCGAGTTCACGTCGGTCGCGGTCGAACCCGCCGAATCACCGACGCTCTCGGAACTCAGTGCCGACGGGCACGACATTCAGGGGATCGGCCCCGGCTTCGTCCCCGATATCCTCCGGACGGAACTCGTCGACGAGACCCGTGCCGTCGCGGCGGCCGACGCCAAACGCGCCGCCCGGAAACTGGGCCGCAACGAGGGGCTGCTGGTCGGTATCTCCTCGGGCGCGGCACTGGCCGCCGCCGCCGACTACGCGACTGAACATCCCGACGAACTGACCGTCGTCGTCCTCCCGGACACTGGCGAGCGCTACCTCTCGACCGATCTCTACGATCTCGAGGACCCCGACGATCCCTCGAGCTGACCGGAGATCTCCGACGACCCCACAAACGCCGTACCACGCCGATCATGGTGACCGACGGCGCGCTCGCGTTCGCTGACCTACCCCTTCGAGACCGGAGCCGAGAACCGGAAGAAGCGAAGGAGTCGAGAGCCGAAAAAGCGGGAGCGACCCGCAGCGGCAGCGAACGGTCTCGTCATCCTGACTCTCTCCGTATCGGAACTCGGGGAATATCCAAGTGCCTCGAGAACGTACCACATGGTGATGGAGCTCTGGGGCTGGCTCATCGGCTACGTCGTGTTGTTCGCCCTGTTACACCTACTACTGTATTACCTATACGCCCGCCGTGACGACGGCGACGGCGAGCATGCACCGTCACTCGCCGATCCCAATCGTGCGAGCATGCGGTCCTCGCCCGGGCCGGACCGCTACCCCCGCGCCTCCGAGGACATCGGTGACGCCGACCGCATCGACGACGACCGCGAACCCGACTTCGACGGGGAGACGGTCCGGTGTCCGCACTGCGGGGCGCGAAACGAGGCCGATCAGACGTTCACGTACTGCTGGAACTGTATTTCCGGATTGCGGCAGTGACGGGGGCTCGAGCGGGCCGTCAATCGACGATGCGGCCGAGCCGCTGGTGCGTTTTCCGCGACGCGGCCGAACTGACCTGACCCCCGCCGATCCCACCTGTTATAATTCGAGAATTTCTTCAAAAGTTAGTATTATACCCGTTCGATCCGACGGGTTCGGCCAGTAATGAACGATTACGCTTTTAGTCTCGAAGCAGAGAGTGGGAAGCGACGAACAGTTATGAACGGATACGCTCCCCCCGCCTCGCAGTCCCGCTCTCCATCCCTGTATCGTGCCACGCACGACCCGAACGGGCCGGCGACGCTCAGTACCACCGTCGTCCACGCGCTGGCCGACTGCATGGGCGTCGACGTGACCGACAGCCGCCTCTCGCTGTACGATACCGTCGATCCGGACGCCTTGAACGAACTCTTCCGACCGCGCCACGACGGCACGCCGCGAACCGGCGGGACGCTCGCCTTCGTCGTCGACGGTCACCACGTCACGGTCAGGGGCGACGGCGAAATCCTGATCGAACCGCCTGCACGGCGCTGACTATCGGTCCATTTCTGTCGCTGCGAGAAGGCATCGCTCTCTCCTGTGCCCGTCTCGGTCTACGCCGAGAGCGCCGTCGAGAGTCGCTCGAGGTGATCGACGCCGACCACGGCGACGACGTCGCCCGGCTCCGCTCGGATCTCCTCGAGGCGCTCGATCATGCAGTGTTCGCGCGTGTCGTCCCGGTAGGCCAACGCGGAGCCGTCCGTCTCGACGCTGCCCAGCAGCGCCTGCACGCCCGCGACGTGGGAGCGCTCGTGAGCGGCCTGCCGGGCCGGTGGATCGTCGGGCTCACAGTCGTACTCGACCCGATCGCCGGGGACGACGGTCATCGAGGTCGCGTGGGTCAGCGTCGCGGCGACCCGACAGGCCAGCGCCTCGCGGGTCGCGCCGCCGACGCTCGAGAGGACGCGCCGGGCCGTCCCGGGCGAGACGCGGTCGGCGACCAATCGCCGCACGAGCCGTCGCAGAAAGGAGACGTTCGGCGCGTCGATGCCGACGGGATCGGCGTCGGGGACGGCGCGGATCGCGGCGCTCATTTCGCCGCCGAACCGCGGCGATACCGGCTCGTCCGCGTCGTTCTTGTGCGCGTACACGCGATACAGCGGTAACGCGACGGGCGGAAGTTCGAGCGCAAGCGTCTCCGGTTCGACACGCTCGAGGACGCGTTCGACGCGCGCGATACTCGCGGGATGGTCGTGGACGACGCCGAGGAGAACGAGGTCGCCGGCGGTGCCGGAGAGCCGGCGACAGAACTGGGAGGTAATTCGCGGGTCGTCGAACGATTCGGTGAAGGACGGGGAGTCGTCCATTGCTCGAGTGGTAATACGTGACTACCGGGATAACCCTTCTGTTGTGTTGACTCGGGTTCGAGTTCCGGCTCGGGCGGTCGATCTATACGCGACTGGGAACTGTTTCGGCGGAACAAATCGCTCGTTGTCGGGTCGGCGAGGACGGTGCTTCCGCCGACGAGCGCGGCGATCGGGGACTGACGGCCGCCGCCACATCGTCTTCATATATAAAAGCACCGTGCCCCTGTTCGACTGAGAATGTATGACGGACGAAATTTGGCGGCTGAATCCGAGGCGGTCGCCCCGCACTACGGCGTTTTTCGTCGCCAAACCGTGCCTCATACTGCCGGCGTCGTTCGACCAGATTCGGAAAACTTTATGTAGAATCACAATCAATCAACCACTCGACTATGAGTCAGCGAATGCAGCAGGGGCAGCCGATGATCGTAATGAGCGAGGACTCCCAGCGCGTCAAGGACAAGGACGCGCAGGATTACAACATCAGCGCCGCCCGTGCGGTCGCTGAAGCCGTCCAGTCGACGCTCGGTCCGAAGGGCATGGACAAGATGCTCGTCGACTCCATGGGATCGGTGACGATCACCAACGACGGCGTCACCATCCTCAAGGAGATGGACATCGACAACCCGACGGCCGAGATGATCATCGAGGTCGCCGAGACCCAGGAAGACGAAGCTGGCGACGGCACCACGACGGCCGTCGCGATCGCGGGCGAACTCCTCAAGAACGCCGAGGACCTCCTCGAGCAGGACATCCACCCGACGGCGATTATCAAGGGCTTCCACCTCGCGAGCGAGCAGGCCCGCGAGGAGATCGACGACATCGCGACCGATATCGACACGAGCGACGAGGATCTGCTCCGGAAGACCGCCGAGACTTCGATGACCGGCAAGGGCACCGAGGTCAACAAGGAGCACCTCGCCCAGCTGATCGTCGAGGCCATCCGCCAGGTCACCGTCGAGGACGAGAACGGCGACAACGTCGTCGACCTCGAGTTCCTCAACATCGAGACCCAGACCGGCCGCAGCGCCGGCGAGTCCGACCTCCTCGAGGGCGGCATCATCGACAAGGACCCCGTCCACGACAACATGCCCCGCTCGGCGGAAGACGCCGACATTCTGCTGCTGAACGAGGCCATCGAGGTCGAGGAGACCGACGTCGACACCGAAGTCTCCGTCACCGACCCCGATCAGCTCCAGAAGTTCCTCGACCGCGAGGAGAAACAGCTCCGCGAGAAGGTCGACGCAATCGCCGACCTCGGTGCTGACGTCGTCTTCTGCCAGAAGGGCATCGACGACCTCGCCCAGCACTACCTCGCCAAAGAGGGCATCCTCGCCGTCCGCCGCGCCAAGAAGTCCGACCTCGAGTTCCTCCAAGAGGTCGTCGGCGCGTCGATCGTCTCTGACCTCGAGGGCGCGACCGCCGACGACCTCGGCTTCGGTGACGTCACCCGCGACGAGGAAGACGAGCTGTTCTACGTCGAGGGCGAGGACGCCCACGGCGTCACCCTCCTCCTTCGCGGTTCGACCGACCACGTCGTCGACGAACTCGAGCGCGGCGTCAACGACGCGCTCGACGTCGTCGCACAGACCGTCTCCGACGGCCGCGTCCTCGCGGGCGGCGGTGCGATCGAGGTCGAACTCGCATCCCGACTCCGCGACTTCGCCGACTCCGTCTCCGGCCGCGAGCAGCTGGCCGTCGAGGCGTTCGCCGACTCGCTCGAGCTCGTCCCGCGCGTCCTCGCTGGGAACGCGGGTCTCGACTCGATCGACACGCTGGTCGACCTGCGTGCGGCCCACGACGACGGCCAGATCACGGCCGGTCTGAACGTCTTCTCGGGCGACGTCGAGGACACGTTCGAGGCCGGCGTCGTCGAACCGGCCCACGCCAAGGAACAGGCCGTCACCTCCGCCGCCGAAGCGGCCAACCTCGTGCTCAAAATCGACGACATCATCTCCGCCGGCGATCTGTCGACCGACAAGGGCGACGACGAGGCCGGCGGTCCCGGCGGTGCGCCCGGCGGCATGGGCGGCATGGGCGGCGGCATGGGCGGCATGATGTGAGACTAAATTTTGCTCTACGGGCCAGCGAAGCTGGCCCTCGGCAAAATTTAGTATAAAAGCACTCCTCCCTCCGTTCCGACCCGCGTAGCGGGTCTCCACATCGGTCGTCGGCCCGAACGCAGCTTCGCCGCGCTCGGTGAACGGCGCCGCTCACGGGTCACTCCGTTCCCCGTTCGCATTCACGCGGTTCTCACTCGCTTCGCTCGTTCCGAACCGCGCCGTTCGGGTTCTCCGAACCGCTCACTCGCCGATGCCCGTCGGAGAGGGGTTCGAGTAGTAGCCCGCTCGCAGTGAGCGGACAAAGCAGTCGTCGGACGACTACCCGCATTCTGATTCGAATAGCCGATCCGATCGCGATGTTTTGTGAGTTTGTGCTGGCTGGTTCCGTCACGAACGGCTGTTCTCGTCGCCCGAAACCGTGTTTGGTTTACGGATCGAAACGGTACCGGCTCGGCAGTGAGTTCTCACGAGGACGAGACGCCGTTCGACGCCTACCGGGAGGACGTCGATCGGCCGCTCTCGAGGCTGTTTCGCGAGTACGCGCCCGGTCGACTGGGCTGGTTTTCGGCGGGGATGGTCGCCAACTTCGTCGCGCGGATGGCGAGCCTCGTCCCGCCGCTGTTGCTCGGCGTCGCGATCGACGCGATCTTCGTCGGTGAGAGCGCGTTCGAACTGCCGATCGTGCCGAACGCGTGGCTGCCGACCGAGCAGCTGGCGCAGTTCCGATTTACGATCGTCACCATCGCCGCCTCGTTTCTCGTCGTCGCGCTCTTCACGTGGATCTACGGCGTCACCGCCAACCTGTTCGCCCACGGCGTGATGCACGCCGTGCGCGTCGACTCCTTCGAGAAGATGCAGCGGCTGGACATGACCTTCTTCGACGACAAGGAGACCGGCGAGGTCATGGCCGTCCTCAACAACGATACCCAGAACCTCGAGATGTTCCTCGACAACGCCCTGATGAACTCCGCGCGGCTGCTGGTGATGGTCGGCGGGATCGCCGGGGTGCTGTTCTACCTCAACTGGCAGCTCGCGATCGTCACCCTCGTCGCGATCCCGGCGATGGTCGGCTTTACGATCTGGTTCATGCGCGTCGTCGAACCGCGGTACGTCCGCCAGCGCTCCGCCGTGGGCTGGCTCAATACCCGCCTCGAGAACAGCCTCTCCGGCGTCGCCCTGACGAAGACGACCAACAGCGAGGCGTACGAGATCGACCGCGTCCGTCAGGCCTCGCGCCGGCTCTACGAGGACACGATGGCCGTCCTTCGACTCTCCTACTTCTACCGGCCGGGAATGGAGTTGCTCGCCGGACTGGCCTTCGCGGGCACCTTCTTCGTCGGCGGCCTCTGGCTGACGACCGGCACTGCGCCCGGCCCGTTGACGGGCTCGCTCTCAGTCGGTGACTTCGTCGTCTTCCTCTTCATGACCCAGCGGATCGTCGCCCCGCTGGCCGAGGTCTCGAACATCGTCGACCAGTACGAGAACGCCAAGGCCTCGAGCGAGCGCGTGTTCGGACTGATGGACATTCCCGTCCACATTGCGGATGCGGACGCCCCCGCGGCCATCGATCCCGTCGAGGGACGGGTCGAGTACGAGGACGTCACGTTCAGCTACGACGATAGCGCGACGCGGAACGCGGACGCCGGCGAGACGGCGTTCGAGGAGCCGGTCCTCGAGGACGTCTCCTTCGAGGCCGCGCCGGGAGAGACGGTCGCCTTCGTCGGCCCGACGGGAGCCGGAAAGTCCACGCTGCTCAAACTCCTGCTTCGACTGTACGACGTCCGGGACGGATCGATCCGGATCGACGGTCACGACGTCCGCAACGTGGCGCTCGCAGATCTCCGGTCGGCGGTCGGCTACGTGAGTCAGGACACGTTCCTCTTCGACGGCACCATCACCGACAATATCCGGTACGGACACTTCGAGGCATCCGAGGAGGCGGTTCGGGAGGCCGCGACGGCGGCTCGAGCCCACGAGTTTATCGCGACGCTGCCGGACGGCTACGAGACCCGCGTCGGCGAAGAGGGGGTCAAGCTCTCGGGCGGCCAGCGCCAGCGGATCGCGCTCGCTCGAGCGGTCCTCACCGATCCCGCGGTGTTGATTCTCGACGAGGCGACCAGCGCCGTCGACACGAAGACCGAACTGCAGATCCAGCGCTCGATCGACCGGCTCACCGAGGACCGCACGACGCTCGTGATCGCACACCGCCTCTCGACGATTCGAGACGCAGACACCATCCTCGTCCTCGAAGACGGTCGGATAGTCGAGCGGGGAAGCCACGAGGAGTTGCTCGAGGCGAGCGGACAGTACGCGACGCTGTGGACCGCCCAGGCGGGCGACCGGGAGGCGGCAGCCGACGCGCTGGTGGACGGAACCGAGTGATTGAGTTGGGGCTCGTCAACGGCGCAAACTGACCGGGGTGCACGCTCCCGACGAACCAGCCGCTATCGAACGAACCGCAGTATCAGTTATCGGTGACCTCGAGTTCGAACTGCTCGTTCTCGCTGACGGCGTTGAGAACGACGCTGGTGTTCGAGGCCTTGATATCGGGGTCGGTCAGCAGCTGTTTGATCTGGTCGTTCATCCCGTCGGTGTCCTCGAACTTGCCGATGGCGATGACGTCGTAGTCGCCGGTAACCTCGTAGACGCTGGTCATCTGGCGGTGCTCGCGAAGCGTATCGGTGACGTCGGGCAGGGCGTTCCCCTCGACCTGTAGCTGGATCACGGCGGTCACGTCGTAGCCGACCGCATCGTAATCGACCGTCGGCGTGTAGCCCTCGATCACGCCCTCGTCCTCGAGATTGGAGAGGTGGTTCGAGACGGTCGTGACGGAGACGTCGAGGTCCTCGGCGAGGCTCCGCAGGCTCGCTCGGCCGTCGCCGAGAAGTGCATTCACTAGTTTTGCATCGAGATTTTCGTACGTCATCACATCTATCCTCTCATTGAAGCCTTTAGAACTTTACGAATATTCAGTTTGGGGTGGGTGAGAGAAGATTTGCACGGAACAGTAGGGTTTTAATAGCAGAGTTACGAGGATAGCACGACGAGAAAAATGACAAGCGGCAACCTTACTGACACCGAACAGGCGGTATTAGACGAGATCGAGGAGCAAGACGTCGACTTCCTCCGACTGCAGTTTACCGACATTCTGGGAACAGTCAAGAACGTCTCCGTGCCGGCTCGACAGGCCGAAAAGGCATTTACTGAGGGCATCTACTTCGACGGTTCTTCTATCGAAGGCTTCGTTCGCATTCAGGAATCGGACATGCGGCTCAAGCCCGATCCGGATACCTTCGCCATTCTCCCGTGGCGCCAGAAGGAGGAGAGCGTCTCCGCCCGCATGATCTGTGACGTCTACAATACCTCGACGGGCGAACCCTTCGAAGGCGATCCGCGCCGCGTTCTCAAGAACGCCCTCGAGCGCGCCAACGAGATGGGCTACACGGTCAACGCTGCACCCGAGCCGGAATTCTTCCTCTTCGAAGAGGACGAGGACGGCCGCGCGACGACCAAGACCAACGACGCCGGCGGCTACTTCGACCTCGCGCCGAAAGACCTCGCGAGCGATGTCCGCCGCGACATCATCTACGGTCTCGAGAGCATGGGCTTCGAGGTCGAGGCCAGCCACCACGAGGTTGCCGAAGGGCAACACGAGATCAACTTCACCTACGACGACGCCCTGACGACGGCCGACAACGTCGGCACCTTCCGCACCGTCGTCCGCGCGATCGCCGCCGAACACGATTACCACGCGACGTTCATGCCCAAGCCGATCCCGCGCATCAACGGCTCGGGGATGCACACGCACCTCTCGCTGTTCACCGAGGACGGCGAGAACGCCTTCCACGACGAGGACGACGAGTTCAACCTGAGCGACGAGGCCCACGCCTTTACGGCCGGGATCCTCGAGCACGCGCCGGCGATCACGGCGATCGCGAATCCGACAGTCAACAGCTACAAGCGCCTGGTGCCCGGCTACGAGGCACCGGTCTACGTCGCCTGGTCTGACCGCAACCGCTCGGCGCTGATCCGCAAGCCCGCGGCGCGAACGCCCGCGGCCTCGCGCGTCGAACTGCGCTCGCCGGACCCGTCCTGTAACCCCTACCTCGCGCTCGCCGTCATGATCCACGCCGGTCTCGACGGCATCGAGCAGGACCTCGAGTGTCCGGACCCGGTTCGAGAGAACATCTACGACTTCGACGAGGACAAACGCGAGGAGTACGGCATCGACACGCTGCCGACGAACCTCGGCGAAGCCGTCGACGCCCTCGAGGAAGACGAAGCGATCTTCAACGCGCTGGGCGACCACGTCGGGCCGAAGTTCGTCGAGGCCAAGCGCCAGGAGTTCGAGGACTACCTCGTCGACGTCTCCGACTGGGAACTCGACCGTTACCTCGAAACGTTCTGAGACGGCAGCTGCCGTCGGCGACATTTCTTCTGTTCTCTCTCGTTTTCAGTCGTCTCCCGACAGGTCGTGCCCGTGACTCTCCAGTTCGAGTGTGTCCGGCTCGAGCGTGTAGTGTCGCTCCCACGCGGGGGCGAGACTGACGACGCGGGTACCAGCGATCTCGGCCTCGCGGTGACGATGATGGTGCCCGACCAGACAGAGGTCGGGCGAGATCGCCTCGAGCAGGTCGTCGATATACTCGCAGCCGGGATCGTAGCCGTAGGACAGCAGGCCATTCGGCGCTTCGTGGGTGAGAAAGACGTCGACGTCCTCGAGTTCGGCGGCTCGGTCGATGTCCTCGTGAGTGAAGTGGCGTCGTCGGTCACCCGAAAGTTCGCCCCGAGACAGATCGTACTTCGTCGGAGCGAAGTTACCAGAGAGACCGGCCACGCGGAGCCCATCGACCGTCGCCGCCGTGCTCGCGAGGAGATGGACGTTGTTCGTTTCTTCGGGATCGTCGCCCGCCCGCAGCGCCTCGATCACGTCGAAGTCCTCGTTGTTGCCCCCGATGAACCACGTCGGTACCGGCAGGTCGTACCGCTCGAGGTCGCCGAGCTGGAGCACCCGATCGGGCTGAAGGGTTCGATAGAGTTCGAGCAGGGTCGCACACCGGTCGGGGTCGGACGCGTGGGCGTCGCCGAGGACGAGCATGGTGTACGTAGGACCCCGATTCGGATAGTGTCAGCGCCGAATCCTGCCGGTTCGTTCGGTTTCGGTCGCGAGAGGAGGCACAACCGTGTCGACCAAACCGCGACCGAGGCACATTCAGGGTCGTGATTTAGAGGCGCTGCTGTCGGAGTCTCCGCTATGGCCGACACGCCAGACATCAACAAAGTCGAAACGGAGGACGACTACACGCACGTTCGGTTCCGCGATCCCGATCGGTACGACGAGATACGGACCCCGGATTGGGCGGAGCAGCCGGCGGAGTCGGTCTCCGACGGCAGCGAGGTCCGTACCGGCAAGGTCGACGGGGAGGACGACTGGGAGGTCACCAGCGTCCTGATCGAGAAGCACGTCGGCGAGGACAAAGCGAAAGAGCAGGCCCGCGAGATCGTCGACAAGATCGAGTCCTGATCGGCGTCCGATCGGCCTCCAATCATCTCGGCCCCTCGAACCGAACGGAGACGTTCGCGAGAAGCGTCGAATTCCGTGCTTTCGTTCCGTCGATACCGGGCGGACGGGGACGACGCGCTGCGATCCGACTTAGGCTTCGGCCTGCTCGATCCAGTCCTCGGCCTGGTCCTCCGAGATATCGGCGGCCTCGGCGACGGCCTCGGGACCGGCGCGCGTGAGGTCGTCGATCGTCGCGATGCCGGCCTCCGAGAGCTGGTCGCGGGTGTCGGCGTCGATTCCCTCGACCGATTCGAGGGTGTGCTCCGGATCGGTTTCGATCTTCGTGTGCGGCTCGTCGGTTCCCTGTACCGGGATCTCCTGGGTGACCGCCTCGGCCTGCTCCTCGAGTTGCTGCTGGAACTGCTCGACCTGTTCGGCCTGCCGTTCGAGGAGTTCCTCGACGTCACCGGTCTGGCGCTCGAGCTGGTCCTCGAGCCGATCCTGCAGCTCCTGGGTCTGGTCGAGTTGCTCGCGGAGCTGCCCCGAGAGTTCGTCGACGTTCTCGATCGTCTGGTCCTCGATGGATTCCGTCATCTCGAGGAGCTGGTCGGTCTGCTCGTCGAGCGCGTCGACGAACTCTCCGGAGAGCTCGTTGGCGGAGTCGACACCGCGCTCGAGTTCGCGCTCGAGCGCCTCGTAAACCTCCGCGTGAGTCGTTTTCAGCTGCTCGAAGGTCTCGTCGATGGTCCGGTGGGCCTCGGGGTCGTCGTCGCTCGGGAGCATCGCCGCCGTCGCGCTGAGGTAGCCGTGCGTCGCCGCCTGCGCGAGCTCGAGTTGCTGGCGCTGGAGGGACTCCTGACCTTTGAGCCCGGTCAGGGCCATCGTGTCGACATTACGTTGGGTGGCCACTCCCTGCTTGAACAGCTGCTGGCTCTGTTTGACTGCGGTTCGCTGGACGTCGAACATCGCTCGAATGGGGGAGTCTGACTGGGTCATGTGTTCGGCTAGTGGTCCGACTCGACACGGGATAAGTGATGGGCTTGCAAACCATTAGATGGTATCTGGTGGTCTCAATAGGTCCGATAATCTGAACGCTTCCCGCTCCGATTCGGGCCGGCCGATTGCCGCTCGAGAGAGACTGTCACGAGCATCGTGATCCGGTATTATGGACGCATTCGTCGTCCGTCAACATATGGACGACAGCAGACGCTACGAGTTCGAGGGGGATCGACCGACGATCGACGACGCGGCGCGGGTGAGCCGAGAGGCGACTCTCGTCGGCGACGTCGAGATCGGCGCTGACGCGAGCGTCTGGCCCGGCGTCGTCTGCCGCGGCGACATCGGTCCCGTCCGCATCGGTCGAGAGACGCACGTCGGGGACAACGCCACGATTCACGCGTCGCGACTCGCCGACGAAGTGATGGTCGGCCACGGGGCCGTCCTCAACGAGACGACCGTCGAGGAGCGGGCGCTGGTCGGATTCAACGCGACGATCAACACCGACGTGACGATCGGGAGCGGGAGCATCGTCGCCGCCGGGACCGTCGTCCCCGACGAGTACGCCATCCCGCCGGAGTCGTTCGTCCGCGGCGTTCCCGCCGAGATCACGCCCCTCGAGGAGACGGGGATCGACGCGGGGGAAATCCTCGACGAGTTCGCCGCGGGCGAGTACACGAACCTGGCACAGCGCCACGAGGAGTTGTTCGAGTGACTATCGCGGGCAGTCGCGGGCGGCAGTGAGACCGGCGCGACGGTGGTCGAGAGCGGAGACGCTAGTCCGATTACGACCCTCCTGTGAGAATAACGGACCTTTCCGTGGACGGCGGCTTACCGATTCGAACCGAACTCGAAGATCTCGCGGTAGAGACTCTCGGCGACCCGGTCGATGTTCGCCGCCGCCTCGCTGGCGGCCATCGTGTCGCCGATCCCCCGCCACTCGACGGACAAGCGAGCGATCGGAACCAGTGCGATGCCGCCGATGACGATTTCGCCTTCGGGGGTGTGGACGCGCCACTCCGTCTGCATCCCGTTCGAGGATCGGGTGACGGCCTCGATCTCCCCGCCGGCCGCGCTCCACCGCTCGACGAGGTCGTCGGTGAGCCGCCGGAGCTTCCGTTCGCCGAGCAGATGGCAGGCGACGCCGCCGCCCGCCAGCAGCGCGAACGCGGCGGCCGCCATCGGCAGGCCGCCGTAGGGGACGTTTATCGACGCGGCGAGGCCGGCCGTCACGACGACCAGCCCGAGGACGCGCGCGTCGACTGCGTTCGGCACCGTGCCGTTCCAAGCCGTCGATGCGCTCTGGGACGGCTGCTCGAGTTGCATATCGACTACACGTCGCGGTGACGTCCGGGTAGCCATTGGCCTGTCCCACTGCCGGCTTTATGTACTCGTTCCGGCGTTCACTCGTCCTCGAGTAACGCGTCGTCGCCGTGGCGCTCCCGCAACTCGGCGAGGGACTCGCGCTGGTCCTCGAGTCGCGGGGTCGGCTCGGCGTACGTGTACTCGAACATCTCGCTGGGATCGCCTACGACGCCCTCGGCGCGGTCGACCAGCGTCTCGAGCGTGTCCTCGATCTCGGTCTCGATCGCCTCGATCCGGTCGTCGTCGAGGACGCCCTCGGTTCGCAGATAGGACTCGAAGCGGTCGATGGGGTCTCGCTCTCGCCACTGCTCGACCGCCTCGTCGTCCCGATAGACGCTGGGGTCGTCCGCCGTCGTGTGCGCACCGTAGCGGTACTGGACCGCCTCGATCAGCGTCGGCCGCAACCTGTCGCCGTCGGCATCGAGGGCCTTCTTTCGGGCCGCGTCCGTGACGACGTAGGTCGCGAGCGGGTCCATGCCGTCGACCTGGACGCCCTCGAAGCCGTAGGCGCTCGCCTTCTGTGCGATGGTCGCGCTCGCGGTCTGCCGTTCTCGCGGGATCGAGATGGCCCACTGATTGTTGTTACAGAAGAAAACGTTCGGCGTGTCGAAGACGCCCGCGAAGTTCAACGCCTCGTGGAAGTCCCCCTCGGAGGTCGAACCGTCGCCGAAGTGGACGACGCTCACGCGCTCGTCGCCGTTCAACTTCGCCGCCCACGCCCAGCCGACCGCGTGGGGGAGGTGGCTGGCGATCGAGATGTTCAGCGGGAAGACGTCGATGTCGGCCAGCGCGGCGTTGCCATCCTCGTGGCCCATCCAGTAGAGCAGATACTCCCAGGGGAGTCCCCGCGCGACCAGCGCGCCGTGTTCCCGGTACTGAAAGGAGAGCACGTCGTCGTCGGCCAGCGCGTACGTCGACCCGATCTGGGACCCCTCCTGACCCGCCAGCGAGGAGTACGTTCCGAGCCGGCCCTGCCGCTGGAGACTGATCATCCGCTCGTCGAATCGCCGCGAGAACCGCATGTCCCGGTACATCGACCGCAGCGTCTCCGCCTCGAGGGCCGGCTCCAGCTCGGGGGCGACGACGGTCCCGTCGGCGTCGAGGACCCGAATCCGATCGTCCGGCGCTCGATCGAACAGTTCGCGCTCGAGGACGTCTCCTGACATGGATTGATCCTCGGGGTCGGCGCATATAACGGTATAGGAGCCACTGAAGTCAATGAACACCCAATCGCGTGCCACCGTTGCGATCGGTGTGTGAATCGTTTCCGTGGCTGCTATCTCTCCGAACATCTGATTAGCGGGGCTCAGCGCCGACGGCGTATACTGCCGTCCGCCAGCGTCCTACCCTCCTCATTCACTCACTTAATCAAAAACTCATCTCAGCGTGAAGATCTCTCGACTTCAAGGAGGCTGCCGGCCGAGTATAGTGTGTAAATGTCGGAAATGAATGGATTCTTATTCGAGGTGTTGGCGGCCGAACAACGGCGACGCATCCTGTTCGCGCTCGTCGATCACAGTTCAGACGACGAGTCGCCGGTCTCCGTCGATGAGCCGCCGGATGCGACCGGCGGTGATACTACGGCCCACATCAAACGGTACCACGTCCACCTCCCCAAACTAGACGACTACGGCTTTATCGAGTGGGATCGGCGCACCAACACTGTGAGACCGGGGAACCGTTTCGCGGAAGTGAGACCGATTCTGGAACTGTGTCGCGAGCGAGAAGACGAGCTCTCGGTTACGTGAATAGAAGCGACGAAACCGGATCGATTGTCTCGAAAACAGCGAGCCCCGTCGTGGTTGGGCCAAACAGGGCTCGCCACTCACTCATACCGAACCGATACCCAAGTAGCTTGTGTGATAATCTGAGTGAAATCCTCTCAGACGGAGAGGGTCCCGAAATGCGACTCGTGACAGGGGACTAATACACGAATCCTTTTCCATCCACACGTCCTATTTTGGGTGTTCGGACATCCGAATTCGTGGTTGGGCCATGACAAAGGAAGACACTACCAGAGAGGCGATTAGCCTGTTGCAGGACCTCGGGCTACAGGAGTACGAAGCGCGCTGCTTTATGGCGCTGAACAAACTTCCCAGTGGAACGGCAAAGGAGATACACGAGATCTCCGACGTCCCGCGGACGAGAGTGTACGACGCCATTCGCGTCCTCGAGTCCCAGGGACTGGTCGAAGTGCAGCACACGAGTCCGCAGGTGTACCGCGCCGTCGACATCGACGAGGCGACGCAGACCCTTCGACAGAAGTACGACAACCGGATCGAAACGCTCGAGACGCATCTCAAGAACACGGAGGTTCAGGACGTCGAGGAGAACGAACACGTCCAGGAGGTCTGGTCGCTCACCGGTCACGAAGCGATCGAGTCGCGAACGATCGAACTCATCGACGAGGCGGAGTCCGAGATCGCGTTCCTCGTCGTCGACGAGGACATTCTGTCCGAGACGCTGTTCGACGGCCTGCAGGAGGCGGTCGATCGAGAGCTCTCGATGATTCTGGGCGGGCAGACGGACGCGATCACGGCGGCGCTCGGGACGGAACTGCCCAATACCCGCGTGTTCGAGACCGGTCTCGACTGGCTCACCGGAATCGAGAGCGACGACGAAGTCGCGATCAGTCGGATCCTGCTCGTCGACCGGGAGACGCTGCTGATCGGATCCTACTATCCGAACGCCGCCGGTGGGAACGCGAAAGAGCAAGCGATCTTCGCCCGCGGCCTCGAGAACGGGATCGTCGTGTTGCTCCGCCGATTAGTGACGGCGGGATTACCCGCGATAAAGGACCCCGGGAGCTGACGCCGATTTCTCGACGGTCACTCGACGGGAGCCACAGACCGACCGATACGCACCCTACTGATAGTCTGGCAGCCGATCGGACCGGTCCGATCCGTCGACGAACGGCAGTTCGGTGCGAGTCGTAGCCACCTCTTCGCCGTCGACTCGAACCGTCAGCTCGTCGCTGTCGAGGTCGTAGTCGACGATCGCGAGCGCGATGACGTCCCCGAGCATCGGGCTCTGGCCGGCGCGGGTCACCTCGCCGACCGACGCATCGCCGTCGAAGACGGCCGCGCCGGATTCGGGCACGGCCTCGCCCTCGAGGGTGAGTCCGACGAGTCGACGGCTCGGCTGGCCGCGGTTCTCGACGCGGGAGACGACCTCCTGGCCGACGTAACAGCCCTTCTCGAAGTCCAGTGCGTTCCGTAGGCCGAGCACGTTCGGGAGCGTCCCCTCGAGTTCGGTGTGGAACAGCGGCGATCCGGCCTCGAGCGCGAGGCTCTCGACGGTCCGGTAGCCGAAGGGAGCGGCGTTCAGCCCCTGATTGAGTAGCGTATCGTGGACGGCAGCGGCGTCGTCGGCCGCACAGATCACTTCGTAGCTCTCCTCGCCGGTGAGCGCGTCGGTCCGGATGACGGAGACGCCCTCGTCGCCCATCGTCCCGCGGACGAAGGAGTACCGCTCGTCGGGCGAGCCGGCACCGTTGAGAACGCTCGCGACCTTCTCGGTCGCCTGCGGGCCGTGAATGCCGAAGATCGCGTAGTCGTCGGTCGCGACGCGGATGTCGACGTCCTGAATGAACACCTTCTCGGCCCACTCCTCGGCGAGGGGCTCGGCGGTCTCGGGTTGAGTGAAGAGCAGGAGCCGCTCGCCCGCGTTATAGATGTAGAGTTCTACATCGATCCCGCCCTGGGGATCGAGCACGAGCGCGTAACACCCCTTCCCGTCCGCCGCTGGGACGCGGTTCGAGACGACGTTATCGACGTATTCGACGCGGTCGTCACCCTCCACGACGATCACGCCGTAGGCCTGCTCGAGCAGGCCGACGCCGTTGCGAACCGCTCGATGGGTGCGCTCCGGCCGTCCGTAGTGTTCGACGATCCGTCGGTCAGCGCGCTCGCCGAACGTGGCACCGTGATCCTCGTGGATAGACTCGATGACGGTCATGCGTATCCCCTGGGGCCTGAGCGTATCAGGCGTTTCGATTCAAAAAGGCAGTCGCTCGCGGAGCCAGTCCCCGATCGATTGCTCCTCCTCACCCTCGGTCGGAGTATCGGGAACCACGCGCTCGGCGGGCTTGATCACCGTCTCCGAACCCGAGTCGACGACGATCAGGTCGTCTTCCTTCAGCGTCGAGAGGGCGTCCTCGAGTTCGTCGATGTCGACCTCGACGGCCGCGCGAAGCTCGAAGACGGTCATCCCGTCGTCGGCGCGGTCGACCAGCGCGTCGAGTACCGCCACCTCCGTCCCCTCACGGTTCCGGTACTCCCGCTTTGCTCTCATCTGTCTCTTCATTCGACCACCCGGGATTTGACGTTTGTCGTTCCATCCACGCTGTGCGATCCCTGTTTCCCCGCTCCCGATACCGACCGGACGGGCCGTCACCTGTATCCGTCGCGACGTCGCCGATCGGATCGCTCGCGTTACTGTCACAAATCCGTGACTATCAGGCAGTACGTTTTTTGTGTGCTGGGTCGGTACGGTGGGACAATGGCCCTGCGATGTTCGCTGCTCGGACACGACTTCGGTGAGTCCGAAGTCGAACGCGAGCGCGAAGAACGGGGGAGCGAAGTCGTCGTTACCGTCCAGGAGTACGAGGAGTGTCTCCGCTGTGGCGAGCGATCCGTCATCAGCGAGAACACCGAAGTGACCAGCCTCACCGCTGGGACGGCCGCCGACTCGTCCCCCGACGAGCCCGCTACCGAACCGCCCGAACCATCACTCGAGTCCGACGCCGCCGAGACGGCGCCCGCCTCGGATCCCGAATTCGTCGACACGGGCGATATCGCCGAGACGGCCGACGGCGACGACGCCGAACTCATCGACGCCGACGACGCCGAACTCATCGACGCCGACGACGCCGAACTCATCGACGCCGACGACGCCGAACTCATCGACGCCGACGACACCGCGTCGGACGCGCTCGAGACGGAGACGCCGGCGTCGGAGCCGTCCCCGAATCCGACGGCGAGCCCACCCGATTCGAACCCGGAGGCGGCGACCACTGGGACGCCGGCCGGTGTCGACGCCGACGGCGACGCGGACGATATCGATCTCCCGACTGACGAAAACGGCGACCCCGTCACCGACGACGGCGAGATTCTCGAGGACGAGCCCTCGACCGACCGGGACCAGGACCGCGACCACGGCGAGTGGCCCGACTCGGACGACGTCGGCCCGCCGGTCGACGAATCCGACCCGACCGACTGGCCGGACGAGCCGGCCGACGACGAGCTGGCGGCCGACACTGACGGTCCCGATCCGAACGCGATCGACGATGACGCCGTCCTCCTCGAGAGCGACGGCTCCGAGGGAAGCGTCGAAACCGGTAACGACGGCAGTCTCGACGGTGCGACTGCGGCCGCGACCGACGCTCGGTCGGTGACCGCCGATTCCCCGGCCGATGCCCGGAGCGATTCCGCGCCCACGACCGATTCCGACCCCGGTCCGGAGACCGGGATCGAGCGCGCTGCGGCCGCGCCGACGCCCGCCGAGAGCGGCGACGCGCCCGACGACGACGTCCCGACCGAGTTCCACTGTCCCCGGTGTGACTATGTCGCCGCCGGCGATCGCGGATCGCTTCGCAGCGGCGACATCTGTCCCGACTGCCGGAAGGGATACTTGAGCGAGCGCGAGCGACGGTAGGAGCCGGTGGGGACGCGGTCGCCGGCCCCGCACGTTCTCTGTGCGATCTCCGCGCGTTCGACCGTTCTCCGGAGCCCCACTCTCCGAAACGCCCGCTCGCTGCCGATCCGACCCCCACCGCCAGCGGTCGGCATCGGCGGTCTCCGCGCTCGAGGACCCATCAGACACCCGAAACGTCGGCTATGAAAAGAGGTAAACACTCCGCCGTGTTTCTTCGAGCCATGAAGGAGTACAAGATGCGTCGCGGCGAATATCTCGAGGAACGAATCCCAGACATGGAGGAGACGATCGAGGACTACTTCGGTCCCATCACCACCACACAGGAGTACAAAGGGAGCGACCTCTACGTCATCGGCGAGCCCGACAACCCCGTCTTCGAGAAAATCGTCGCTGGAACCGTCGAATACTCCGGCAAGAAGGACAAACTCGGCGTCGAGTTCCACGAGCGCGACCCCACCGAACTCGGTCCCGACGAACTCGAGGCCGCCGGCGAAGCCGTGGACGCGAAAAACGACTTCCTGCTCGAGGCGACCGGCCGCGACGCCAAGTCCCGTCGCGAGTCGATGAAGCGCAAAGTCGAAGACGATCCGGATCACGATTTCGATTAACGACCTTCTGCGCCGCGTTCTTCGCGTGCCGGGAGCCAGTAGTGTTTTCGGTGGTTCGTCGCTCGCAAACGTCATCGAAACCCCTCCGCCGTTCTCTCACTCCCCTAGCCGCTCGTTCGATCAGTTATCGGCCCCCTCGATCGGACGGTCTAACGGCTACTTTCGGGCGAGCGCCTGCCCTTCCCCGAGTCGGGCGACTCACCGCGGTCGCGGTGAGCCGCCTTCCGGCCACCGCACTACTCGTCCGACCAGTCGTTCCGACGATCGCCTTCGTAACGGCTTTTGTCGGGGCGTCGCATCACTCGAGTAATGGACGGACAGGCGTTTCTCGCCGCAACGCTCGTCGCTCACGCCGGCTTCGCGATCGTCGTGGCCATCCACGCGTTCGCGACGGATCGTGACGCCGGCAGGTGGCCATTCGTGACGCTCGCGTTCGGGCTGGCCGGGATCGCTGCCTATTTCTTCTACGACGAATCGAGATAGCGGTCTCTCGCAGTCGCCGAACGCGGACTCGTCTCGAAAACGGATGCGGAGAAAAGCGACGCGATGAATCGGACGATCAGGCCAGGAAGACGTGTCGCGGTCGGTCCGCGAGGACGTCCCGACCGAACTCGACGGTCTCCGAGAAGGCGTCGCTGCGGAAGAACTGCATGGCGTCCTCGCGGGCGTCCCAGCGACTGGCGATGAACATGTCGTTCTCGTCCTCGCGGTTGACCAGCAGGTCGGTCTTGCGGTGACCGTCCATGTCGGCGAGTACCCCGCCGACGTCCTCGAAGGTCCCGACGAAGTCCCCGCGGCGGTCCGGCTTGACGGTGTAGAACATCCCCATCGTTCCCCAGGAGTCGCTATCGTCGTCGCCCGCCTGCCGAACGATTTCGGGGAGATCAGCGAGGAACCCAGCCGCCGTGCTCGCGGCGCGTTCGGTGTCCCAGAGGCTGACGACCGCGGTCTCAGCACCGTCGCCGCCCTCGCCCTCACGGGTTCCCCGCTCGTCATCCCGAGGCAGCTTCGCCGCCTCGCGCGGCTCGTAGACCGCCGTCTTCACGTGCGTATCGTAGTGATCGAAGTTCCCACGGAGGCCGTCGACCTCCTCGAACAGTTCGTCGGGATCGGCAGCGGAGTAGAGAACGACCGCGTGGACGTCCTCGCCGTGGGGCTGGCCCGCGTAGACGCCGATGTCCTCGAGTTCGCTGCGCAGGTCTTCGTCGTCATCGTCGTGCGGGCCATCGGAGCCGCCCTCGTCGCCGTGACTACCCGACTCCGCGTCGCTACCGTGGTGATGACCGTCGGAATCGCCGTGATGATGTCCCTCGGCGTCGCCACCCGCGTGGGCGTGGCCGTGACCGCCGTGTCCCTCGTCCTCCTGGGGAATCGTCTCGCCGGCGAGGAAGGCCCCGAGGTTTTCGGGCGGGAACCGGCGGCCGGAGAGGAACCGACCGAACTCGGCGAAGCGGGAGCTCGAGGGGTCGAAGCGCATCTCGTAGAGCAGTTCCTTCACGTCGGTGGGGTCGTCCCCGAACAGGGTCACGCCCCACTCGAAGTCGTCGAGGCCGATGCTGCCGGAGATGATCTGGGTGACGCGACCGGCGTAGTCTCGCCCGATGTCGCCGTGGGAGGAGAGGTGCTCCGCGCGCTCGTCGAAGGGCAGGTCGTACCAGTTGTCTTCCGGGCCGCGGCGCTTGTCCATCGGGTAGAACGTCACGAACTCGCTGTCCGGAATCTCGGGCTCAAGCCGGGACTCGATATAGCGCTCGAGACCGGTGTCCTCGACCTCGCTGTCCTCGTCGAAGTAGTCCTCGGACATGTAGCCAGAGACCTCCGTCACCGAGAGGTAGGAGTCGGCCCGCTCGGTGAACTCGGCGAGGGCGGTGTGTTCGAACCGCCGCTCGAGCGTGTCGATGTCGGAGAGCGTCGGCCGGAGATGGAGGACGAGCAGGTCGGCCTTGTGGCCCAGCACGGAGAACGTGGCCGATTCGCCTGCGTCGGCGTCGTCGACAGCCTCGGCGGACGCGAGGTAGTCGATTCCCTCGTCGATCGCCTGCGAGCGCCGCCGTTCGGGAGCCGATCGCCAGGCGTCCCAGTCGATCGACCGGAAGTCGTGCAGGACGTACCAGCCCTCGTCGGTCTGTGGTGGTCGCCGTCGTTCCATACTCGCGGGTTGGGACGGGACCGCTAAGAAGGACCGGGTTTCGCCCCGATCCGCTGGCGCTACCGGTGTCGGTCCGTCGTCCGGCGGATCGCCGAACTCGTCGCTGCTCGCCAGTTCGCCGTGTTCGGACGTGACCGAAACGCTTTACGTCTATCCGTTTAACGGACCAGCCGTATGCGGAAAAGTGGGCCGCCGAAAGGACTCATCGCCTATCTCGTCCTCGAACTCCTCGAGGAGAAGCCCCGGTACGGCTACGAGATTCTCAAGGAGATCCGCGAGATCAGCGGCGGTCACTGGGAGCCGTCCTACGGGTCGGTCTATCCGATCCTCTACAAGTTCGAGGAGAAGGGCTGGGCCGAGCGCATCGAGCGCGAGGACGAACCCGACCGGAAGTACTTCGAGCTCACGGACGACGGGCGCGCGGAACTCGAGGAGCGCCGCGAGAGCGGCTCGGAGAAGGCCCGGGACTTCGCGGACGTCATCCTCGGCTTTTTTCACGTCTACGCGGCCTTCTCGACGGACGATCGGTTCGAAATCCCGGAGATGGAGGGAGAGTGGTGTTTCGACGAGGAGTTCAGCCGATGGGTCGTCGAACAGGTCGTGCGCCACTACGAACACTACTTCGAGACCGAGTTCGAACGCATCGAGGAGACGCCCGAGGAATTTTACGACCGCCACGGGATCGATCCCGACGACTCGTAAGCCGCCGCTGGAGCCGATTCTCAGCCCAGCAGTTGCGGGCCGAACAGCAGGAGGACGAAGCTCACGAGCATCGTCACCCCGATCGCCGTCGTTACCATGCGGACCATTCCGCGGGTCGCGTCGACCGGTAGCCGAGAGACGATCGCTTCGGTGCTCGTCCGGAGGATGTGGCCGCCGTCGAGCGGGAACGCCGGGATGCAGTTGAAAAAGCCCAGTTGGACGTTGATCCAGCCGGTCCAGAACAGCAGGTTCGCGAGGAGGAAGACGGTCCCGTCTCCGAGTGCACCGAGCATCCCCTGGACTTCGTAGAAGTTCTGAATCCCGCCGGTGAAGCCGGCGAAATTGAACGGCATCGCACCGCTGACGCCGATAACCGGCAACATGAGCGCGATTCCGATCTTCCCGAGGAAGCTCCCGGTGATCGGACCGAACCGCGTCTCGCCGTCGCCGCCGAGCAGTCCCAGATACTCGCTCGCGGGATAGAGCTGCACGCCGATATCGTTCACCGCGACGCCGGACATCCCCTGATGACCTTGAATCCCGAGGAACCCGCTATCGGATCGCGGATGCTCGTCGAGCGTGACTGTGTACGTCTCGCGTTCGTCGCCGACGTACCCCGCGACCTCGACCTGCTGGTCGGGCTCGCTGTCCTCGAGCAGGGCGGCGAGATCCTCGTAGTTCTGTACCCGTTCGCCGTCGAAGCGGGTAATGACGAAGGTCTCGTCGGTCGGGCCCGTCTCGCGCTCGAGGGGGCCGTCTGCGGCGACGGTCACCGCCGCGCCGACGGTCACCTCGCGCTCGATCCGATCGTCGCCGTCCGCGGGCTCGATCGTCAGCGTGACCCGCTCGCTGTCGCCGACGGCATCGTAGAAGCCGCGTTCGGTCGCGACGGTCCGGCCGTCGACCGCGCGGATCTTGTCACCGACGGCGAGCCCCGTCGGTCCGTTTTCCAGCGCCGTCGTCACGAGCAGCGACCGATCGACGGTCTCCGTGCGCTCGCCGTTGAGTTCGACGCTCACCTGCTCGCCGTCGACGGCCTCGAGCCGGTTCGCGAGGTCGTCGTTGCCCTCGACTGCAGTGCCGTTGATCGCCGTAATACGGTCGTTCGGCTCGATTCCGGCGTCGGCCGCGGGCGAGTCGGGAGCGACGCCGCCGACGGCGGCACCGGGCGCGACGCCGATCGCGCCGACGACCGGGCCGAACAGGAGGGCGAAGGCCAGCAGCGTGATCGCGAAGTTGTTCGTGACGCCGGCCGCGAACATCCGCGTCTGGCCGCCCCGCGAGGCCGACTTGCTGCTCTCCTGGTCCGGTTCGACGAACGCACCGATGGGGAGGAACGCGAGCATCGCGACCCCCATCGAGTCGATATCGATGTCCTCAACGCGACAGAGCAGTCCGTGGCCACCCTCGTGGACGACGAGTCCGACGAGCAGCCCGAAGACGATACCGGGCGTCGCCGACAGCGGCAGAAAGTCGTTGACTCCGGGGATGACGAGAACGTTGTGGGGCTGTCTAGCGGGCGAACTCGCCGGCTGTGGCGAGGAGAGAGCGACCATCGCCACGCGAATCAGCACCGCGAACATGCTGATCATCACGACGATCGCGATGCCGACGCCGAAGTTCGACCACGCCCGCCAGAAGCGCTTCGGTCGCGCGAGCCGGTCGAGAAGCGCCCGGCCGCGTTTCGTGTGGAACGTGAGAATCGGCCCCTGGGTCCCGATATAGTCGGGGAGATACCCCCCGTTTCGGAGCCCGACGACCGCGAGCCAGTAGAGGAGAAGCCCGATCAGAACCCACGTGAGGAGTTCAGAGCCGTAGATTGCGGGCGGCGAGACGACAGCGAGAGAGCCGTGATCCATCGATACTATCTCCGGGCGGCGTTCTCAAATGACTTTTGTCTATTCGGCCGGCCGTTCGGTCCCGCTCAGCGCTCCCGGCGCAGTCGCCCGACGACGAACTCCCGGTCGACCTTCGCGAGGAACGGCCCGAGCTTCGGGCCCTGCTCCTCGTCGAAGAACAGCCGGTATCCGGCCCCGAAGAAGTCGCCGACGTCGACATTGTTGCGCTTTGCGGCCTCGTAGATCTCACCCTGAATGTCCTCGGGATCGTGGCCCTCCTCGATGAAATCGGCCAGTTCCGCGAGCGCGGCCTCGGTGTCGGCATCGAACTCGTGATCCGGAATCTCGGTTCGCTTGAGCTCGTAATCGAACTCGTTGCCCGTCCGGCGCGCCCAATTGCGGGCCTGTTCGACCCGCTCTAGGGCACCCTCGACGGCCCACTCCGGCGCGTCGTCGGGAATGTGTCCTTCACGGCGGGCGATCTCCTCGCGCAGGTCGGGGTCATCGGTCATCCCGAGCACCGCGGCGAAGGTGTAGGGAAGCCGAATCCGCTCTTCGCGCGGCTCCTCGACCACGAACGGGTAGACGCGCTCGGCGAACGCCTGCTCGTCCTCGCTGGCATCGATCTCGCCGAAATAGGTCGCCTCGAGCCGGTCGAACTCATCGACCAGCTGGTCCAATCGCTCGATGCTGAAGTCCCGGGCCTTCGCGGGGTCCTTCGCGAAGAAGTAGCGCAGGACCTCCGGCTCGAGCAGTTCGAGGACGTCCGAGACCAGAATCACGTTCCCCTCGGAGGAGGAGAACGGCTCGCCCTCGAGCGTGAACCACTCGTAGACCATCGGGACCGGCGGCTCGATCTCGAGGACGGTGCGCGCGACGTCCTGTCCGCTGGGCCAGGAGCCCTCGGCGTGGTCCTTGCCGAAGGGTTCGAAGTCGACGCCGAGGAGCTGCCATTGGGCGGGCCACTCGAAGCGCCAGGGGAGTTTCCCCTCGCGAAGCGTCGCGGTGCCCTCGTGGCCGCAGCCGTCGATCGTCTGGTCGCCGGCGTCCATGTCGGTACAGCGGTAGTCGACGGTCGGCTCTGTCTCGCGGGTCGCTTCGCTCCCCGCTCGATCGTCCGAGGCGCTTTGCGCCTCCCCATCCAGATCGACGCTCGTCACCGTCTCGGTGATCTTCCCGCACTCCTCACAGATCGGGTTGAACGGCACGTAATCACCGTTCTCGTCGACCGTGTCCTGATACTTCGAGAGGACCTCGCGTGCGCGCTCCCGGTGCTCGAGGACGAAGCGCGTCACGTCCTCGAACTCGCCGGACTCGTAGAGCTCCGTGTTCGAGACGAGGTCGATCGGCACGTCGACGGCGTCGGCGCTGTCCTGGATGATCGTCGAGAAGTGGTCGCCGTAGGAGTCACAGCAGCCGAAGGGGTCCGGGATGTCGGTGTAGGGCGCGCCGAGGTTGCGGCCGAGCGCGCCGGCGTCGACCTCGCCGAGATCGACGAGGTTCCCCTCGAGGTCACAGAGAGTCCGCGGGAGCTTCCGGAGGGGGTCGCGGTCGTCGGCGGTGAAGACCTGCCTGACCTCGTGGCCCCGGTCGCGCAACACTTCGGCGACGAAGTAGCCGCGCATGATCTCGTTGACGTTACCGAGGTGCGGAACTCCGGAGGGCGAGATGCCGCCCTTGACGACGATCGGCGCTTCGGGATTCCGCTCTTCCACTCGGTCGGCGACCGTATCGGCCCAGAACGCGTGTCGCGTCTCGCTCGCCTCGTCGCTCTGGAGCGTATAGGGACTGATAGCGGCCGACTCCGCCACGTCTTCGGTTTCTCCGTCGGCGTTTCCGTCGGCACTCATCGTTCGTCGGCCGCCCAGTAGGTCGGTTCCGCGCCGGCACCCTCCGGAACGATGTCCGTCCCCTCGTGATCGCCGTGGCGGACGGCGCGGGCGATCCGGTCGGGATCGGTGCCGTCGAGCACGATCGTCCGCATGCCGGAGCGCTCGATGATCTTGGCCGCCAGCAGATCGACGGGTGCCGAGGCCCCGGCGTTCATCTCGAGGCCGGCGATGGCGTCGACCAGGTCCGCGGCGGAGAGACTGTCGTACTTGGTCGCGTCGTCGTCCTCGTTCGGATCGGCGCTGTAGACGCCGGGGACGCTCGTGGCGTAGATAAGCAAGTCGGCGTCGATGTACTCCGCGAGGGCGGCCCCGACCGCGTCGGTCGTCTGCGCCGGCGCGACCCCGCCCATGATACAGATGTCGTCACGGCGGAGTGCCTCGCTCGCCTCTTCGTAATTGAGCGCAGGAGCGGTCACGGACTCTTCGCTCAGCGCGGCGATCAGCAAGCGTGCGTTGAGTCGCGTGACGTCGATCCCGAGCTGATCGAGTTCGATTTCGTTCGCTCCGAGGTCTCGAGCGGCCCCGATATACTCGCGAGCGACGCCGCCGCCCCCGACGACGGCACCGATCCGACACCCCTCCGCGATGAGGTCTTCGATGACGGCCGCGTGCTCGGCCACCCGATCCGCGCCGGGCTCGGGCACGAGGACGCTACCGCCGATAGAGACGACCACTTTCATACTACACCGGTGTAGCGGAGTTGCTATCTTAAGGGTTGTCAACTGCCCGGACGGCGTGGTGACACACCGCTCGAGCCCCGGTCGGGCGTTCGATTTCCGTCCTCGCGAACCCGGCTCTCGCCCTCACTCCTCGAGCGAGAGGACCAGCGCGTCACCGTCGCGGTCGAACTCGGTCCCGAACGGAGCCGATAGCTCCCGCATCCGCTCGCGGGACCACGCGGCGGCCTCCGGGCCGGCCTCGTGGACCGCACAGCCGTCGATCTCGGTCGGGTGCAACCGGAGTTCGGTCGGCCGGCCGTCGGGCGTCACCGCGAGGGCGAACAGGAAGCTCCGGTCGTTTCGCAACTCCTCGTCGACTCGGTAGTCGTCGACGAAGTCGCCCGCGTCGTAGATGATCGGACTGCCCTCGTGAACCTCGATCCCCTGGAAGACGTGGGCGCTGTGGCCGTGGATCACGTCGACGCCGTTCTCGATCAGCCAGCGGCCGAACTCGCGGAACGACTCCGGCGGCTCGGTGACCATGTTCGGCCCCCAGTGCAGCGAGGCGACCAGCAGGTCCGGGTTCGTCTCGCGTGCGCGCTCGAGGACCTCCTGCACGCGCCGTCTCGTCTCCGGGTCGTCGACGTCGTCGTCGGACCGCGTCCGACTGCGCGAGTCGCGTCGCGACTCGTCGATTTCGATCCGGGCCGTTCCCGGCGACTCCTCGTCGGCGGCGTACTCCGGCGTGTTGTCGGTAAACGAGACGACCGCCGCGTCGAGTCCGCCGTCGCCGTCTGCGCGCGATCTCTCGCTATCCGTCTCAGACCGGTGGATCGTTCGCACCGCCGGCTCGAGCGCTTCGTCTCTCGTCTCGCCCGCACCCGCGTGAGCGATTCCGGCGTCGTCGAGCGCGGCGATCGTGTCCCGTAGCGCCACTTCCTCGTAGTCGAGCACGTGGTTGTTCGCCAGCGCACAGACGTCGACGCCCGCTTCCTCGAGGGCGGGTATCGCCCAGTCGGGGTCGGCCCGGAAATGAAACGGGCGGTGCGTGCGCTGCCACTCCCGCCCGCGGGTCGAGAGCACGCACTCGAGGTTGATCACCAGCCCGTCCAGCGCCCGGAGTCGCTCGAGCACGGTCCCCCAGACGGCGTCGACCGACCGGCCGCGCTGGCGGTCGTCGACGAGCCGCCCGAGCATCACGTCGCCCGTGAAGCCGATTCGGAGGGGCATATCGAACGTTCGCGGTGCACGTTCAAAATCCTGGGTCCCGTCGTCGGACCGGCTTCCGGCGTGCGATAGCCGGCCGGCCGCGGCTCCGTCGGGTGGGACTGAAAGGGGCGCGGCCGAGCGGGAGCATCGCGACCGCTCGGCCGCGGGGCTTTCCGGGCGACAGCTACAAAGTCCGACCCGACCATAGCTCGCACATGCACGTACTCGGTGTTCGCGAGGCGGGAGCCGACGACGGGGCGCTCGAGTCGGTCGTCGACCGGGTCGTCGATCGGCTCGCCGAGCGGGGGCGCGTCGGCGTCGTCAGATACGATGCGACGATCGCGGACGGGACGCACGCGCGCGAATCGACAACGACAACGCTCGGGGGCGACGTCACCTACGATCTCGGCGTCGACGGCGACTGGACCGCGTCCGGGACGGGGATGTCCGTCGGCGACGCGCTCGATAGCCTGGCGACCGACTGCGAGTATGCGGTCGTCGTCGGCGTACCGTCGCTCCAGTACCCCTCGATCGTCGTCGGACCGTCCGCCGCTGCCGAGGACGGGGAGACGGTTATCGCCGCCGTCGACGGTCCCAGTGACCTCGAGCTCGACGAGGTCGTGACGGCTCTCGAGGAGGCCGAGCCCCACCAGAGCCTTGAGTCGCTGGTCGCTCGCGTCAAACGATCGCCGCGGGCCGACCGGGCGGGCGCGATCGCGACCTTCACCGGCCGGGTCCGCGCGAAGGACAGCGCGGACGACGCGCCGACCCAGTACCTCGAGTTCGAGAAGTACGAGGGCGTCGCCGACGAGCGAATGGCGGCCCTGGAGACGGATCTCGAGGCTCGAGACGGTATTTTCGAGGTCGAACTCTATCACCGGACGGGGATCGTCGAGGACGGCGAGGACATCGTCTTCGTGGTCGTGCTCGCGGGCCACCGCGAGGAGGCGTTTCGAACCGTCGAAGACGGGATCAACCGGCTGAAAGACGAGGTCCCGCTGTTCAAGAAGGAAGTGACGGTCGAGGACGAGTTCTGGGTCCACGAGCGATCCTGATCGTTACATTCGGTCGTCCACTCGCCGGAAATAGCGAAACGGTCTGTGAAGACGATATTGAATTGACCATTACGATTAGAACGAAAATAATGAGTTAGATCGTATTTTAAAACGTCTCCGAGGTCCTGAGCAATCTATAAATAGTCTCTTAATAGTGAATAAAAGATCTCTTACCCCCCAAATAGCTGAACACAATCGAAACGCCGCTAATCATCCTCCCTTTATAACATATATCCCCGTCAACGGATGGATGTCGATGAGCACGACAGCCCAATCCTCCACGGAAAGCAAGGAACGCCGCCTGAAACGCTACCTGCGCGAACGTGCTGAAGACGGTGAGATGTACTTCAAAGGCAAGTTCATCGCGGACGATGTCGGCATGTCCCCCAAAGAGATCGGCGCGATGATGGTCAAGCTCTCGGACTCCGCCACTGACCTCGAGATCGAGAAGTGGTCGTACACGAGCGCGACCACGTGGCGAGTCGCACCCGCCTGATCGCCGCTCGCGTATCGCGTGTCGATCCGCTCGAGCGATCGTCCCCGCACCCCGCTCTCCCCGCGCCGTGCGTCACCGACGCTATCCGGTGCGGCCCGCCCTGAAATGAGACGGGTCCACGCTGACGTCGCGTCCGAGTGTCCGTCACTGCGGGCACGATGACTAAAACTGCTCACACCGTCACGCAGCAGCCGTGTGATCGGGTGTGTACCGATTTTAGCGGTCTCATCGCTTTCTGTAGTGTCGTCGTCGAACGCCGGAGTATCGACGCTGCGAGCCGCTGCTCGAGAAACGGCCGGCCCTGCCGACGGCAGTCGATTTATACCCGGTGGCGGTGAACCTCCGGTGATGGAGGACATCGATCGGTCCGGATTCGAGACGGCGAGCCGCAGCGGGCGCTCGCCCGAGGACGGGCCCCCGATCGATCGCATTGAATCGGTGTTTGCGGTCTATGAGATCCGGCGAGAGGACGGCCGGATAGTGTACTACGGCGACCCGTTGACGCGTCCCGAGCGGGTGATGCGAGAGCTCTGGTCGGACTTCCACGAGCGCGGGTACGACGCCGAACTCGAGACGCGCCACGGTGAGTACGTCCTCGTCGCCGAGCCGACCAGCGTCGGGATCGACGGGATTCCGTGGACGAACGTACTCCTGTTGCTCGCGACGGTCGTCTCGACCCTGTTCGTGGGCGCGTGGTGGTGGTACCCGTCGCTCGATCCGTTCGCGAATCCGATCGAAACCGTCCACGCGTGGCCCTTCTCGCTGGCGATTCTCGGCGTGCTCGGCGTCCACGAGATGGGACACTACGTCATGAGCCGGTACCACCGGGTGGACGCCTCGCTGCCCTACTTCATCCCGGTTCCGACGCTCATCGGGACGATGGGCGCGGTCATCAAGATGAAAGGGCGGATGCCCGACCGCAAGGCGCTGTTCGATATCGGCGTCGCCGGGCCGCTCGCAGGGTTGGTCGCAACGGTCGCCGTAACCGTGATCGGACTTCACCTGCCGCCGGTGACCGTCGATCCCGCATTACTCCAACATCCCGACGCGATTCGGATCGAGCTCGGCTATCCGCCGCTGCTCGAGTTGATCGCAGCGGGGTTCGATCAGCCGCTGTACCGGAATGACCCGGCGACGGGGGTGAACCCCGTCGTTATCGGGGCGTGGGTCGGCATGTTCGTCACCTTCCTCAATCTGATCCCGGCCGGCCAGCTCGACGGCGGGCACATCCTCCGCGCGATGGTCGGCGAGTTTCAGGAGACCATCGCGGCGCTCGTGCCGGGCGCACTGTTCGCGCTCGCTGGCTACCTCTATTACTTCCAGAACCACAGCCTCAATACGGTCTTCGTCTGGATCCTCTGGGGACTGTTGACGACGCTGTTCGCGTCGATGGGGGCGGCGACCCCCGTTCGAGACGAGCGACTGGACCCCGGCCGGATCGTTCTCGGACTCGTCACGTTCGGATTCGGCCTGCTCTGTTTCATGCCGATTCCGGTCATGATCATCGAGTGACCGATCGGGGTTCGACTCGAATCCGGGCGGTGCCGTCCTACCCGTGCGTGTAGCCGCGATTCGCGAGCACCTCGCCGTCCATCGTTATCCCGTCGACAGCGTCCCGAACCGATCCGAGCACTGACAGCGAGACGTCGGTCGTGTCTCGAACCGCCGGAAGCGCGTCTTCGGGGAGCGTCGCGACGAGTTCGAAGTCCTCGCCGAACGTCGTCGCGAGCTCCAGCGCGTCGTCGTCACCGTCGACGACGTCGCGGACGGCATCGTCGATCGGAATCCGGTCCGATTCGATCGCGAAGCCGCAGTCGCTGGCTTCGGCGAGCTGGTGGAGCGAGCGGGCGAGTCCGTCGCTCGAGTCCATCATCGCGCTCGCGTGCGGCGCGAGCGCTCGGCCGGTCGCGATTCGGGGATCGAACCGAAAGAGATCGTTCGCCCGGTCCGTGTGGCCGCGCTCGAACAGGCGGAGCGCAGCCGCGCTCCGTCCGAGCGTCCCGGTCACGCAGACGACGTCGCCGGGGCGAGCGCCGCTCCGGTGAACGGGGTCGTCGGTCCGACCGATCGCGGTCGTCGTCACGGTGAACTCGTCGTGGCCGTCGAGGTCGCCGCCGACGTACTCGGCGTCGACGCGCGCGCAGACGTCGCTCGCGCCGCGAACGAAGGCGAGCAGTTCGTCGCGGTCGAACGTCGGTGCGGCGTAGGCGGCGACCGCGGCCGTGGCCGGTGCACCCATCGCTGCCACGTCCGACAGCGACGCGCCGATGGCGCGCCAGCCGGCCGTGTATCGGGTCGTTCCGTCCGGAAAATCTGTCCGGTCGTGGAGCATGTCCGTCGTCACGACCAGTCCGTCGACGACGGCCGCGTCGTCGCCGGCCGCCTCGAGTTCGTCCGACAGGAGCCGCAGGGCGGCGCGTTCGTCCATACCCCCCGTTTCGACTCGAGGGCGAAAAACGGTCCGGGCCGCGGACGGCTGCACAGATACGATGGTCTTAAATGCCGCGGACGGAAATCACACGCCAATGGCTACGATGTACGACGTTCCGGCGGACGACCTCATCGAGGCGCTCGCCGACGATCTCTCGGATCGACTCGAGGAACCGGAGTGGGGCACGTTCGCCAAGAGCGGTGTCGCTAATGAGCTGCCACCCGAACAGGAGGACTTCTGGGCGACTCGCGCGGCGAGTCTCCTGCGGAAGGTCTCCGATCGCGGCCCCATCGGCGTCGAGCGACTCTCGACGGAGTACGGCGGTGCGAAGGGCGGCTCCAACCGCTATCGAGTCGCACCCGACAAACGCGCCGACGGCTCGAAGAACCTGATCCGGACCATCCTCCAGCAGCTCGAGGAAGAGGATCTCGTCGAGACCGCCGAGGGCGAGGGTCGCCGGATCACCGCCGAGGGACAGAGCCTGCTCGACGACACCGCCGGTCAGGTTCTCGAAGAGCTCGACCGTCCGGAACTCGAGCGCTACGCGTAAGTGGAGATCTCGTTTTCGCGTCGGTTTCACCGCCCAGAGCCATCGCTCCCGTCGTCCGTAATCATTTTCCGGCGTGGCGGACAAGTACGTGATAACAATGAGTGGCTCACCGGACGAGGAAAAACTCGAGGAACTCCGACAGAAGAAAATGGAGCAGCTACAGGACCGCGCCGAGTCCCAGGGCGAGGGCGGACAGGAAGCAGCCCAGCAGCAGGCCGAGGCCCAGAAGAAGGCCGTACTGCGCCAGCACCTGACCGACGACGCCCGCAAGCGACTCAACACGGTCAAGATGAGCAAGCCCCAGTTCGGCGAGCAGGTCGAGCGACAGGTCGTTAGCCTCGCCCGCAGCGGCCGCATTCAGGGGAAAATCGACGACGACAAGATGAAACAGCTCCTCAAAGAGCTGAAACCCGACTCCCAGAGCTTCGACATTCAGCGCCGGTAATGGAGCTCGGACTGCTCTACAGCGGTGGCAAAGACTCGACGCTCGCCGCGCTCTTGCTCGAGGAGTTTTACGACGTGACGCTGTTGACGGCCCACTTCGGCGTCAGTGACGACTGGAAACACGCCCGCGAGACGGCCGAGGCCGCCGGCTTCGACTTCGAGCGTCTCGAGTGCGACTCGGACGTCGCTCGCGAGGCCGTCGACCGGATCCGCGAGGACGGCTACCCGCGCAACGGCATTCAGCTGGTCCACCAGCACGCTCTCGAGCGGCTCGCGGGCAGAGAGTTCGATGCCATCGCCGACGGGACCCGCCGCGACGACCGCGTCCCGACGGTCTCACGGGCGCAGGCGCAGAGTCTCGAGGATCGCCACACCGTCGACTATATCGCGCCGCTGTCGGGGTTCGGCCGGTCGGCCGTCGACCGGCTGGTGGAGGCGCGACTGGACGTGACCGTCGGGCCGAGCGAGGAGATCGACAGGGCCGATTACGAGGCGGAGCTCCGGGCGCTCATCGCCGACGAAGAGGGACCGGCGGCGATCGCGGACTACTTCCCCGATCACGATCAGACGTACGTGACGAAGGTTCGCTAGCGCGGGCCGGGCGCGACTCACGGAACGATCTCCGGAACGATACCGCCGAATTGCGACTGTAAACCGTGCGACCTCCGATAGACGGAGTCGAACGGTCACGCCGACCGCCCCCGAACGAAAGGATAGAAGTTCGCCGTCCCCGAACGAGTTCCCATGTACGACCGGATCAAGGGCTTTCGTGACTTCTACCCCGGCGAGATGTCCGCGAGGCGGGCCACTATCGACGTTGTAGAGGACACGGCCCGCGAGTACGGGTTCCGCGAGATCGGAACGCCGGCGCTGGAGCGCGCCGAGATGTGGACCGATAAGAGCGGCGACGACATCGTCGACGAACTCTACGCCTTCGAGGACCAGAGCGGGCGCCACGTCACGCTGACGCCCGAACTGACGCCGACCGTCGCCCGGATGGTCGTCGCGAAACAGCAGGAGCTCTCGAAGCCGATCAAGTGGGTCTCTACGCGCCCGTTCTGGCGCTACGAGCAGGTCCAGCAGGGCCGTTACCGGGAGTTTTACCAGACCAACGTCGACATCTTCGGCTCCTCGGAGCCCGAGGCCGACGCCGAGATTCTCGCGTGGGCGGCCGACGCCCTGACCGGCCTCGGACTCACCGGCGAGCACTTCGAGTTCCGCATCTCCCACCGTGACATCCTCGGGGGCGTCCTCGAGAGCTACGACACCGACGTCGACACGGAGGCCGCGATTCGCGCGGTCGACAAGTCCGACAAGATTTCCCAGGCCGAGTATCACGACCTGCTGATCGAGGCCGGTCTGTCGGCCGAGCAGGCCGCCGAGTTCGACGACCTCATCGCCGGCGGCGATCTCGACGAAGTCGAAGCGTTCGCCGACACCGAGCGCGTGACGGCGGCCGTCGACAACCTCCAGAACGTGCTCGCCGCCGCCGAGGACTTCGGCGCTCGCGAGTACTGTACCGTCTCGCTCGAGACGGCCCGCGGGCTGGACTACTACACCGGCGTCGTCTTCGAGTGTTTCGACTCGGCCGGCGAGGTCTCCCGGTCGATCTTCGGCGGCGGTCGCTACGACGATCTCATCGAGAGCTTCGGCGGCCAGCCGACGCCCGCGGTGGGCGTCGCACCGGGTCACGCGACGCTGTCACTGCTCTGCCAGCGGGCGGGCGTCTGGCCCGACGAGGAGGTGACGACCGACTACTACGTCCTGCAGATCGGGGACACGCGAGCGGACGCGGCCCGGATCGTTCGAGAACTACGCGACCGGGGCCACGTCGTCGAGACCGATATCGCCGGTCGCTCGTTCGGCGCACAGCTCGATTACGCCGACTCGATCAACGCGGAGACGGTCGTCATCGTCGGCGAACAGGACCTCGCGAACGACGAGGTCACGATCAAGGACATGGAGTCGGGCGACCAGACGCAGGTCCCGGTCGACGAGTTCCCGGGTGACCGCGAGCGACCGACGTTCGAGGACCTCGCGTAAGCGAAGGCGTTCGGCTCGGGTATTTAAAGCCCCTCTATCGAGTGGGTGATTCGGTCCGGTTCCCCAGAATCGGGAACTGAAGGCGGTATTAACGTCTGAGAGCGCCAATCATCACTCGTGAGGTGACGACAAATGTCTACTAACGAAGCCACCGTTCAGTGGCTCGGCAGGCGGGAAGAGTTCGAGTACGCCGATTCGGTCGCCGGCTACGTGCTGGTGGTGGTGCGGCTGCTCGTCGGCTACTGGTTCCTCCACTCGGGGTGGACCAAGTTCGCGTTCGTCGCGGGAGAGCCGTTCAACGCGGCGGGCTACCTGCAGAACGCCCAATCGCCGATCGCCGGCCTCTTCGAGGTCGTTGCCGGGACACCCTGGCTGCTCGAGGTCACCAACGTGATGATCCCTGTCGGAGAGTTCTGCATCGGGCTGGGGCTCATCCTCGGGGCGCTCGTGCGGCTGGCCGCCTTCTTCGGCGGCGTCTTGATGACGTTGTTCTACCTGGGCAACGCCGACTGGGCGCATGGCTATGTCAACGGGGACCTGCTCGGGCTCCTCATGTTCGTGATCGTGGGCGTCTTCGCCGCGGGTCGAATCCTCGGCGTCGACGCCCACCTCGAGAAGACCGAGTTCGTCCGACGCCGGCCGTGGCTGCGATACCTCCTCGGCTGACGGCCGAGGGCGGGCTACCGTTTTTTCGAGGGCTCACGAACGGTTTCGGGGGCCTCGTCCGTCGCCTCCGTTCGCTCATCGGCGAGGCGCTCCTCCGCGTCGCACCGCTCGACCGGCGAGTGACCGGTCTCGACGAAGTGGTCGATCATCGCCCGACTGAGTTCGCTCTCGTCGTCCCCATCGGTCCGGTACTGCCACTCGCACTCACCACAGTACGCACTCGGCACGAGTGATCCGTCGAACGGCGCTCTAATGAACGGTAGGGTTCACACGGTAGCATCTTATTTAAGCCAGTGAGCTGACGTCCCTCACCGCAGGTCCCACCATTAACTACGGTGGCGGTGTACCTCGCCCGATGGCCGACGCTGACGCCGACACCCGTCCGAACGTCCTCTTCGTCCTCACCGATCAGGAGCGATACGACTGCAGCGCACCCGAGGGGCCACCGGTCGAGACGCCCGCGATCGATCGCCTCTCGAGCGAGGGGGTACGCTTCGACCGGGCGTTCACGCCGATCAGCATCTGCTCAAGCGCCCGCGCGTCACTGTTGACCGGGAAGTTCCCCCACGGTCACGGGATGCTGAACAACTGTCACGAGCCGGACGCGATCCGGGCGAACCTGCCCGACGACCTGCCGACGTTCTCGGAGGAACTCGTCGCGGCGGGCTACGACCTCACCTATACGGGCAAGTGGCACGCCGGCCGCGACCAGACGCCCGCCGACTTCGGCTTCTCGTATCTCGGCGGCAGCGACGAACATCACGACGACATCGACGAGGCGTTCCGCGAGTACCGCGAAGAGCGAGGGACCCCCGTGGGCGAGGCGGATCTCGCAGAGGAAATCTACACCGGCGACGATCCGAGAGACGGCTCCGAGGGGACGTTCGTCGCCGCGAAGACGTCCGTCGACGTCGAAGACACGCGAGCTTACTTCCTCGCCGAGCGGACGATCGGCGCGATCGAGGACCACGCCGACGGCGACCGGGACGTCCCCTTCTTCCACCGGGCCGACTTCTACGGTCCCCACCACCCCTACGTCGTCCCGGAGCCGTACGCCTCGATGTACGACCCCGACGAGATCGAGCCGCCGGCGAGCTACGCCGAGACCTACGACGGGAAACCGCAGGTCCAGGAGAACTATCTCGCCTACCGCGGCGTCACCGATTTCGACTGGGATCTCTGGGCCGAAGCGCTCGCGAAGTACTGGGGCTTCGTCACGCTGATCGACCACCAGCTCGAGCGGATCCTCGAGACGCTCGATGAGCGCGGACTGGCCGACGAGACGGTCGTGATCCACGCGTCGGACCACGGCGACTTCGCCGGGAGCCACCGACAGTTCAACAAGGGGCCGCTGATGTACGACGACACCTATCGCATCCCCCTGCAGGTTCGGTGGCCGGGCGTCGCCGATACGGGCGCGACCTGTGAGGTCCCGGTTCACCTCCACGACCTCGCGGCGACGTTCCTCGAGATGGCGGACGTTCCCGCCCCCGATGCGTTCGATTCCCGGAGTCTGGTGCCGATCCTCGAGAACGGCGGCGATCTGCCGACCGACGCGGAGTGGGCGGAATCGACGTTCGCGCAGTATCACGGCGACGAGTTCGGCCTCTACAGCCAGCGAATGGTCCGCACGGATCGCTACAAATACGTCTACAACGGGCCCGATATCGACGAACTGTACGATCTCGAGACAGACTCAGCGGAACTGCACAACCTGATCGACCACCCCGAATACGACGAGGTGCGACGAGACATGCGGGACCGACTGGTCGAATGGATGCATGAGACGGACGATCCGAATCGCGCGTGGGTGACGGACGTACTCGAGAACGCGCCATAGGGTCCACGGCTCACTCTCGAGCAGCGGGTGTTGGAAATAGTATCACCGGATCGCATTCTCTTTGACTCGTTGAGTAGACGGTCCAGTCTGCTCGATCAGCCGCTGGAGCAGATCCGCCGACGCCAGTTCCGTATCAGTCGTCGCTGGCCCGGTGTCAGACGGGGATTACTTACCACGGTTCCCACGACTGGATCGTCGCTTCACTGGACCAGTACTCGTCGTACAGCGAACAGAACTTCTGACACTGGAACCCCTGGTAGGTTCCCCAACCCTGTGCCCGGAACGGAACCGGCGGTTTCACGCCCATCAGCAGGAACCGATCCCGAATCTGATAGGCCAGATGCGAGACGATATAATGCTGGAAGGAGTCGACGGACGCCGGATCGAACGTCATCAGTTCGACCCGAACATCTGGCTCGCGATCGAGTGGCTGCTCGCCGTGATCGACCTGTTCGTTTCCCTGACCGTCGTTATGGAGAGTGTGTATCCCTGACACGGCCTCAATCTCGAACTCGAGGTCGTCCATCTCCTTGAGCGGAATATCGCCGTCATCTAGTGCAGGAGAATCCGCATCGCCCTCGAAGCGCCCGAGGAATTGCTCGAGGACCGGCGGCTCGAACTTGATCGGATCCGGCTCGAGATACACATCCTGCTGGTAGACGATCGCGTCGTCGGGATCGGCATCCGGGAACGGCAGGTCGACGGATGAGTCGTCATAGTGTCGCTGGAGGCGCTCCTCGAGGTCGCCGAGGTTCTCCTCGAACGTCGTCTCGGACAGCGCGGCGATCCCGAGGAGTGCCGCCATCAGTCGATCAGGGTTCTCGGTTGGCGGAACAGCGTCGTACCCTCGCTCGCGGTAGACGTGCCAGCGGGCGTAGCGGCGAGTCTGATCGACATGTTCGCACTCCTCTCGTGTTCGTAGAGCAGGATTGTCAGCGTATACTCCGCATTGATGATGTTTGATTTCGCTATTAAATTCCATTTCAATGACGTGCTCGGAATCGCTATTGTCGAGGAGATTAACCCCGACACGTTCAGTATTTTCACCAGTGATGACGGCTTTCATTGCTTCACTTCACCCGCTTTACCGACACCCATTGAATCATCCTCGAGCCAAGTACCTGCCCGAATCTCCTGTTCGATTTGTTCGGCACGTTCCTCGAGGGTTCCGTTAATCTGTCGCCAGATATTCTTTAGGTCATCAAGGCTCTTGATATCGCCTCGACGCATCTGACCGATCGTCTATTTTCCTCGTTTATCAACGTCGATTCCAGCTGCTTTGGGGCCTTTAGTGGCCAGCGCGACGAGTTGGGGAGCAGCAGTGATCTTCAGGATTTTCTTGATCGTTCCCCAGGCAACCTTGTCCCAAGTGTCGAGTTCGATGTTGCCGTTCAGCATACGCCGCTGATCGTCGGTCAGACCGATATCGTCGAGATCCTCATCGATACTGGATTTGAGATCTTGGATGTCAGACTTGAGGGACGCCTCGGACGGGAATCGTTTTGCCGTTTCCCTTGCTCCAGGTGAATTCGATGTCTGCAATTCCCGTTTTGTATCCAGATCTGCTTGCTTGTCTTGCTTTTCGATGGCCTCGTTTGCAACACCGTGGAGATGAGCCAACCGGTTTGCGTTCTGTTGCTGCCGAAATTCACTGGCCTCGCCGCTCTCGTTTTCAGCCTCGAACAGGGCGATCGCCTCGAAGAGTTTGTCCTCTGGGAGCCGCTGAACATGCACCTCCGTCCCGGCCATCCGCTGAATTCCCAGTTCTCCGCCCTGCGTCACTCGCTGGGCAGTTTCCTCCGCCTCCCGCTCTAACTGCGGATCCGGATCGATCTCGAGGCCGAGATCCTCCTGGGGCAGCATCGACACCGCACCGCCAGTCTGTTGGCGCACGTGGGCTAACTCGTGAGCCAGGACGTGCTGACCTTCCGGCGACGATGGGTCGTACTCGCCGGAATTAAACGCGACGTGATTCCCGACCGTGAACGCCCGCGCATTGATCTGCTCACAGGCCTGCGCGGCTTTTGGCCCAGTGTGAATTCGAACGTCACCCAGTGAATCACCCATCCGGTCTTCCACTGCCCGCCGGATCGACGTATCCAGCGATCGGCCGGGTGAGGAAATGACGTCTCGAACGCCCTCTGGAACCTGTGTCTCACCGGCCGCGCCGCTCTGAGCCCCGCCTTCCGCACTGCGCTGGAGTGCGCTCGAGGCACCACGACTCGGTTGGTTTCCGAGATGGGGTCCGCTGACTGTCCGAGACGGTCCCGTTCCGGTCGATTCTTTGATTCGCTGAACGCGCTCGGCAGCGCCCAACCCGCTAGTCGATGTCGGCCCGAGACTCGAGTCGGTTTGTTGTTTCACGCGCTGGAGGCGTGCGGCAGCATCCAGTGCGCCGATCGAGTCCGAAGCGGTCTCCGATTGTGACGAGTCGGTGTGTTCTTTCAGTCGCTGCACTCGCTCTGCCGTCGACCCGAGCGAGCCCAGCGACGCAGGCATCTCTGCTGAGTCCGCCGGTGTCGTCCCCTTGTCACTCGTTCGGTGTACTGATACGCTCGGGTCAGTGGACTGTTGTCGCTGAACCGAGGACGAGGAGTCGGTCTCCTCGTCGGACGAGTGTCCCGAACGCGAAGAATATCGTCCCATCGGCTCACTCTTTGGTTCGGGCCTGTTCAGTTGAAACAGTGCGATAATCACTATTAGTACACTTGAATTATATGCCGTTGATAGACTCGTTCACCACGTAATAGACATCATACATATCCATCAATTGTTGTTTCACCATCGCGTCGTGCTTACCGAGGCCTCGAGTTTGGAACGGTTCGGGCGGTTCACAGCCCATCAGGAGATAGCAATCCCGGATCTGGTGCGCGAGATGCGAGGCGAGAAAGGTCTGAAACGAATCGAACACGTCCGTGTCGACGGGCATCAGTTCGATTCGGGCGTCGGGCTCGCGCTCTAACGGCTGGTCGTTCCAGTGAGTCTGTCTTGTCAGGCCATCACTGTGGAGATAATGGATGTCCGAGACGGCTTCGATCTCGTAGTTCGGCATCGACTCACGGGGGTCGGGGCCGTCACCAAGAATATCCTCGAGCGTATCGAGTGGGTCGCTTACATACTCGCAAAACTGCTCGAGGAGCGGCGGATCTGCGTCTGTCGGATCTGGCTCGAGCCAAACGTCTTTTCGATAAACGATGATGTCGTCGGGATCCGCATCGTCGAAGGGAAGATCGACGCTCGAGCCGTTTTGATGATTGCGGAGCTTTGCCTGAAGGTCCCCAAAGTAGTGGTCGATCATGACGTCAGGAAGCTCGAGCAATGCCAAGATCGTTGCGAGGATTCGGTCTGGGTTCTCGTACGGCGTGAGGGTATCGTATCCTCGCTCGCGGTAGACGTGCCACTTGGCTAACCAGCGGGCTTGATTTCCATGCTCGGTTTCTTCTTTAGTTCGAAGTGTCGGGTCATCTGCGTAACCATCCTGTTGATGATAAACAATTTTCCAAGAGCCTTTTTCAAGGGACAACTCGTGTAATATATCATTATTATCAGTTGCGTCAACCGCGATACCCTCATCGTTTTCGTTGACTATTGTCGATTCCATCGTTTAATTAGGTCGAGCACCAGTTGGGTCTTCATTCGATTCAGGCGTCCAGTCTTTCACGACTTCATCGAGCAATTCTTCTCGGAGTTTTATCGCCCGTTCAACGATATCGCCGTCGATCTTGCCCCAGTTTTCTTTAACGACGTTCCAAGTTAGCTGTCCCCCCTTGCCAAAGATTGGGGAAATACTCTTCAGGAGGCTAAATGCTGACTTTTCAGTCAAGGTTCCCAGGAGACCGGTTTCGACCCCGACATCCAACTTATCCCGCTGGTTCTCGGTGAGGGCAACCTGTTCTAACTCTTCGGACAGGCTCTCTTCGATCCGTTTCTTTTGATCCTTTAACTCCGACTTGGATGGGAGATCCTTTTCGAGAATTTCTTTCGCCTCTTCGTGATCAATGAACTCATCAGTGACTTCTTTCGGGCCACTTATTCGTCCATCGTCAGTCACCGTTCCGCCACGAGCTTCGATTTCTTCCTCGAGAAGATCGTGTGCTGCATGCTCGTTCCGGAGTCGTTCCAAATCGGTCGATTGCTCGTTGAATTGCTCGATCGCACCCCGAAGATGGGAGATCCGGGCGTCGTTCTGGTCCTGCTGGAAGTCGCCGACACTGCCGTTTTGATTCTCGAGTTCGAACACCGATAAGGCGCTGAACATCTGGTTTTTGGGAACACACTGGACGTGGACCGTCGTCCTAGCCAGTCGCTGAATCCCTAGTTCACCGCCGTCTATCACGCACTGGGCAGTCGTGTCCTCCATTCTCTCAGATGTCAGTCAGTCGGGTCGTGTCACGATGGTCTGGGTGTTCCAGCGCTTCCCAGTCGATCTCAGCGCGAGGGTCGTGGTAGCGCTGATAGAAGTCGTACTGTTCGTACAGCGTCGCGATTTGATGTTTTCCGAGGCCCGTGATCCTGAACGGTTTCGGTGGAACGACACCCATCTCGATGTAGCAATCCCGGATCTGACACCAGAGATTGTGAACGAGCTGGATCTGAAAGTCTGCGACTCCGTCCGGATCGAACGGCTTCACGTCGAAGCGAGCGTCCGGATCTCGATCGAGCGCGGGCTGGCCGTGGCGTTCGTGGTGGTACTGTCCGCTGGCATCGTCCCAGCGAACGTGAACGCCGGAGACCGCGTCAATTGTGAGATCGGACAGATCTGGAACGTCCCTGTCGGCTGGTGCCGCGTTGAGCAGTTGGGCGACGATCGATTCGATAGACTGTACGGGCTCGTCAGGGAGTGCAGACGTCTCGAGTTCGTCACCGAGATCGGTCAGCGATTCCAGTGCGTCTTCCTTGAGACCGAGATAAATGTCCTGCTGGTAGCTGATATGGCCGGGAGCAGCGTCGTCAGGGAGTGGGACAGGACGATCAGCATTCCCGAAGTGACTCCGGACCTGGTCGTATAGGTCGCCGAAATACTCGGCGACAGTGTCTGGATCCAACTCGGCAACGGAAAGCGCGGCCGCGAGAATTCGGTCCGGATCTTGTCGCCATTCGATCGTGTCGTATCCCCGCTTGCGGTTCACGTAGTATCTGGCGTATCGGCGAGCCTGATTGACCGGCTCGTTCTCGTCGATTAGTGAGCGCTTCTCGAAGTCATCTGGATACCCGTCTTGAAGATGCCCATCTATTTTCCCATCATAGCAAACACCGATTTTGTGCTGGATAGAATTGTTATCGTAAATTTCGACACCAAATCCATCATCTGTTTCCTTCTTAATTGCTGCCTTCATATTCAGAAGTCAGTCTTGTCAGTTTCTACTCCAGTGCCGTTTCCAATTAGATCCGCTGCCTGCTCGGCAATTGTCTTTACCCAACTCTGAGGCGGTTCGCGCTGCTCAAGTTGGGCGATCAGATCACCTTCGGAAACGGAATTACTGCGTACTTGTGAGTCGATTTCGTCGGCTGCGGAGAGCGTTGCGCTCGTGACGGCGTTGGTCTTCGCGGCCGCGAGACCCGCCTTCTTGAAGACGCTGACCCAATCGATCTCCTGTGCTCCGGAGACGACACGTTCGAGCAGTGTCTGCGGGTCGGCAATGTCATCGAGCGCGTTCGCAGTCTCGTCAGCACTGGGTTTCCCGGTGAAGACTTCTCGCCGCGAATATTTGTCTTGCCGCTGGACATGGATCTCGGTCTGTCCTAACCGTTGAATCCCCAACTCACCACCCTCCATCACCCGTTGGGCAGTCTCCTCTGCCTTCCGTTCTAACTGCGGATCCGGATCGATCTCGAGGCCGAGATCCTCCTGGGGCAGCATCGACACTGCACCCCTAGTCTGCTGGCGCACGTGGGCGAGGACGTGCTGGCCCTCCGGTGAAGACGGATCGTACTCGCCTGAGTTGAACACGACGTGATTCCCGACAGTGAACGCTCGAGCAGCGAGATCCTGAGAGGCAGTGGTATCCACGACCATCACGACTCGATTTCGGCTGGACCCAGAGACGTATCGTAGGCGTTGTCGGGCGTGTATTCCTCGTACCACGTCGAGATCTCAGCGGTCGGATCGTGGTACCGGTCGTAGAAATCGTAGTGCTCGTACCTGGTACCAGCGCCGTGGTGGCCCGCGCCGAGCAGGCGGAACGGTTCGGGTGGCGCGATGCCCATCCCCAAATAACAGTCTCGAACCTGGCAGAGGAGGTGCCGCGCGATCTGATACTTGAGTTCGACTATCGAGTCGGGATCGAATTCGAAGATTTCGATGCGGGCATCGGGCTCGCGTTCGATATCGGGCTGGTCTCCCCATTGGGTGTGATACTGGCCGGCTATGTCGTCCCAATGAACATGCAAGCCAGAGACGGCCTCGAGAAGAAGACCCTCGGGAAGGCTCGGAACGTCTGCTGGGTGCTTTCCGGTTATATCCACGAGCACCTCCGAGAGGGCAGCGTCGTCTGGTCGCGCCGCTGTCGGGTCAATCGCACGCTCAAGTTCCGCCATCACGTCGCCGTTCCCGAGCAAATCGCCCACGAGCGATCCCAGTGCCTGATCTTCCAACCCAACGTAGATGTCTTTCTGATAGACCGCATCCGCGGGCTGGATTTCGTCGGGGACGCTCACAGCCGGCTCGGCGTCACCGTGAATGTGGTCGAACTGTTGGGCGTAATCGCCGAGGTACTCCTCCGCAGCCTCCGCTGTCAGCGGTGCAATCGCCATCGCAGCGGCCGTGATCCGATTGGGGTTTCGCCGCCACTCGAGCGTCTCGTACCCACGTTCGCGATACACCCAGTACTTCGAAAAGCGCCGGGCCTGATTGACGTGCTCGTTGCCCGCGACCGTCCGTTCGTCGGGGTCATCCGGGTAGCCATCTTGATCATGATACGCGATTTCACCAGATACTTTCTCGATCGTGATATCGTGCTCTGTTTCCGAGTTGTCAGTGATATACACCTTTACGTAGTTATCGTCTTCGCCCTCGATTTCTCCATCCATCATTCGGTGCCTCCATTGTAGGGATCAGTACCCGAACCAGTCGCATTGGTCGCAGCTTTAACGGCTTCTTCTCGGAATTTCTCGGTCCACTCAGATGGCGGGGCGAAGTCGCCGAGGTCGCTGATCCATTCGCTGGGGAACCGTGCGTCCTGAAGTTTGTCCTGAAACGACGGTCCTTCGGCATTTTTCTTCGCATTGTATGCGGCGATGATTTCGTTGGGAATGAATCGTTTCAGGAATTCTTCGCCCATCGCTTTGGCCATCTCTCCGGCGACCTCGAAATCCTCGTCGAAGGCGACGGTATCTGTCACCTGCCCCTCCTGACTGGTACTCGGTCTCGGACCGAACATCGACGTACGCTGTACATGTACCTCCGTCTTCCCCAGCCGCTGAAGCCCCAATTCGCCGCCCTGCATCACCTGTTGGGCGGTCTCCTCGGCCTCCCGCTCCAACTGCGGATCCGGATCGATCTCGAGCCCCAAATTCTCCTGTGGAAGCATCGACACCGCACCGCCAGTCTGTTGACGAACGTGCGCTAACTCATGGGCTAATACGTGCTGACCTTCCGGCGACGATGGGTCGTACTCGCCGGAATTAAACGCGACGTGATTCCCGACCGTGAACGCTCGAGCGTTGATCTGTTCACATGCCTGCGCAGCTTTTGGCCCAGTGTGAATCCGCACGTCACCGAGCGAATCACCCATCCGGTCTTCCACCGCTCGCTGGATGGACGTATCCAGTAAGCGACCGGACGAGGAGATTACGTCTCGCACTGAATCGGGAACCTGCGTTTCACCAGCGGGGCAGGTATCTCGGGCAGCCGCCGTACTCCGCTGGAGCGACATCGGTGCGCTCTGGCTAGCTTCTCGGCGCTCACCGTGAGGTCGATCGCTACTCGTCGGACCGGCAGTCGGTCCGTCGTCCTCTTTCACCCGCTGGAGTAGGTCCGCCGCCGAACTCATTGCACCCATCGATATTGGGGTAGTGGTCGGCTCTGCCGATGCCGTCTCGGTAGCGTCCATTCGTTGAACCGACGCACCTGAAGGACCCAATGGTCCCGTCTTCTGATCGATATTGTGAGTGTGTGACGACCGGTCCGATTCGACCTCGTCGTCGGAGTTCCCCACTCGAGAGGAGTATCGTCCCATCGTTCTGATTGTCGGTACTTTCGTCGCCTCGGTAATAGTATTTACCATTTATTTGTCTAGTAAATTTTATCCCTCTATACCGTCTTACATCAAATACTCCCCCGGATGTCCTACGCGAATACACGCGCTCATCTCAGAGCTGAACTCGAGCGGATCGAATCATTGGTCCGAGCGTACGACGCGACCACCGAAACGGTCCCTGCGAACGACGATGCGGCTACTGTTGCGGAAGTCGAGTTGGCACACAACCCCGCTCAGCTATCGGTCGGGGTCCCGACCGACGCCGCAGACCGTCTCGCCGATCGTACGGCTACGATCGACCGTCGCTGTGCAGAGACGCCCGCGGAGACGTCGCTGCGAGTGACCGTTCTGGCGGACCGATTCGACCTCTCTCGTGCTCATCTCGACGTGTTTCTACTCGCACTCGCGCCCGAAATCGACGCTACCTACCAGCGGCTCTTCCGCGAGCTACACGACAATATTGAGATTACCCATCCTACTGTCGAGTTAGTCGCCGACCTATTCTCTCAAACGAGCGATCAACAATTCGCTGCTACCGCACTCGTCGGTCCCAGTTCCCCCCTTCGCCAGCACGATCTAGTGACCCTCTCAGAACCCGTCGGTAACAGTCGATCGCACCAGCACCGCCTCGTGACCGTCGATCAGCGGCTGGTATCGTATCTCGAGGGCCACGTCGACCTCGACCCCGCGCTCGAGCACGTGGCTACCCTCTCCACGCCCGATCAAACCCTCGAGGACATCCCGCTCGAGTCGGTCCTCCGCAATCGGCTCGAGCGCGTCGACGCTGACTCGAGCGGCCGCTACTACTTCCACGGGCCGGACGACGACGAACGCGAGGCCGCGATCGACGCGCTTGCGGACGATCGATTGCTCCGCGCCTCGTTGCCGGCCGTGCTCGAGGCCGACGCCGTCGATCGCCTCCACCGGGAAGCGCTCTTACAGGACTGTCCGGTGCACCTCACCGACGCCGACGTGCTCGGCGAGCGCGAGAGCGACCGCACGCTCGAGGAGATTTTCGATCGGTTTTCCGACCTCCACTGCGACCTGTTCGTGACCGGGACCGAGGCGTGGCGACCGACGGGGACGACCGTCGGTATCGACGCCGTCCTCGAGTTTCCCCGTCCCTCGATCGAGACGCGACGGGCGTTCTGGGAGGAGCGAGCGGACGAGCTCCCAGCGGACCTCGAGCCGGCGGTGCTCGCGGGCACGTTCGAACTCACGCGGGGGCAACTCGAGGCGGCGCTGGCGACGGCGCGGTCGCTGGCGAGCGGCGACGACCTCACGGCCGACGATATCTACGAGGGCTGTCGCGCCCAGTCGGCCGGCGGGCTGGGCGAACTCGCCCAGCGGATCGAGCCCGCCAGCGACTGGGACGACATCCAGCTCCGGGAGAAGACAGACCGCCAGCTCCGGCTGATCCGAGACCACATCGCGAACCGGGCCCGCGTCTACAGGGAGTGGGGCTTCGCCGAGGAGTTCGCCCGCGGGACCGGCGTCGTCGCCCTCTTCAAGGGGAAGTCGGGGACTGGCAAGACGATGGCCGCGGAGGTGCTGGCCGACGACGTCGGGATGGCCCTCTACAAGATCGACCTCTCCTCGGTCGTCTCGAAGTACATCGGCGAGACCGAGGAGAATTTGGAGCGAATCTTTCGGGCGGCGAACCACTCCAACGCCATCCTGCTGTTCGACGAGGCCGACTCGATCTTCGGCGACCGCGCGGAGGTGTCCGACGCGACCGACCGCTACGCCAACGTCGAGGTCAACTACCTCCTCCAGCGCATCGAGAGCTACGACGGCGTCGTCGTGCTCACCACCAACCACGCGTCGAACATCGACTCCGCGTTCGAGCGCCGGATCGACCACACGGTGACGTTCACGCGCCCGAAGGGACCCGTCCGCAAGGAGATCTGGGCGGGCGTCTTTCCCGACGACGCGCCGCTCGGCGACCTCGACTACGAGTTCCTCTCGTCGCTGGATCTCACCGGCGGCCAGATCAGGAAGATCGGCCAGACGGCCGCGATCCTCGCGGCCGGCGACGACCGGCGAATCGAGATGCGCCACGTCGTCCGCGCGCTCGAGCAGGAGTTCGGCGCGCGGGGACAGCTCCTGCGCTCGATCGACTTCGGCGAGTACCGTCGCCACCTCCGGAGCGTGGACGACGATCAGGCGGGGGCCGACGAGCAGTCGGCCGCCGAGGAGGCGGTCGGTCGCTCGCCGGAGGCCGTCGTTCGCCGGTTTTTCGAACTACTAGACGCCGGCGAGGGCGAGCGCGCCCGCGAGCTGTATCACTCCCGGACCCTCGCCGAGGAGTTCTCGCGGAAGGAGGTAGCGATGATCGCCCACGGCGACTTCTCGATCGTCGGCGAGATCGACCGCGCTCGGGACGATCACGACCGCGTCGTCCTCGAGTTCGATCGCGAACTGAACGGCGAGCGAACGCCCCGATCCTACAAGTTGCGCCCGGACGACGACGCCTGGCGGATCTTCAACGTCGAGCGCGTCCGCGAAAACGACGTCGTAGTGGATCGGTGAGGGCGACGCCGGCCTCGTTCCGCCCCTCGCCGCGAACCGAATCGGTCGGAGCCGTCGACCGCCCCGCCGTGCATGCATTCGCGACCGGACATGTTTTCTCCCTTCCCCCCGACGGTGTGGCTATGCAGGCATCCATCGACGCCGTTCGCGTCGCGGGGACCCCCGAGGGACCGGTCCCGGTCGTCGTCCTCGCCGTCGAGGGCGAAAGCGACGTCGTGCCGATCTTCATCGGGTTCAGCGAGGCGACCAGTATCGCTCGCGGTCTCGAGGCCGAGGACATCGGGCGACCGCTGACCCACGACCTCCTGCTCGACGTCATGGAGGAACTGGGCAGCCGGATCGACCATATCGTCATCAACGAGATCGAGAAGCGCGGGGACGGCCAGGGCGGCACCTACATCGCCGACATCCACCTCGAGACGCCCCGCGGCGAGACGATCATCGACGCCCGACCGAGCGATTCGCTCGCGCTGGCCGCCCGGACGAACGCGGCGATCGAGATCACGGAGGATGTCTTCGAGGACAGCCGAGACGACAGCGAGAAGTTCGACGAACTCAAAGACATCCGCAACGTGTCGGGTGAGCTCTAGATGGACGACGTACTCGAGGAACTGTTCGCCGTCATCGAAGACCGGAAGGAAACGCTGCCCGAGGACTCCTACACCGCCTCGCTGTTCACCCACGAGAAAGGCGAGAACGAAGTGTTGGAGAAGCTCGGCGAGGAGACGACCGAACTCGTGCTGGCCGCGAAGGACGACGATCGCGAGGAGATCGCCCACGAGAGCGCGGATATCGTCTACCACCTGCTCGTCCTGCTCGCGATGAAGGACATGGAGCTGTCGGACCTCGAGGCCGAGCTCGAGGCGCGGCGCTGACGCCGACTGCGGTTCGGACGCGATGTCGGACGCCGATGTCGGACGGGAGCTGTCGGCCGGGGCGATCGACAGTCGATCGCGAACGTGTACCTTCATTGTGGGGTAGGTTCCATACACACTCATTGTGATATCGACAGGTCGGTCGCCGCGCCGACCGCGAACGGAGTGAGTCCACGTGTCCGACGCCACGCCCGACGAATCAGACGATGTGGACGGCGGAGCCGATTACCGGCAGGTTTCGTTCATCGTACTAGCGGCACTCGCACTCGTGCTGGCGGCCGCGTTCACGCCCGGAATGACCGGCGGCAGCGAGAGCGACTCGAGCCCCGGATTCGATGTCGACTGGGACGGAATCTTGCCGGACATCGATTTCACTCCGGATACCGATGGGAACACCGACGTCGACAGGCCCGAGGACGGCGGCGGCAGCGACGGCGAGCCCGGCGACGGGCCGGGCGGTGACTTCGACTGGCGGCGGTTACTCGAGTGGCTCAACCTCGATCGCGGCGACGATGACATCGAGCCGCCGACGGAGACCGAGGAGCCGCAGTGCGTCATCATGCTGGATCGCGATCCGGTGCCCGGCAGCCAGCTCACGGCGACGGTCCGGTACGAGGGCGAACCGCTCGCCGAGACGCCGGTATGGTTCGACGAGCAGCGGGTCGGAGAGACGGACGAAATGGGACGGGTGACCGGTGAAGTGCCGTACGTCGAGGAGCTGGTCATCCGCGTCGGGGCGGGGACCGACGCGACGTGTCGCGCCGGGACGTCGACGTCGCTGACGTCGTCCATGACGACAGAGGCCGCGAGTCAGCAATCCGACGATAATCGACAGTCCGATGTCGACGCTCGGCAGTCAGGCGAAACGGAAACCGAGATCGGAGCAGTGCCAAGTGTGAGCCGCAGCATGCCGTCGGCGGCCGGGACGACATCGGCAGCCGTGACGACATCTGCGGCCGCGACGACGTCGGCGACATCGACGGTGTCGTCGGCAGCAACGGCATCGACGGCGTCGGCCGTCTCGCCGGTCTCGAGCGCTCCCGTCCTCGCGTCGTCGGTCACGCCCGTGGCGAACACGCAGGACGAGGCGACGGGGAACGCCACCGGAACCCACGCGGTCGACGGCGAGGTCGAGATCAACGTCGACGGCGACCCCTATCCGGGCGAGACGATCACCGTCGGTGCAGCAGTCGAAGACGTGCCGATGCGCGAGGCGACCGTCTCAGTCGACGGCACCGCCGTCGGGGAGACGGACGACGAGGGGCGGGCAGCGGTGACGGTGCCCGACGACGGCACCGACGCGTTCGAGGTCGAGGTCGCTCGCGGCGACTTCGCGGGAACGACGACGGTCGACATCCTGTTGCTCGAGGCCGCGTTTTCCCCCGACGGCATCGCGCCGGTTCCCGGCAGTCCCGGTGCCGTCGAGGCCACGATCAACGGCGAGCCGGTCGCGGGTGCCGCGGTGACCGTCGACGGCGAGGCGGTCGGGACGACCGACGCCGACGGTCGGCTGGCGACCGGACTGCCCCGAGATCCGACCGCGACGGTGACGGTCGGCACGGAGCGCCAGACCGCGAGCGTCTCGCTCGTCAGTGCCTACGGCGGGCCCGCGCTCCTGTTCTCGAGTCTCGTCGCCGGACTGGCAGTGCTCTCCTCTCGCCGGTACGGCCGACACGGGCCGATCGCCGTTCTGGGCGGGACGGCGGCGCTCGCCGCGGTGCTCATCGTGGAGGCGTTCTACGGGCAGCGGGCCGGGATCGCCGCACTCGGCGGCGTCTGTCTGCTCGGACTCGGCATCGGCCTGTCACGGTCCGAGCGGAGCCTGCCTGCTCCCAGCGTCCGCGACCGCCCCTCGTCACGGGACTGGCTGGACCGATTCACGTCTCGATTCGTCGCTCTCGCAATGGGTGTCGTCGACCGACTCGAGGTACTCCTCGAGCGGGCGCACGCGCTGGCCGGAGTCGTCAGCGAGTGGCTCCGATCGCTGCCGCGGTCCGGACGGGAGCTGTGGACGCGTTTCGCAGCCTGGTTGGGGACGCTTCCGGGGCGCATCCGGTCCGGGCTCGGGGCGGCGCTCGCGACCGCTCGAACGCTACCGATTCGGGCGGTCGCGGTGGGAATCGCGGCGATCCCGCTGATCGCGGGCGGCTACGCCGTCGACGATGTCCGAGGAGCGATCCTCGTCACCGTTGCGCTCGCCGTCGCCGGCGCGGTGGTGTTCCGCTCCGACGAGGAAGACGCCGAAACGGACGCGCGAGACCGCGGCACGGAGCCGGACGCGGACGCGGCGACGGCGAGAGAGCCGAGCCCCGAGACGGACGGGATCCGCTCGTTCCGCGAGCTGTGGCGGGCGTTCGCACGCCGGGTCGCGCCGCGGCGCTGGCGAACGCGCACCCCCGGCGAGATCGAACGGCGCGCGCTCTCGGAGGGGTATCCCCGCGAGCCGGTTCGCGAACTGACGACCCTCTTCCGCGAGGTGGAGTACGGCGGGCGGTCCCGCTCGCCGAGCCGTCGCGAACGGGCGGCCGAGGCCTACGACGCGGTCGAACGCACTCGAGCGAACGTGACAGAAGCGGACGAAACGGTGACGGAAGCGGACGAAACGAGGACGGACGAGATGAAAGCAGACGCAACGGACGCAGATGGAACGGAGGCGGCCGAACGGGACGGAGACGGAACCCGATCGGCGTCGCCGACCGTACCGATCCGCGAACCGGAGCCCGACACGGAGGAGGAACCGTGAGCCGGCGTCGGCAGATACTCGTCGCCCTGTTCGGGCTGGCGTTCGTCGCGATCGGGACGATCGTCGGCCTCAGCGGGTCCGGCGGATCTGACGGCGCCGGCGGCCTCGTCGTCCTGCTCGGGCTCGTCGCGCTCGGCCTCGGCCTCTGGAAGGTCCGCGGGTCGCTCGATACGACGGCGAACGAGCCGGCAGTGCCCTGGGCGGCCGACGAACCGTTCGCGAACCCGGCTCCCGAGCGGACCGACCGCGACCCCGCCCTCTCGAGCGACGCGCTGGCCGGCGTGATCGAGACGGCCGGCGAGACGGCCCGCGATTCGGGCACCGTCGACGACGGCCTCGAAATCGTTCGGCCGGCGCTCCGGACGGCGCTGCTCGACGCCCTCGAGCAGGGCGGCCGATCGCGATCGGAGGCCGAGGCGGCGCTCGCGGACGGAACCTGGACCGACGATCCGGTCGCCGCCAGCGTCCTCGCGGCGGAGATCGAGCCGCCGGTCCGGTCGTTCCGCGAGCGCGTTCGAGCGTGGCTGTACCCCGAACGCGTCGTGCGACGGCGGGCCCGCCGGGCGACGAGTGCGGTCGCCGAGGCGGCCGACGACGCCCTGCCGACGGTGCCGGGCCAGACCGCCCCGCGGACCGTCCCGGTTCTCAAACCCCGCCTCGAGGACCTCCAGCGGGGGGCGGACGGCCGTCTTCAGCGGGCCGTCGAGCCGCGGGCGACCGCTCGCGGACCGCAGCCCGTTCGGCCGCGAGTCGGGGGCGACGCCGAGCGGAAGGACGAGGAGCGAACCGACGGCACTCGAGAAGATGATGACGAACGAGTCGACGCTACCCGAGACGGGGGCCGAGAGGTGACCGACGCGTGATCGACCGACGGGTGCGCTGGCGCGGGGCCATCGCCGCGACGATCGCGCTCGCGGTCGCCGGAATCGCCGACGGAAACCCCGTCCTCCTGCTCGGTGCGATCATCCCGCTCGTCTTCGTCGCCTACGGCTCGCTGTCCCGCGTTCGGGTCCCCGACGAACTCGTCGCGACCAGGTCGGTGACGCCGACGCCCGCACCGCCCGGCCAACCGGTCACCGTCACTCTCGAGGTGACCAACGGCTCCGACCGGACGATCACGGACCTCCGGGTCGCCGACGGCGTCCCCGCGTCGATCGCCGTCCTCGAGGGGTCGCCCCGCGCCGGCGCGACGCTCGAGCCCGGCGACAGCCTCACGCTGGAGTACGTCGTCGTGGCCCGTCACGGCGAGTACGACTTCGAGCCGCCCCAGTGTCGCGTCCGCGGGCTCGGCGCGAGCGCGACGGCGACGACGGCGCTGTCGATATCCGGCGATCGCTCGATCGTCTGTCGACTCGACGCCGACGCGCCGCCGATCGAGGAGGACGGATCGAAGCGCGTCGGACAGCTCACGACCGACGACCCCGGCGAGGGGATCTCGTTTCACTCGATTCGGGAGTACCACCCGGACGACCCCGCCGACCGCATCGACTGGCGACACTACGCGAAACGCGGGACGCTCGCGACGGTCAACTACGAACGGCAGGTCTCGGCGACCGTCGTGCTGGTCGTCGACGCGCGACCCGCGAACCGCGTCGTCACCGGCCGCGGTCGGCCGACCGCCGTCGAATACGGGACCTACGCCGCGACCCGTGCGCTGTCGGACCTGCTCGACCGCGGCCACGACGTCGGCGTCGCCGTCATCGGAACGGACGGCCCCGGCCCCGCCGGCTGCCACTGGCTCGAGCCCGCGAGCGGATCGGCACAGCGAACGCGCGCGCTCGAACTCCTCCGGCGGGTAGCGGACGAGGCGGCGGCCGACCGCGGGTCGAGCACGCACCGGTCCGGCGTCGGCGGACAGGGCCGGACGACGCGTCAGGTCCGGAAGGTGCTCGAACTCGCATCGACGAACGCACAGCTCGCGCTGTTCTCGCCCGTCCTCGACGATCCGCCCGTGGACGCGGTCGAGACATGGCGGGGCGCGGGGCTGCCGGTCGTCCTCCTCTCTCCCGATATCGTCCCGGAAAACACCGTCAGCGGCCAGTACGAACAGACGCGGCGGCGAACCCGGCTGGCCCGCTGTCAGGCCGCCGGCGCGCGCACGGTCGACTGGCGGCGCGGCACGCCGCTGCCGCTGATCATCGAGCGCGCCTTCGCAGCCGACGCGCGGCTCTCGAGCGGTCGATTGACTGGGGGCAGTGCCGGCACCTCGAGCGCTGGGAGCGGGGGGAGCAGTGGAGAAGGGTGGAGCGGCGGTCCGAGCGACGGGAGCGACGGGAGCGACGGGTGGGACGGCGAACGCGACTCGAGCACGACCGGACGCGCCGAAGACGCGAGCGACCCGACGCGGGCGGATAGAAATGCGGCGGGGATCGAGACGGACGGCGGCCCGGACGACCGGCCCGGGTCGCCCCCGACCGCCGACCCGCAGCGACGAGGAGGTGACGAGTAGATGTCCCTCGCCGGACCGCGCCTCGATCGGCCGTCCGCGATCGGCGACGAGGGGCGAGCGCGAGCGGCGAGCCTCTGGATCGCCAGCCTGATCGTCGTCGCCATCGTCGCCGTCGTCGGGTTCGAGATCGGCGAGCCGTCGCTGTTGCCGACACTCGGCCTGATCGTCGGACTGACCGTCGCGGGGATAGGCCTGCTCGAGCGGGACGGGTTCGTCAGTCTGGTCGTGGCCCACACGTTCCTGCTGACGTTCGGGACGGCGTTCGCGCTGCTCGTGCTCGCGGCCCCGTTCGTCACTCGAGTCGGCATCGCCGCGAGCGGCTGTGCGCTCGCGCTCGCGGGGATCGCGGCCGCCTGGGCCGATATCGGCGGTGACGGGCTGGGATCGGCCGCTGGGGGCAGCGTGATCAGCTACGCCTCGATGCTGTGCTCGGCCGTGCTGGGAACGTTCCTGGCGGCCGTCGGCTACTTCGGCTGGCGGGTCTTGACCGGCATAATCGGGTTTTCGACGCCGATCGCGTCCGCGGCCGGCTTCCTCCTGATCGTCGCCGGGACCGCCGGCGTCGTTCGGCTGTCGCTGCGGTGGCTCCCGATTCGGCAGTTGACGCCGCGGGACCGCCGCCCGGCGGTCGAGCGGCGGCTCGCCGTCGTCCGGCGACGCCTGCTGTATGCGGTCGTGGGGTCGATCGGCGCGCTCGTCGGTATCGGGGCCCTCGCGCTGGCGGGCCTCCACACCGTACTGACGAGCGTCCCGTTGCTCGCGGGGGCGCTCGCGTCGCTGTCCTCGCCGCTGCTCGTCTGGCCGATCGTCGCCGTCGGCGCGGTGAGCCTTCTCGCCGGCGCGGTCGCGTTCCTGCTCCGACGGACGACCCGCGACGTCACCGCCCGGACGACGCGGCGGACCGCCGCGGTCGTCGTCGGCGTCGTCCTCTCCCTGCCGTTCCTGCTCGGACTGGTGCTCCTCGTCACGGGTGCCGGAATCACCCTCGGCCCCGTGCTGATCGGAATGGCCCTCGTCATCGCGCTGGTACTGGGACCGCTCGCGTTCCTGGTCCTGGTCGGGACCGGTGCCCTCAGCGTCGAACTCGGCCTGCTCCCCGCGCGGGCCACCGGGCCGGCGGTCGCCGCGACGGGACTCGTCGTGACCGCCATCGGCATGGGTCGCGCCAACCCGCTCATCGTCTTCGCCTGCATCGCCGGCGCGGTCCTCGTCTGGGACAGCGCGACGTTCGGCCTCGGACTGACGGCCGAACTCGGCCACCTCCCCGAGACTCGCCGGATCGAACTCTTCCACGGTGCCGTCGCCGTCGGCGTCGCGATCGGTGCCGTCGCTCTCGTCACCGGCCTCGAGGTGCTCCGCGCCGGCCTCTTCGCGGGCGGCGGCGCGGCCGGCGGTGCGGCCGTCGTCGCGCTCGGTGCGTTGCTCCTGTTGCTCCCGTTGCGGGGGTAGGGAACGCGATCGATCCCGACCGCGGACGACTCCGGCTCGGAGTCGATGGGGAGGGTTCTTGAGTATCTAGACTCACTGTCGTGTATGGACGAGACGAACGTGACGCCCGACGACGCCGCACGCACCGTCCGGCGCGTCGTCGAACGCATCGAAGAGGCCGCGGTCGTCGACCGAGAGGTCCTCCACGCAATGCTGTCGGCGACCCTGGCCCGCGGGCACGTCCTGCTCGAGGACGTGCCCGGAACGGGCAAGACGGTCACCGCGCGCGTGATCGCCGAGGCGATGGGCCTGGAGTTCACGCGGATCCAGTTCACGCCGGACTTGTTGCCCTCGGACGTGACCGGGTCGACGATCTACGACGACCAGACCGGCGAGTTCGAGTTCGCGGAAGGGCCGGTCTTCACGAACGTCGTCCTCGCCGACGAGATCAATCGCGCGCCGCCGAAGACCCAGGCCGCGCTGCTCGAGGCCATGGAGGAGAGACAGGTCAGCGTCGACGGCACGACCTACGACCTGCCGGAGCCGTTCCTGGTCGTCGCGACTCAGAATCCGATCGAACAGGAGGGAACGTTCCGGCTGCCCGAGGCCCAGCGCGACCGCTTCAGCGTCAAGACCTCGCTCGGTTATCCCGACCTCGAGGGCGAGATGGGGCTGCTCGAGCGCCGGGCGAACCGCCGATCGCTCTCGCCGAGCGTCGATCCGGTCGTCAGTCCGGACGCGGTCCGCCTCCTGCAGAACCTGACGGAGGGGGTCACCGTCGACGAGAAGGTCCGCCGCTACATCGTCGAGATCGCGCGGAAGACGCGGGCGGACCAGCGGGCCGAGATCGGCGTCTCGCCTCGAGGCGTCCAGCGCGTCTTCGAGGCGGCCCGCGCCGCGGCGCTCATCGACGGCCGGTCGTACGTGACGCCGGACGACATCAAACGGCTCGCAGAGCCGACGATGGCCCACCGGATCGTGCTCACGACCGAGGCGACCGTCGAGGGGGTCGACGGGAGCGCCGTCGTCCGCCACGCGGTGAACGCGGTCGACGTGCCCGCGGTCGCGCCGGGAGCGGACGACCCCGAACCGGCGATCGATTCCGGGACCGAATCGGTGACCGCGAACGGTGACGATCCCGGCTCCACGTCCGATACCGAATCGGCGGATTCGCGAGGCGACGACCCCGAAGCTGAACGGGCGGATCCGCGAAGCGACGGTCCGGATTCCACGGTGAGTCCCGATCCGGACGCCGCACGCGATGAATCCGCCGATCGCGACTCCGATCCCGACTCCGACCCTGACTCCGACTCGAGCAACGGGCGCGACCGGCAGGACGATCCGTGGGGCGACGACTGAGCCGGTCGCTACGAGTGCGGCGGCCGCGCGATGCTTGCAACCGCCCGTGGTAGGTTGATGCCGCCCGGTAATGAGGGATCTCGTGTCATGGCACTGCAACAGCTCGAGCACGCTGACGACCACATGCAGGAGTGTATCGACAACTGCCTCGAGGCCGCCCAGGTCTGCGAGTGGTGTGCGGACGCCTGTGCGGGCGAGGGCGAAGGGATGGCTCGCTGCATCCGGCTCTGTCGAGACGTGGCTGACATCGCCTCGCTGCACGCGCGATTCATGGCCCGCAACTCGGGGTATCATCAGGAACTGGGCGAACTCTGTGCTGACCTCTGCGAGGAGTGCGCCGAGGAGTGCGAACAACACGACCACGAGCACTGCCAGGCCTGCGCCGAGATCCTGCCGGAGTGTGCCGAGAGCTGTCGGGAGATGGCTTCGGCCTGAGAAGCGCGTTGCGAGCGGCCGCGGGGCGGAACGAGAGCGATCCGAACGTCACTTTTTTCGGCCCACTCAGCGGCTGACCGCCGCGCCGACGATACCGGCGACCGCGCTCTCGAGGGCCATAACCAGCGAGACGGCGACGGCGAGCGCGAAGATACCGATCCCAGCGGCGCCGGAGACCGCACCTCCGACGGGACCGAGCGCGAGGCCGGCAACGCCGACCGCCACGCCGATGAGCAGTCCGCCGATGATCCCGCCGAGCGCGCCGGCGAGTAGGCCGTGCCAGAAACCGCTTCCCAGGCCGCCACCGGCCATGTAGCCCGCGACGAAGCCGCCGATCAGTCCCGCCGCGATCTGGCCGATCCCCGGGAGGGCGAGACCGACGATGCCGAGGACGGTCGCGACGACGAATCCGACGAAGACCGCGCGCCAGTTTGTCATGCGAGACCGTACGCCGGCGACGGGGATAAGGTCGCGGCGGACACCTGCTACCTGGCGTATCCGCGACGCGCGCCGACGGGGCCGACGAGACCGCGCACTGACCCCCGGCTCATAACGAACGCCCTTTATGACCGGGGGCTCTAGCCGTGGACATGATTTTCGAAGACCTTCCGACGACGCCCACGTCGGAAGAGCTGATCGACAAAGCGTTTTCGCGGGCGGCGCGGGCCGGCAAGGCCAAGGGCGGCCTCGAGGCCCAGCAGTCGATGCTCCAGACGGCGGCTAACATCATTTCCGACAACCTCGAGAACGTGGTCACGGCGTGGCCGGACTTCGAGTACGAGGACGACGTGCATCCGTTCTACTACGAGTTGGCCGACGCGATCGTCGACGTCGACAAGCTCCGACAGGCGCTATCGGAGGTCATGTGGGCCAGCCGGAAGGCCCGCGAGATCCACGAGGAGTACCAGCCACGTCTGCGGAAGACCGACGTGGACACGGCGCGAAAGCACCGCAAACAAGCCTTCGCACGGCTCGCGGACATCGTCGAGCAGGTCGACGACCACCTGCTGTACATCAACAAGTCGCGCAACGACCTGCGCGACCTGCCCGAGATCAACCCCGACGAGCCGACGATCGTCGTCGCCGGCTACCCCAACGTCGGCAAGTCCTCGTTCGTCAACGACGTTACTAACGCCCGCGGCGAGACCGCCTCCTACCCCTTCACGACGAAGGGGATCGGCGTCGGCCACTTCGAGCGCGATCACATCCGCTACCAGATCGTCGACACCCCCGGCCTGCTCGACCGCCCGCCGCAGGATCGCAACGAGATCGAATCGCAAGCAGTCAGTGCCATCGAGCACCTCGCCGACTGCATGCTCGTCATGGTCGACCCCACCGGCGAGTGCGGCTATCCGATCGGCTCGCAACTCGAGCTCCGGGACTCCATCTCGGCTCAGTTCGAGGACATCCCAGTGCTCACGATCGCGAACAAGGAAGACCGCTTCGAGGACGGTGACCTGACCGAGGCCGTCGCTGCCGACTACACCATGAGCGTCGAGACCGGCGCGAACGTCGAGACGGTACTCGACGCCGCCGTCGACGCGATCGATTACGAGCCCGAGTTGCCGTTCGACGGCTAAGCACCGATGCGACACGGCAGCCGTTACGGTGGACTCGAGACCCGCCGCGACCGAACGCGAGGCCCGCTACCGAGCCGATGAGAGGTCCCGGTCTCCTCTGGCTGCTCCAGACCGCCGCGGGGATTTCGATGTCGGGGCCGATATTCGTCGTCGGCGTCGAGTACCTCCGGACCGGGCGGATCATCGGTGGCGTCGGCTTTCTGGCGCTCGCCGCGGCCACCCTCTACTTCCCGACCTATCTCGTCGGCCGGATCGGCGGACCGAGAGCGTGGCTTCGCCGACTCGCTCGTCCCGTGACAGACACCATCGGCGGTGATTCGGAGCCCGATTCCGATTCTGATACCGAGACCCAGCGCTCGAGCGTTCGCGATCGATTTCGTCGATAGCGGACGAGTAGCGGATGGCGACGTTCGAGAACAGTCACGCGTGCGGCCCTGACGGGACGAGTACCGCGATACCCCGCCGCACTATTGAGAGCCGCGCTCGACGACTTCGACGTATCTGACCTCGACGTTGACGGATCCGTCGGCGTGACGGTTGATCCGCTCGTGGAGGGTATCGGCCAGTTCGGGTGCCGACTGGCCCGGCGGGCCGCCGATCGTCACGACCACCCGCTCCGGATTCCGGAACGGGTAGTTGTCGTCCATCACGAGCTGAAACTCGAGGATCTGATAGTCCTCGTACTGCGGCTGTGCGAGGACCGCCTCCACTTCGTCGCGGGCGTCCTGTTCGAAGTTGCCCGCCTCGTAGGAGGCGTAGGTGATCCCGCCGAGAAACACCGTGAAGACGAGGACCACGACAACGAGGCCGACGATCCGCTGTCGGAGACGCTGTTCCGTCTCGCCGAGCGAGAACAGGTTTTCCGGCCGATAGCCGGCGTACCACAGCGTCAGCAGGCCGGCGAGGTTGACCGACAGGAGGTTGACCAGCACCAACACTGTCGCACCGATCGCGGACGTCGGTTGGCCCCACGCGAGCGCGATTCCCGCGACGCCGGCGGGCGGAATCAACGCGGCCGCGATCATCACGCCGACGAGCGCGACGGAGGTTCCCGTCGCGATGCTCACGACCCCCGCGACCCCCGCGCCGAGCGCGATCGCGAGCGACAGCAGGTCCGGCGCGAGCCGCTCGGAGATCTCACCGACGCTCGAGAGGACGAGATCCGGCGGCACGATGTTCAGCGACCGAGCCACCAGCGCGAAGAGCGCCGCCGCCGCGATCGCGACCACGACGCCGATAATTTGGTAGGTAACGCTCTCGACGAACAGTTCCTCGTCGTCGATCACCGTGCCGACGCTGGCACCCAGCGCCGGCCCGATCAGCGGTGCGATCACCATCGATCCGACGACGACCGCCGGCGAGTCCAACAGAAGTCCCGCGGTCGCGACGATGGCGCTGATGACAGTCATCACCACGTAGACGGGGAAGCTCGGCGTCAAGTCGTCGGCCTCGGCCTGCAGTTCCTGACGCGAAATCCGGTCGGATCCGACGTCGTTTTTCTCGTACTCCTCGCGCAGCGCCTGAAACCGGCGGGAGACGACCGTCTCCGCATCGACGACGACGGTGTAGGCGTCCTCGTCGATCCCCGCGTTCTGGAGTTCGTCGAGGATCGGTTCGACGGCCGCGTCCGGTAGCGGGAAGTAGACGACCGCCGTGTACTGCCGACTCCTCGTTTCGTCGGTCACGACGTAGTCGATCTCCCGTCCATCGAGCACGTCGAAGATCGTCTCCCGATTCCCGGTCGGGACCGTCAGCTGTACGAGCCGCACGTGTCGGACTGAGACACCCCTGGGTCATAACTCCGGGGCATTCGAACCCACGTGAGCGGCCCGTACTGGCTCGAGCGACGGATCGTCTCTCGCGCCACCTTCTTGTATCAAGGCGATAACGGACGAGTATGAAGCGACGGGGCGCCTCGCTGCTGGGCGTCGTCATGCTGGGACTGGTCAGTACATATCTCGCCGTCTTCGGTCCGAGCGTGCTCACCGGTCCGCTCGAGAGCGCGTTCCTCGCCGGCTTCGTCCTCTCGGCGATCCTGCTGATCGTCGGCGGACTCGTCGACTCGATTGCGGTCGGCAAGCGACGCCTCGAGTGGAACGTCCTCGTCGGCATCGGAGACGTCATCCTCGCGGCCGTCGTCGCGCTCTCGGCGGTCCGATCCGTGCTCGTCACCGATGACACGACATCGTGGCTCGTCGCCGCGGCGATGGTCGTCGGCTGTACGTCGCTGGCCTGGTTCGGCGTCCAGATCGCCCGCGACAGTCGCCACGTCGATCTCGAGGCGACGCCTTCGAGCCGTCGGCTCGTCGCCATCGCTCTCCTCGTCGCGGTTTCGTTCGGAATCGGGCTGTTCGTCGCGACGAGCGTGTAGCGTCGCAGTGCGATAGTGGCCGACGACTCGAGTGGCCAGCCACCGCAGCCGGCTGCCGTTACAATGCGTATAAAGGTCGGTCGACCGTACACCGTCTATGATCGATTTCGATACGCGGCCCAATCGAGACGCCGAAGTGGCGCTCGTCGGCCGTTCGAACGTGGGCAAGTCCACGCTCATGCGCGAGCTGACCGGCCACAGCTTCGATACCGGCGGCAAACCCGGCGTCACCCGCTCGCCCAACCACTACGACTGGGCACCCGAAGACTTCGTCATCACCGACCTCCCCGGCTTCGGCTTCATGAGCGGCGTCAACGAGGACCTCCGCGAGGAGATCAAGACCGAGATCGTCCACTATCTCGAGGAGTACGCCGACAACATCCTCGTCGCCATCCTCGTCGTCGACGGCAAGAGCGTCATCGACATCATCGACCGCCACTCCGGCCCCGACAAGATCCCCTACGACGTCGAGATGTTCCACTTCCTGCGGGACCTCGACGTGCCGACGGTCGTCGCCGTCAACAAGATGGACAAGGTCGACGACGAGGACGAGCGACTCGACGCCCTCTGTGACCGCCTCGGCCTCTACCCGCCCTGGAAGCAGTGGCAAGACACCATCGCCCCCATCAGCGCCAAAAAGAGCCAACTCGAGCCGCTCAACGAGGCCGTTCGGAGCCATCTGCACGAGCAGGAGCGCGACGACCTGTTCAAGTTCTTCTAGAACCGAACTTTTGCGCTGCGGGCGCGGCAAAGCCGCGCCCTCGGCAAAATCTCGAGAGAGCGCGCAGCGCTCTTTTGGACTGGGCGATTCCTTCGGAATCGCTTGCAGTCGGCGCGAAGCGCCGACGACCTCGCGGGATCTTTGATCCCGCTCAGTTTCGATCAAAAGCACTCCTCCCTCCGTTCGTTCCTTTCAGTCACTCACATCAGTCGTCGGCCCGCTCGCTCCCTCCGGTCGCTCGCGGTGAGTGTCGGGTAAGCGCCTGCCCTTCCCCGCTGAGCGGAAGCTCGCTTCCGCGATGTTCGGAAGAGCTTGCTCTTCCGTAGGGTTGCACGACTCTCGTGGTACTCGAGTCGCGCGCCCGGCCATCGAATCGGATCGGAATCGAATTTTCGACGCTACTCAGTCAGCGTCCAGCCGCTTTCGCATCCGCAGACACTCGAGGGGCACGCCGTCCTGCATCTCGAGGGCGACCGTCTCGACGCCCTCGTACCCCTGTCGGCGGTAGAAGTCGATCGCGTTTCTGGACGACGTCAGGGCGAGGCGCTCGAGGCCAGCATCGCGGGCGGCCGTCTCGAGCGCCGCGAGGATCGCGCGGCCGACGCCCTCGCGAGCGTGGTCGGGGTGGACGTAGACGGCACCGATCCTGCCGGTCGACTCGTCCTCGCGGTCGCTCGGCTCGAGATCGAGCAGGCCGAAGCCGGCGATCCGGTCGTCGGCCTCGCGTTCGGCGACCACGATCCGGTAGCCGGGCTCCGCCAGCGGATACCGCTCGGGGTGGACGTTCGCGAGCCACGCGCGGATCTGTCGATCGTCGTACGCCTCGCCCCCGAGTTCGCGGGCCGAAGCGGTGTGAACGTCGGCGATGGCGTCGGCGTCCGCCGGCGTCGCCTCCCGGACGGAAACGGGCTCTCGAGTCGGTGACACCGTCAAACGACGCGGTTGTGGAACTCTTCGCCGACCGCGAGTCGGTCGACGTTCTCGCGGACGATCTCGCCCACGTCTCGGAAGTAATCGCGGGTGTACGCGGCGCAGTGGGGCGAGATAATGACCTCGTCCATCCCCCACAGCGGCGAGTCTTCGGGAAGGGGCTCCTCCTCGAAGACGTCCAGCGCCGCCCCCGCGAGCGCGTCGGCCTCGAGCGCGTCGATCAGCGCCGGTTCGTCGACGACCGGCCCGCGGGCGACGTTGACGAAGTAGGCGTCGTCGCGCATCGCGTCGAACGCCTCGGCATCGAAGAGGCGGCGCGTCTCGTCGGTCAGCGGCACGGTGACGATCACGAACTCGGCGTCACCGATCGCCTCGAACAGCCGGTCGTTCGCGTAAATCTCGTCGAAGCCCGGGACGGGATCGCCGGAGCGGCGGACCCCCGTCACGCGAACGCCGAGCCCGCCGAGGGTCTCCGCGACGCCGCGTCCGAGCGTGCCGGTGCCGACGACGCAGGCCGTCGAGCCCGGGAGCGTAAACGCTTCGTCCCACTCGGGGCGCTCCCACCGGCGCTCCTGCTGGTTCGCGACGTGGTCGTGGAGTCGCCGAGCGAACATTAGCAGGTAACCGGCGACCGTCTCGCCGACGGTTCGATCGTGGATCCCCGTGCTGTTCGTGAGGATCACGTCCTCGGCCTCGAACGCGTCGAACGGGAACCGGTCGACCCCGGCCTGGATCGAGTGAACCCAGTCCACTGCGAGGAAGGCCTCCCGGTGCTCCAGGGTGACGACCGCGTCGCAGGACGCGATCTCGTCGTCACCGATCACCGCGACCTCGATCGGCAGGTCTGCGAGATAGTCTGCCAGCTCCCCCGGCGGAAACACCGCGTCGACTGACTCATGGACGCCGAGTCGCTCGAGTTCGAATCCCATGAGCGTCGCTATGCGCGAACCAAGGTTGAAGGTTTGCCCGTTCGAACCGAATTCGACGCGCGATCGACGCTTCCGGTCTCGAGAACAGCGAGGCCTCCGGGGCGATCTCGACCGGCGCTCGAACCGCTTTGCGTCACGGGTCCACGCGACGGATGCAGAGCGGCACGGCTACGGGCTATAGAACGATGGTGGCTCAGTGAAAGGTTTCATCACACGGGGCTAAGCGGGGGTAACTCTCGTCATCGCCACCGTGTCGGCGTATGCGGGTCCCACGCAAAAACCCCACGAACCGGCCGACTCCCTCGCCGTCCGCGCTCGAATACGCGAAGCATAGGTGCATTTTTAGTATCATTTCTTCAAATACATTCGTATGAACGATGATGGAAATTAGTCTCGAGTCCCGCTCGAGCGACGGATCGGGCGAACGATGACGGACACCGGCGCTGACGGGTCGCCGGACGGTCCCGAACGCACCGAGGCCAGTGCCCGCACGGGCACGGACGATGAGGGGAGCGGACCCGTTCGCGGGGTTTCGAACAGCGACGACGAGATTGCCGTCCTCGTTCGGGACGTCGCGATCGTCGTCGCGGTCGTCGCGACGGTCAGCATCGGTCTCTTCGCGGTCAGCGGCGTCTGGCCGCCGTTCGTCGCCGTCGAAAGCGGGAGCATGGAGCCGAACATGCAGAAGGGAGACATGATCTTCCTCGTCCAAGCGGACCGATTCGTCGGCGACGGCTCGGTCGCGGGGACGGGTATCGTGCCTACCGAACACAGTCGAGCGACCGGTCACGAGCGGTTCGGGGGAGCCGGCGACGTGATCGTGTACGCGCCGGACGGAAATCCGGCGGCGACACCGATCATCCATCGCGCCCGCTTTCGGGTCGAAGCGGGCGAAAACTGGGTGAGGAACGATGCCGATCCGGCGTACACGGGCGGTCGCTCCTGTGCGGAGATTCGGTCCTGTCCGGCGCCCCACGACGGGTTCATCACGAAAGGCGACGCGAACGACACCTACGATCAGCTCGACGGCGAGCCGGAAACGACCGTCGTTCGCCCCGACTGGATCGTGGGCAAAGCAGTGGTCCGGATCCCCTGGCTCGGCAATATCCGTCTCCTGTTCGATTCGATACTCGGTGCCGGCACCCTCGGCCTCTTCGCGACCGCGGGTCGGAGTGAGCGGTCCGGATGAGGACAGCACGACCGTCGTCTCCCGAAAGTCACGGCGCGCGCCAGGTCTCGAGCCCGCGAAACTCTTCGGCCACCCTCTCGATTTCGCTGGGCTCGAGCGCCCCTCGCTCGGTCACGATTTCGGTCACGCAGTCGGCGGGCGTCACGTCGAACGTCGGATTCGCCACGTCGATCGGCGCGTCGCCGTCGTACACCGCGGACCGCTCGCCGGACTCGAGATTCACGTCCTCCCGAGTCGAGACCTTGTCCGTCGCCGCGACGACGGACACCGGAATGCCCTCGCGGTCGGCGGCGACGGCCAGCGCGCGCGTCCCCGTCTTGTTCACCACGGAGCCGTCGGGGCGGACGGTGTCCGCGCCGACCACTGCCTGATCGATGTCTTCGCGTGCGAGCACGTGCGCGATCGCAGCGTCAGTGTGGACCGTCACCGTGCTGGCGGTCGTCTCGGCCAGTCGCTCCGCGACGCCGATTCCCTCGCGAGCGGGCCGGGACTCGGCGACGAACGCGCGCGACGGCTCGGCCGTCTCGAGCGCCTCGAGTACGGTCCCAGATCGCGAGAGCGTCGCGACGCTGCCCTCGAGGCGGTCGCTCGCGGTCGCCGCGGCGTCCGCGTCGGCGGACAGCGCGCGGTCGACGTTCGACAGCGCCGACTCGAGGACGGCCGGCGCACCGGCCCGCTCGGCGTCCCGATCCCGGTCGTCGGCGTCGGCCATCGCTCGATTGACCCGATTCCGGAGGACGGCCATCGACGGCCGCGCCTCGAGCAACCGGCCGGCGAGTTCGGTGAGTTCGTCCCACTCCGCCGCCGGATCGACACCGGGCTCACGGGCACCCCGTTCGCCGTCTCGCGGCGACGGTGTCGCCTCGCCTTCCGCTCGCTCCGCGACGAGCAGCCCCGCTCGATCGCGAAGCACCTCGAGCGCGCGCACGGACAGGTATGCGGCCCCGTGCTCGCCGTCGGCCGCGATCGACCGGACCGTCGGCGCGACGCGCTCGTAGGCGGTCCACAGTTCGGGTACCGTCTCGCGGTCGTCCCCGACGCCCTCGAGCGACTCAGTAGGGGCAACCCACTCGAACTCGTCGTGTTCCTCGCTCAGTTCGATCTCGCGGGTCTCGCAGTCGAACAGGTACGGATGGACGGTCCACTCGCGCTCGAGGTCGGGATCCGCGAACTCGACCGGGCGACCGGAGCGGACCAGCGAGACAGCGTCGTCCTCGAGGCCGGTCTCCTCGCGAATCTCGGCGCGGACCTGCTCGTCGGGGCGGCCCTCCGCGAAGCCGGAGACGCCGCCCCACTGGCCCGCATAGGTGCCGACCTCGTCGCTCCGTCGCAGCAGCAGAACGTCGCCACGATGACGGAGAAAAGCGGTGACGACGTGGTTCGAATCGTCGGTGTCGGCGTCGGCATCGGTATTGGCGCACATACGAGAGTCGAACGGGAACGCGAGAGGTGTCGTTTTCGGACCCGTTCGTCCGCGGGACGGTGCCGGAAACGGACAGCACGGGCTGTCTCGGTCCGACGACGGGGAACTCGAGTGCACGGTCGCCGGATACCGCTACTGCGCTACGGTTTTCGACCTCGAGATGCTACGCTCCCCTATGACCCGTATCGCGATCGTCTCCGATACGCACGTGCCCACTCGAGAGTCCGCGCTCCCGGCGTGGGTCGTCGCCGAGATCGAAGCGGCCGACCACACGATCCACGCCGGCGACTTCGAGTCGTTCGGGAGTTACGAGCGGATCGTCGACCTCGCCGACGGCGACCTGACGGCCGTCCGGGGAAACGTGGATCCGGCGACGCTCGACGTCCCACTGACCGCCACGCTCGAGGTCGACGGCGTGACGTTCGTCGTCACTCACGGCCACGGATCGTCGGGCGACTGGCGCGAACGAGTCGTCGAGACGGCCCGCGAGGAAACGGCGGCGAACGCGGAAACGACGCTGGTCGCCGTCGCCGGCCACACCCACGAGGTAGTCGACACAACCGTCGATATCGACGATAATCGATCGGCCGGCGACCGGGGACGGAGTGTCGATCGCGTCCGCGTACTCAATCCGGGCAGCGCCACCGGTGCCGCTCCCACGACCTACGAGACGATGCTGGTCGCGACCGTCGAGGGTGACGATCTCGCGGTCGAGAAACGAACGCGGTGAGCCCCGAGTCGATTCGGCGCTCACCGACCGTGAATTAGGGCCGCTGATCGATCAATGACTGGAGTTCCCTCGCGTCTTCGAGTTTCTTTTGGCGGATTTTTTCGCTAACACTCGGCTCGTCAAGCCCCTCTAGCGCGTTGAGCGCCCGGTCGAGCCCGTGGATACTCCGGACGAGTCGGTCCCCTTCCTCTTCGGAGATGTCGTCGCGAGCGATGCGCTGTTTCCGAGCGAGGCGTTCGCGTTTGAGCTGCCGCTTTGTCTCCTCGATGTGGTTGCGCTCGTCCTCCGAAATCGTCTCGAGGCGTTTGCACTCGAACACGAATTCCGTCAGGTCGATCGCAGTCCCTTGAACCGTGATCTCGTCGGGGAGGTCTTCTCCGAGCGTTCCCGAAGGACGGCGAATCCGATCGAGGAGTCGCTGGCGTTTGCGATCGTTCATCGTAGTATCGCAATCACCGGACAACGAGATATACGTTCGGAGCACGCGGTTACTCTAAAATATTTTATATATAGGTGCCGTTTAGTCAACCGCCGCCGATACTCCGACAATGGGCGGTAGTGACTCGAATTCGACCGACATCTTCGAGATCGTCAGTAATTCGACGCGACTCGAGATCCTCCGTGCGCTGACGAACGCCTACAGCGAATCTCCCGTCGACCCCTGGCTCGATTATACGGCCCTTCGAGAGTCGGTGGGGATCCGTGACAACGGGAACTTCAACTACCACCTCGACCGTCTCGAAGGACTCGTGGCGAAGGACCCCGACGGGTACGTGATCACGCGGGTCGGACTGACGGTCATCACGGCGATCGCGTCCGGATCGCTCGATCCGGACTTGACGTGGGGACCGGTCGACGTTCCCGCGGCGTGTGCGTACTGCGACGAGCCGTTACACCTTCGCTACGCGGACGGCACGCTCCACCTCGAGTGTGGGACTCCGGCGCACACCCTGCGACTGCCAGCCTCGCCGCGACTGCTCGACGCGCACCCGACTGAGAGCGTCGGCGAGCGACTCACTCTCCTCGTCCAGCAGCGGGTCGCGCAGGTCCGCCGCGGAATCTGCCCGGAGTGTCAGGGTGCCGTTGACGGGGAAATCCGATATGGGATCGCCGACCTCGAGCACTATTACTATCACGGGGAGTGTCGCCACTGCGACTACCAGCATGGGTTCGACGTCGGACCGCTCGTCCTCCCGCATCCGGACGTGATCGCCTTCGTTTCGGAGCACGGGCGCGACATCCGATCGACGCCGATCTGGGAGTTAGATTTCTGTACGCCCGGGGACGAAACGACGGTTTCGACGGATCCACTCCAGCTGCGCGTCGACATCGAACGTGGAGACGAAACGCTGTCGGTCACCCTGGACCGCGACGGCTCGGTAATCGCGACCGATCGCTCGCGAACGGCCTGATCGGCGGCGATCCGAAAATCTCCGATCCCGTGACTTATACTCGTCTCGGGTTCGATTAGCCGGACATGAACGCTGTTCGATGGACGCACGAATGGTCGGTTTCGAAGCGATTGGGACGCAGCACGCGAGATGACCGGCGGTCCTCGATGAGGGGTATCCGATCTCGATGACCGATACGTTCACGCACGATTCGCGGGAACCGACACAGCGTGATCGGCCGCGCTCGCGGACGAAATCGAACGGAGACGCCACGCGCATCGGCGCCGACGTCGGCGGCACGTTCACCGACGTGGCGCTCTCCGTCGACGACCGACTCGTCACCGCGAAAGTCCCGACGACCGACGACCAGCACGTCGGCGTTCTCGAGGGGATCGACAAGGCCTGCGACCGCGCCGGCATCGACCCCGGCGAGATCGACGGCTTCGCCCACGCCATGACCGTCTCGGTCAACGCCCTGCTCGAGCGCGGCGGCGCGGAGACCGCGCTCGTGACGACCGAGGGGTTCCGAGACGTCCTCGAAATCGGCCGGCAGGACCGGCCAGATCTGTACGACCTCGAGGCCGAAAAGCCCGAGCCGCTGGTCCCCCGCGACCGACGGTTCGAGGTCGACGAGCGGACGACGGCCGAGGGCGTCGAACGCCCGGTCGACGCGGCCGAGGTCCGCGATATCGCGGCGACGCTGCGCGAGCGCGACGTCGAGGCGGTCGCGGTCTCGCTGCTGCACGCCTACGCCGACCCCGAGAACGAGCGCGTCGTCGCCGAGACGCTGCGCGAGGAGCTCGAGGTCCCCGTCTCGGCGTCTCACGAGGTGCTCGCGGAGTTCCGCGAGTTCGAGCGCACGTCGACGACGGCGGTCGACGCCTACGTCCGACCGGCGATCGACAGCTACGTCGGCCGGTTGGTCGACGAGGCGGCTGACGCCGGGATTCCGGCACCGCGGATCATGCAGGCCAACGGCGGCATCGCGGATCCCGAGACGGTCCGCGAGCACGCGGTCACGACGACGCTCTCCGGCCCGGCCGCGGGCGTCGTCGGTGCCGCGGCGACCGTCAACGGCGACGACGTCGCGGGGCTCGTGACCTTCGACATGGGCGGCACCTCGAGCGACGTGAGTCTCGTCCGGGACGGCCGAGCGGAGCGGACGACCGACGCCGAAATCGACGGGCTACCGATCCGAACGCCGATGGTCGACGTGAACACCGTCGGCGCTGGCGGCGGCTCGATCGCCTGGGTCGATTCGGGCGGCGCGCTCCGAGTCGGCCCGGAATCGTCGGGTGCTCGGCCCGGCCCCGCCTGCTACGGCCGCGGCGGGACGCGACCGACCGTCACCGACGCCAACGTCGTGCTGGGCTACATCGGTCCCGAGACCGCGCTCGGCGGCGAAATGACGCTCGACGTCGAGGCCGCTCACGAGGCGCTCGAGCGACTGGCCGACGAGGCCGGACTCGAGGGGGCGCTCGAGGCGGCCCGGGGGGTCTACCGCGTGGCGAACGCGACGATGACGCGGACGATCCGGTCGGTCACCGTCGAACGGGGCCACGACCCCCGAGAGTTCGCGCTCGTGGCCTTCGGCGGCGCGGGACCGATGCACGCCGCGGCGCTGGCCGACTCGCTCTCGGTCGATCGGGTCGTCGTTCCGCGACCGGGGGGCGTCCTCTCCGCGTTCGGCCTGCTCGCGGCCGACGAGAGCTACGACGCCGCCCGAACGGTCGGCGTGGCCCTCGAGGAAGCCGATCCCGCCGATCTCGAGGCCGTCTACGACGACCTCGTGGGCGACGTGCTGGCGGACGCGTCCGATCCGGACGCGGCGCGAGTCGAGCGCGCGGCCGACTGCCGGTACGCGGGCCAGAGCTTCGAGCTGACCGTCCCCGTCGACGACGAGTTCGACGCGGCGGCGGTCGCCGACCGCTTCCACGACGCCCACGAGCGGACCTACGGCTACGCGATGGACGAATCGATCGCGGTCGTCACCCTCCGCGCGACGGCGACGGTGCCCGGATCGGAGCCGACGATCCGCCACGAGGGGGGCGGCGATGCTCGAATCGGGACCCGCGAGGCGCACTTCCCCGACGCCGACACGCGGGAGGCGACCGTCTACGATCGGGATCGACTCGCGGCGGGCGCGTCCGTCGCGGGACCGGCGATCCTCGAGCAAGCCGAGAGCACGACCGTCGTGCCGCCGACCTGGGCCGGCGAAATTCTCGCGGACGGAACGCTCGTCATGACGCGAACGGAGGAGGACGAACAGTGACGCCAGATTCGACGGACGAGACGAACGGGACGGACGACGGAATCGATCCGGTGACCCTCGAGGTGCTGCGCAACCAGCTCGAGAGCGTCGCCGAGGAGATGGGTCAGACCCTGATCCGCGGCGCGTACTCGCCGAACATCAAGGAGCGCCGGGACTGCTCGACGGCGCTGTTCGACGCCGAGGGGCGGATGATCGCCCAGGCCGAACACATCCCGGTCCACCTCGGCGCGATGCCCGCCGCGGTCGACGCCGTGCGCGAGCGCGATCCGCGGCCGGGCGACGTGTTCCTGCTCAACGACCCCTTCACCGGCGGAACGCACCTCCCGGACGTGACGATGGTCTCGCCGATCGCCCCCGAGTGCAACAGTGATGGCGCCGGCGACGAGGACCGAGAGATCGTCGGCTACGCGGTCTCTCGCGCCCACCACGCCGACGTCGGCGGGATGACTCCCGGGAGCATGCCCGCCGGCGCGGAGGAGATCTATCAGGAGGGGCTGCGGCTTCCACCGACCAGACTCGTCGCCGGCGGTGAGCTCCGGGAGGACGTCCGCTCGCTCGTGCTCGCCAACGTCCGCAACCCCGACGAGCGCCGGGCCGACCTCCGCGCACAGCAGGCGGCGAACGAACGCGCCGAGGAACGGCTCGCCGACCTGTTCGCCGAACACAGCCGCGAGACCGTCCGCTCCGGGTTCGACGCCGTGATCGACTACTCCCGCGAGCGGATCACCGAGGAGATCGCGGCGCTGCCCGACGGCACCTACGAGGCGACGGACCTCCTCGAGGGCGACGGCGTGACCGACGCGGACATCGAGATCGCGGTGACCGTGACCGTCGACGGCGAGACGATCGACGTCGACTTCTCGGGGACCGACGACCAACTCGCGGGGAATCTCAATGCCCCGCTCGCGGTCGCGACGAGCGCCGTCTACTTCGTCGTGCGCTGTATCACGGACCCCGAGATCCCGCCGAACCACGGCTGCTACGACCCGGTGAACGTCAGCACACCCGAGGGGTCGCTGCTCAATCCGAACCCCCCCGCGGCGGTCGTCGGCGGCAACGTCGAGACCAGCCAGCGGGTCACCGACGTGATCTTCACCGCGCTCGCGGGGGCCGCGCCCGACCGCGTGCCGGCACAGGGCCAGGGCACGATGAACAACCTGACCATCGGCGCGCGGGACGGCTCCTTCACCTACTACGAGACCATCGGCGGCGGCTTCGGCGCGCGCGCCGACCGCGACGGGATGGACGGCGTACAGGTCGGGATGACCAACACGCTCAACACGCCCGTCGAATCCCTCGAGACCGAGTATCCGCTGCGGGTCGAGCGCTACGCGCTCCGAGACGGCAGCGGCGGGCGCGGACGATTTCGGGGAGGGCTCGGCCTCGAGCGCTCGGTCACCGTCGAGGAACCGGCGACGGTGTCGCTGCTGACCGAGCGACGGCGGCACGCGCCCAAGGGCGTCGCCGGCGGCGGGAGCGGCGCGACCGGCGAGAACCTGATCGACGGCGAGGGAGTTCCCGCGAAGACGACCGTCGACGTTCCGGCCGGAACGACGGTGACCGTCAAAACGCCCGGCGGCGGCGGGCACGGCGATCCGGACGAGCGCGACGACGCGGCGCTCGAGGGGGATCAGGCGACCGGAAAGACCTCGACAGACGGCTGAACGGAGCGACGCTACGTCAGCGGTGCTCTCGGAACGGGGACTCCGATCGGTATCGCCGACTCCATTCTCCGGTGACGGTGCGTTTTTGACGCCGCTCCCCCACCCTCCGGTATGGAACTCAACGGCGTGGCGGACCTGCCCGAAATCCGCCCCGGCGATGACATCGCCGCTCTCGTCGCGGATCGGGCCGCCCTCGAGCCCGGCGACGTGCTCACGGTCGCGAGCACGATCGTCTCGAAGGCCGAGGGCCGGACGGCGGACCTCGAGGACTACCCCGTCAGCGGACGGGCCCAGGAGATCGCCGACCGGCTCGAGGAGATCGCGGGCGAGGAGAAGGATCCCCGGTTCGCACAGGCGATCATCGAAGAGAGTTCGGAACTGCTGATCGACTGTCCGTTCCTGCTGGCCGAGACGCGCTTCGGACACATCTGCCCGAACGCGGGGATCGACCGCTCGAACGTGCCCGACCACGACCTCCTGTTGCTGCCGAAGCGGCCGACGGAGAGCGCAGAGCGAATCCGGGCAGGACTCGCCGACCGCGGAATCGAAGACGTCGCGGTCGTCGTGACGGACACCTGTGGGCGACCGTTCCGGCACGGACAGACCGGAGTCGCGATCGGTTGGGCGGGCACGCCAGCGAGCCGGGACTGGCGCGGCGAGGCGGACCGCGACGGTCACGAACTCGGCGTCACCGTTCAGTCGGTCGTCGACGAACTCGCCGCCGCCGCGAACCTCGTCACCGGGGAGGGTGCCGGCGGGACGCCCGCCGTGGTCGTCCGGGACTGGGAGTTCGGTGACCACGAGGGCAGCGACGAGCTCTTTCGATCCGTCGACGACGATCTGGTTCGACAGGCGCTGCGGGAGTGGAGGTTCGAGGGAGAATGAGCGACGAATCCACGACCGGAACGACCTGGGGCATCGAACTCACCCCCGAACATCCGCCCGAGCGCGTTGCCGACCTGGCCGCGCTCGCCGAAGCCGAGGGGTTCGACGTCGCGTTCGCGAGCAGTCACTACTTCAACCGCGATCCGTTCGTGGTGCTGTCGCGGATGGCCGACGCCACTGAAGAGATTCAGTTGGGGCCAGGCGTCGTCAACCCCTACGAGACTCACCCCGTGAAACTCGCGGCGCAGACGGCGACGATCGACGAAATCAGTGACGGCCGCGGCGTCTTCGGCGTCGGTGCCGGCGACCGCTCCTCGCTGTCGAACCTCGGGATCGAGCGCGACAGTCCGCTCCGGCGCGTCCTCGAGACGTTCGATCTCGCTCGCGACCTCTGGGACGGTGAGACGGTCACTCACGAGGGAACCTTTACCGCGCGGGACGCGGCGCTCAACCTCGAGCCGCCGTCCGAGCGGATCCCGGTCTACGTCGGCGCGCAGGGCCCGCACATGCTCCGGATGAGCGCGAAGCACGCCGACGGCGTGCTGATAAACGCCGCGCATCCGACGGATCTCGAGTGGGCGGCGGGCCAGATAGAGCGGGGACTCGCGGAGCGACCTGCGGAATCCACCCCCTTCGAGTCGCTCGCGTTCGCGAGCGTCAGCGTCGCGGCCGAGGAAAACGAGGCGCGCGAGGCCGCTCGACCGCCCGTCGCGTTCATCGTCGGCGGGGCCGCGGAGCCGGTCCTCGAACGCCACGGTATCGACCGAGAGGCGGCGACCGCGGTCAGCGAGGCGCTCGAGCGAGGCGATCTCCCCGAGGCCTTCGGTCGCGTCACGCCCGCGATGATCGACGCCTTCTGTATCGCCGGGACGACCGAGACGGTCGCGGATCGGTTCGAGGCGGCGCTCTCCCACGTCGACGGAATCGTCGTGGGCTCGCCGCTGGGGCCGGACCTCGAGGATGCGGTGGAACGAGCGAGCGAGGCGCTCGCTCGCGCGACCGAGACGTGACGCGGACGAGAAGTGCGATAGCGGGTTAGTTCGCGGTGAAGAGGTTCGCGACCGCGCCGAGGGTGAGGACGCCGAAGACGCCCATCGAGAAGATGACGAGGAGCGTGCCCATCAGGACCAGCAGCGGCGCGAGGCCAGCCCCCATCGCGACGTCGGTGAAGAGGCCGATCATTTCCGTGACGTTGTCCACGATGACGTTCGCCGGTGTGACGGTGTCCATATGCGGGGGTTGTTACCGGTGCTACTTGGCCGTGCCGGTCCCGAATGAGGTGGGATTAAGCCGCCGCCGGTCGTATCCCGGTCCGTGACCGACGACGCGACGCTTTCGGATTTCGATTCGACGACGCCCGACGAGGACAGCGCGACGGAGGCGTCACCGGCGAACGAGACAGGGCTCTCGACGTACGCGTGGGGCGAGTACACCTGCAGTCAGTGCGCGGCGACGACCGATCGCGTCTGGCGCGCCGATGGCTCGCTTGTCTGTCCAGACTGCAAGGAGTGGTAATCGGCGACTGATGCGGCCACCGGAAAGCGCACGGGGTGCTTGCGAGTGTACTCCCGAAGGTTTATATTTTCGTCGCGGCTTTGTTGAGATGCAATGGCGAAAGGTACGGTCGACTTCTTCAACGACACTGGCGGCTATGGATTCATCGAGACTGACGACGCGGACGAGGACGTGTTCTTCCACATGGAGGACATCGGCGGTCCTGACCTAGAGGAGGGTCAGGAAGTCGAGTTCGACATCGAGGAGGCCGAGAAGGGCCCGCGCGCGACGAATCTCGAGCGAGTCTAAGCTGATCCCGTAAGTGGTATCGTTTTCTGATTACTTCGCCGGTAGCGATGGCACTGTCGCTTCGGTGACGAGTTCTGCGAGACGTACCGAGCAGTCGGCTCGAGAGACGTCATCCGCTCTCGAGCGCTGAGCATCGCCGGTGAGCCGGTGCCGGCACGATACGTCTCAGCGAACGAGTTTTTCGTATGACACAAAACATATGTTCCGGAGCCCCTGATGACGTAGTAACGAATGGTTCGCCCGGGCCCCCACCACTCGTCTCGAGACTATGACTGATGCCAACCCGACACCGGAACGGAGTACCGAATCGACGGCCGACGACGCCCTCCAGATTTCGACCGTCGAACGGTTGTGCGACGAGATCGAGACGAACGTCTCGCGTGTGATCGTCGGTCACGACGAGGTGATCGAACACGTCATCACCGCCGTCCTCGGGCGCGGCCACGTCCTCCTCGACGACGTGCCCGGCGTCGGCAAGACGATGCTGGCGCGATCGATCGCCACGTCGGTCGACTGTACGTTCAGCCGCGTCCAGTTCACTCCCGATCTCCTCCCGAGCGACGTCACCGGCGTGAACGTCTTCAATCAGAAGACTCGCGAATTCGAGTTCCAGTCCGGCCCCGTCTTCGGCAACATCGTCCTCGGCGACGAGATCAACCGCGCACCGCCGAAGACCCAGGCCGCCCTGCTCGAGGCCATGGAGGAAGAACAGGTCACCACCGACGGTACGACTCGAGAGCTCCCCACGCCGTTTACCGTGATCGCGACCCAGAACGCCGTCGAGCCCAACCGCACCTACGATCTACCCTTCGCCGAACTCGACCGCTTCATGAAGAAACTCCATCTGGGCTACCCCTCGCCCGACGAGGAGGCCGAACTGCTCGGCCGGACGGTTGGCGACCACCCGATCGAATCCCTCGAGGCGGTCACCGACCGCGAAACGCTCGTCGCCGCCCGCGAGACCGTCTCGACGGTGCAGGTCGCGGAACCCGTTCGTCGGTACGCGACGCGGCTCGCGACCTACACTCGCGAGAACGCCCACATCGGCGTCAGTCCCCGCGGGACGATTTCGCTGCTCCGAGCGGCCCAGGCGCGTGCCGTCGCGAACGGCCGGGACTACGCGATTCCGGACGACATTCAGACCGAGGCACCGGTCGTGCTGAGCCACCGGATCAAGACCGACGGTCACGATCGGGACGGCACCGCGGTCGTCGAGGACGCACTCGAGCGCGTTCCCGTCGAATGAGACTCACCTATCGCGGCTGGGCCGTCGTCGCCGTCGTACTCGTGGCCGTCGTCCTGAGCTGGCAGTTCGGCCCGCGGGCGTTGAACGCCATCGTCGTCCCGCTCATCATCGTGTTGCTCGCCGGTCTGATCGCGGTCGGCCGCGCCGACCGACCCCGCGTCAGCCGTCGGCCCGTCGAAGAGGGGTTCATCGGCGAGGAGCGATCGATCGAGGTCGCGATCGAGACCGACGGAACCGCTGCGGCGACCGTCCGCGATATTGTCGGCGACGGGCTTTCTTCGACGACGAACCCGGTCTCGGAAACGACCCTCGCGGGCGACGACACCGTTACGTACGACGTTCGACTCGAGGCGCGGGGCGAACGCCGGGTCGGGCCGCTCTCGGTCACCGTCAGCGATCTCGTCGGCCTCGTCGAGCGCCGGTTCGAGTACGAAGAGACGACGCCCGTCATCGTGTATCCGCGCGTCCGCGAACTGGAGGGCGGGGCCGCCGATGTCCAGACGCTCGCCAGCGTCGCGGACCGCCACGTCGACGAGGAGTTCGACCACCTCCGGGAGTATCGACGGGGAGACCCGCTGCGCGATGTCCACTGGAAGACCGCGGCCAAGCGACCGAACGACGAACTGGTCGTTACGGAGTACGCGGACGACGAGGATGCCGGGGCTGCTACCGTCGCCGCCGAGTGTCTCACCGACGGCGACGACGAAATGGCGTCGGCCGCCGCCACCGTCGCGACCGCCCTCCTCGAGCAGGGCGCGACGGTCGCGGTCACCGTCCCGGACGGAACGCGACCGCCAGGGTCAGGCCGAGCACATCATCGCGAGATACTCCAGCTACTGGCCGTCGCCGGTCCCGGCGAACTCCCGGACCGAACCCGACAGGACGCGGACGTCCTGGTCCGAACCGACGACGACGGGACGACGATCGTCGTCGAGGACCGCGACATTCCGTTCGACCGGCTCTGTGGCCGCGGCCGAGAGGGCGGAGAGAGGCGGACCGATCGGGATCGACCCGCGAGCGACGGTCGACGCGACAGCGACACCGGCGAACGGCCGGGGATGAGCGCATGAGCACGAAATCGTCCAGCCACACTGGGAATCGAACGGTATCGTTGGGAACGGACGGCGCCGTCGGCACCGACGGCGTCCGTCTCCTCGCCCTCGGCTGCATACTCGCCCTGACCGGATCGTACGTGGCCGTCCTGTACGGCATTACGTCGGTCGTCGGTGGCAGTCGGTCATTGTTCGCGCTCGTCGGACTCATGGTGGTCGCGGCGACGGTTCTCGCACGAGTGATCCGCCCCCGAACCGCGGGGATTCTCGCACTGGCGGCGGCCGGATTCGGGTTCGCCTACTACCTCACGTCGGCGGGCGTCCCGCTCAGTGCGGTCCTCTCGGGAACGAACGCCATCCTCTCGGACACCGTCGCGCTCGCGACCGGCCTGCCGCTGCTCCGGATGGTCCAGGCCGGCATCTGGACGCTCGGATTCGCACCCGCCCCCGTCTTCCTCTCGTGGTATCTCGCCGTCCGCGGACGGTACGGACTCGGCGTCGTCCCCGGCGGCATCGCGTTGGGGTTCCTCGTCCTGACCGGCGACGCGGGGACGCTCGTCACGCTGACCGGCACCCTCGCCGCCATCGGCGCCATCGCCTTCGGCGAACTCGAGCGGCGGGGCGGTTCGATCGCGCAGGCGGACCTGCTCGCCGTCCTGTTCGCGGTGATCATCGCCCTCTCGCTGTCGGTGACGATCGTCCCCGGCCAACCGACGGGACCGACCCACCTCGTCCAGGGAGAACCCGGCTCGCTCGAGGCGACGATCGATTCCGCGCCCCAGCGGTCGGGAATTTCGGGACAGGTCGACCTCTCGCCGGAGGTACGGTTTACCGTCGAGTCCGAGCGGGGATCCTACTGGCGTACGGGGGTCTACGACCGGTTCACCGGCGACGAGTGGATCCGGACCGGCCAGAGTAACCGATACGACGGGCGGCTCGCGAATCCGCCCAGGAACTACGACACCGTCGAGCAGACCGTTACCGCCGAAACGAGACTCGGTATCATGCCCGTCGCACCGCAACCGCTGTCCCTCGATGGCGAGGTAACCCGGGAAACGACCGTCTCCAGACACGGCCAGCCCCGGCCCGAAGCGCCCCTCGAGGCGGGCGAGAGCTACACCGTCGAGAGCGCGGTCGTCGACGCGAGCCCGTCCGAGCTCCGGAACGCGGGGACGGACTACCCCGAGGCGGTCACCGAACGCTACCTCCAGACGCCCGAAGACTCCTCGAGCGAGTTCGCCGACCGGACCGCCGAGATCACGGCCGACGCCGACACTCCGTACGAGACGGCGGCTGAGATCGAGAGCCACCTCCGCACCTCGAAGGACTACTCGCTCGAGGTCTCACAGCCCGCCGGCAACGTCGCCGAGGAATTCCTCCTCGAGATGGACGAGGGCTACTGCGTCTACTTCGCGACGACGATGACGCAGATGCTCCGCGAAGAGGGGGTCCCGGCCCGATACGTCACCGGCTACACGACCGGCCAGCAGGTCGACGACGACGAGTACGTCGTCCGCGGGCTCGACGCCCACTCCTGGGTCGAGGTCTACTTCCCCGACCACGGCTGGGTCCGGTTCGACCCGACGCCCGGCGGCGGCCGCGCCGACGTTCACACCGATCGCCTCGAGGAGGCCCGTGCGAACGGCAACGAGGCGGCGGACACCGAGGACAGCGAGGACGTTCCGATCGACGACGAGGACGACCCCATCGAACCGCCCGAATCCGAGCCTACCGATCCGAACGAGCCGTCGTCCGATCCGAACGCGCCCAACGAGAGTGATCCGAGCGATGAGCCGACCGACGAACCGGATCCGAACGACACGAACAATACGACCGATCCGACTGACACCGGTGACCGCACGGCCGGTGAGACGGCCGATACCGGCGAGACACTGAGCGAACGCCTCGTCACCGTCGTCCGCGAGACGGGCGCGATCGGGCTCGTCCTCCTCGTCGGTCTCGCCGCGGGCGCACACCGGACCGGTGCGGCGACGCGTCTCCGTCGCGGGATCGGGATCTATTGGCACGGCTTCCGGGCCGATCCCGACCGGGACGCCGAACATGCCTTCGACCGGCTCGAGCGACTCTTTGCCCACCAGTACCGGCCGCGCCGTCCCGCGGAGTCGGCTCGCGCGTATCTGACGGCGCTTTCGACGACCGAGATGAACGGGGAGGACGCGCTCGATCCGCAGATCGAGCAGGTCCTCGAGTGCTACGAACGGGCGACCTATGGCGGGGGCGTCAGCCGAGCGGAGGCCGACGAGGCGATCGCGATCGTCGACGAACTCGCCCGCGACCAGTTGCCGGTCATCAATCGGCTTCGCTGACGCTGTGACCCACCGTCCCGAGCGAATCGAATTCGGTCACAAGACGGTCGCGTTCGTTCAACGGCGACGTTCCGACGGTCCATCCCTCCGAGCACTCAAAAAGAACCACGCGAGGGCATGCGGGTCCCGATAGTGTTTAATATGCCCGTTTCATAGCTACGAACGTAATGTCGGAAGTCTGCTCGACGTGCGGGCTGCCCCAAGAACTCTGCGTCTGCGAAGACGTGGCTAAGGGCCAACAACAGCTCAACATCCGCATTGACGAGCGCAGATACGGAAAAGAGGTAACGATCGTCGAAGGATTCGATCCGAAGGACGTCGATCTGGACAGTCTCTCGTCGGATCTCAAGTCCAAATTCGCCTGTGGTGGGACCGTGGAGGACGACCAGATCGAACTCCAAGGGAACCACACCGGCCGCATCGAGGAGTTCCTTCGGGACCGCGGCTTCAACGTCGCCTAATGCCCGCGATGCTCTGAGACGACTTCCGAACCCACGACCGCGTCGCACTCTCTACGCCGTTTTTTTACGCACGACTATCATCCAGTCGCGTCGCCGCCGTCCCTGACGCCGACTCGAGCGACCGCGATCGCCGGGCCTCGAGTCACCGCGAACCGAATCCGACCGGACACTGCGCGGCGACGGAAACGCACCGCTGTCGTTCGAAAGCGTCTGAGACACCGCGGATCGTCCGGAACGGTCAGAACGGCGACTCGCGTTCGGCCGATTCGTCCTCGTCGTCCGCCTCGCGGACGAGCCCGAACTTCATGCCATACTTGTCGAGTCCCCCTTCCATACTCTCGACGCGCGCGTCGGCGGTTCCCTCGTAGGAGCCGATGAGCTGTGCGGCCTGTACGCTGGCCTTGCCGTGGGGACAGACGGTGACGATGTGATCATCTCCCTCGAGCTCCTCGATGCGGTCCATGAGTTCGTTGAAAGGAATGTTTTCGCTATCCGGAATGTGGCTGTGTTCGAAGCTCCGCTCGTCACGGATGTCGACGATGCGAACGTCGGCATCCTCCTCGAGGAGTTCCTTGACCTCGTCCGTGGAGATTTCGCCGTCCATTACCGTGCTATTGCGCATCGACGCGAATAAGAACAGGGGTTCGGACCGGGAGCGGGATCCGTCGGCGATTCGGCCGCGAACCGGTTCCGATCGATAGATCAGGACCGGATGGTCAGAACAGAAAACATATACGTGAATTGTTGTATATTTCCGATAATGGTCCCACTGACTGCCCTCTTCCCGATGCAAGCCGGCAGCGGCGGAGTACTGCTCATCGGCCTGCTCCTGGTCGTTATCCAGATCGCTGCGCTGGTATGGGTGTACACCGATGCACAGTCGAACAGCCCCCATAGTGCGGCGCTCTGGACGCTCGTCGTCTTCTTCGGCGGGCTTCTGGGTCTGCTGCTCTATATCCTCATTGGAAGAGAAGATCGGAGGGGGCGTTCGAGCCGTCAGACGCAGTTCTAAAGCGGCCAGTCCTCGAGTCCGCGGAGCCGCGTTCCCGCGCTCGCCGCTCAGAGCAGGCCGTCCTCCTTCGCCAATAACAGCCCCGACAGCGTCGCGTCGTTCGTCGGCTGCTCGCGAGCGCGCTCGAGCGCCTCGCCCACCGGCACCGTCGTTACCTCGAGGAACTCGTTGCTGTCGAGTTCCCGGTCGCCCGGCTCGAGCCCCTCGGCGTAGACGATCGCGCGGTCGTGACGGAGGACGCCGGTCGCGACCGCGTACTCCTGTAGCAGGGCCGTACTCGACGGTCGGAACCCGGTCTCCTCCTCGAGTTCGCGCGTCGCCGCCTGCGTGTAGGACTCGCCGTCCTCGACGATCCCTGCGGGCAGTTCGAGGTGGGTCTCACGAATAGTGGGTCGGTACTGTTCGACGAACAGGATTCGATCGTCGCTGGCACCAGTACCGTCACCGACACCGCCGTCCGTATCCGAGAGGACGCTCCCGTCGATCCGCGCGACCACGACGACCGCGGGCGGCAGGTCCGCCCAGTAGTATCGCTTCTCCGTCCCGTCGGGCTGTTCGAGCAGGTCGTAGCCGCCGTCGTACCAGCCCGTCTCGTACTCGGTTCGCTCCTCGAGTAAGTCCCACTCGTCGGGTGCAGTCATCGCGTCCCACTGCGGGCTCGAGGCGGTAATAGGTGGCCGTTTTTCGGCAGCGATAGATCGGCACCGACCGCTCAAGCGGGTCGATCGGAGTTACGATCGATCGACGAGCTCTCGATACAACCGGCCGAACGCCTGTCGGCGAAGCGTCGCCACCGCCGCGTCCTCCTCGTTCTGGAAGGTCGCCGCGACGGCCTCGCCGTCCGGCCCCGCGTGCCAGACGACGCGGTCGACGTCCTCGTGGCCGACCGTCGTCACCTCGCCGTCGTAGCTCTCGCGCCAGTCCTCGAACTCCTCGCGGTCCCCGACCTGCACCTCGAGTAAGTTCGCGAACAGCGCGTCCCGGGCCGTCTCGACGACGTCACCGGTGACGCGCTCGTCGTACTCCTCGCGGTCGAACTCCATGGCCTTCGCGACCTCGCGGACGACCGTCTGGGCCGCGGGACCGACCGACTCGTACTGTGTGCGTGCGTCTTCGGCCGACTCGAAGGTGAACGTCCCCACCGTGTGCATACCCGGCTAGTCGACGGACCGGCAGTTACGCGTTTTCGTTCTCACCGGCGTCGCCGTCGGTCCCCTCAGCGTCGGCGTTCGACTCCGGTTCGTCGTCTCCGGCGTCCTCGCTTCCGTCGCTCGAGGCCTGCATCTCCCGGGTCAGCTCCGCGGCCTCCTGCAGAACGGTCTCGGCTTCGCTAGTCAGCGATCCGCGGCCGGGCTGGCGACTCTGACGAGCGATTCCGCCTTCGAGCGAGTCGGGACGGCCGGGTTCGTGGCCGTGATGGTGACCGGACTCCTCGAACTCGGGCGTCTCGATCTCCGTCGCGTGCGGACTGACGATCTCGCCGAGCTCCTCGGGGCTGCACTCTCCCCAGTCGGGCGCGTGGTCCTCGAGCCACTCGCGATGGTCCTCGCGACCGAGCGATGCAGTGATCGCGAGGTGGTTGGCGAGATGAACCGCGTCGGCCTCCTCGGTGTCACAGACCGGACAGGCGTATCCCATGGGGTCCGGTACCGGCTGCGAACGGTAAAACGTCCCGCACCCGGCTAGCCGAGTTTCCGGATCATCACGATCGCGTCCTCGCCGTTGGCGTAGTACTCCGGTACCCGACGGAGCGGATCGAAATCGAACTCCCGATAGAGCCGTTTCGCCCCGTCGTTCGAGCGTCGCACCTCGAGTTTGACCGTCCCCGCACCGTGGGCAGCGAGCACGCCGAGCGATCGGGAGAGGAGCGTCGACCCGATTCCGTCGCCGCGGTAGTCCGGGTGGACGGCGATATCCTTGACGTGGCCGAGCGCGCGGCCGATCTGCTGGGTCACGTCAGCGACGACGTACCCGGCGATCTCGCCGTCGGCTTCGGCGACGAGAAAGCCCGGCTCGCCGAGAAACCGCTCGAACGCGTCGTAGGGCCAAGGCTGCGAAAACGATTCATTCTCGATGCGAACGACCGCGAGCAGATCCGCACGCTCCGCGGGTCGGACCGTCACTTCCTCACCGTCCTCCGGCGCGGGCGTTGTCACACGTGGAGGTAACATACCGAACAATAAAAGCCGTATGCGTCTCGGCAGTTCTACTTGGGGGGAGCCGGAGGCCGTTCGGGCCGGCCGAAGTCGGCCCGCGAGACGGGAACGACTTACTCGTCGTCGCTCTCCTCCTCGTCGTCACCGTCGTCGATAGTCGTCGTCGGCTCCTCGTCCTCGGTGCCGCCGTACTGGGTCTGTTCCTCGTCCGCTTCGGAATCGCTGTCGTCGCCCATGCTACTCACTCCGCCGGGATCGCGTCCATCTCGAAGTCTTCGGTCAGTTCCGTCAGCTCCTCGAGGGCGCCTTGCTCCTCCCGGAGGTTCTCCTCGAGGAGATCGGCCGCCTCGTCCATCCCGAGCTGGTCCGCGAGCGGGATCAAGTTCCCGTAGGCCGCGATCTCGTAGTGTTCGGTCTTCTCGGCGGCCGCCATGTTGTGGTAGTCCATGACGTCCTGGGCGGGATCCATCGACGTGAACTCCTCGTACTCCTCGAGGAGCCCTTCGATCCCCTCGCACTCCTCTTTCTCCGGCGGCTCGCCGAACATGTCGAAGACCTCCTCGAGCCGATCGATCTGGTCCTGGGTCTCCTCGCGGTGCGACGAAAACGCCTGTGAGATTTCGTCGCGCTCGGTGTTCCCCTCGAGTTCCTCGAGCGCGTCGAGAAGCTGATGCTCCGCGTGATAGATGTCTTCGAGGCCGTGCTCGAACAGATCCTGAATCGTGTCCATACTCATGGTGTAACCACTCAGCCGTTCACCAGCCGGGAGAAAAAGACGGCAGCCTGCGACGGCAGGCGCCCGCGGGCGAGCCGTCGACGCTCTCTCGAGAGTCGCAACTACTCCGCCGCGTCTTCGACGCGGTCGGCGTGTTTCTCGAGATCCGCGGCGAGCGCACGCGCCTGCGTCGGCGTCAACTCGAGTTTCTCCATGTGTTTCGGCACGTGTTCCTCGGAGAGATTGTCGAGTTCGAGCTCGAGGCGAATCGCATCGGGATCCTCGCGGTCGGCCGTCGCGTTCACGACGGCGACGGATTCCCACTCGAACGTCTCGCCTATCGCCTTCCCCTCGACGTAATCCAGCGTCGTGTACGCGTTGACCGTCATCAGTCGATCGGACATGTCAGTTCGGTTCTCACGCTCCGACCACTTATACGGGTAGCCGTCGACCGAGCGCTCATCGGTACGAAACATCCCGGCCATGCACACAACGAGCTCACTCGATCCTCGCTGCCAGTTCCGGACGGCGCGAGCGTCCGCGCGACCGTCCCGCTACTGCGCCGGTAATCGACATAACCACGGACACGGACCGCCTCGAGCGAACGGAATCGACCGCACCCGAGCACGTCGACGAACGAACGGGCTCCACTATCGACGATCCCGTCGGACCGATCGAACTCGCACGTCCCGCGGTGGTCAGCGACAGAGACGTCGCCGCACGAGGCGATCGACGGCGTGCTCGAAACGATCGCCGACCGCGTGATCGGCGGCCAGGCCGGTACTCTCGGATCTACCTCCCGCAAGACCTCCGCTCACCGGTACCGACGAACGAGCACTCGAGGATGTCGCGCGGACGAGTTTCTCGGCCGAATCTCGACGCACCGACGTCGAAACGGACGATGCGACGGCCATGACGCGCTCCACGAGACCGGTGCGGATCGCCAACTGCAGAACGTCCGAACCCAATTTCCGGGCGCGTTCGATCGGCACCGATAACGGGACTCGATGCTCGAACGGTTCCGGATGCACGCGTCATGTTCCCGGGTTGTGACGATCATCTGCTGGAGCATCGAACCGATCACCTCACTTACCGGCTGCTTTTGCCACAACTAGATCGGAACGGAGCTGCGCCCCGCTCGATGCTATAACGCGAATATCGGCTCGGGAACGGAGACGACCCGGTCTCACACTGACTGCCGAACGACGACGGTCGATACCCTGTGACCCGTCTCACTCTGCGCTCACTGTCGCCCGTTGCACCTCTAAATGCGCTGCGACGAAGCGGACATCGCGCACCGACTCGACTGAGACGAGGACTCATACCCTCTAGAGCCGAGGTCCGTCGGTCTCGTTCCGGACCGGGCTGACAACTGTCCGGTAGCTCCGGCTCGAGTAATGACTCGTATCTGCTCGACCAGTCAGCTAGTACCAGCCGATCCTGTATTCGCCTTGATGGCTACTATCGTTTCTGTGCCGTCTCTTTCGACGCGATCTGTACAGCACCCGGACGTATCAAATAACGTTCCCGTCAGAGATAGCGGCATAATCCACCCATAAGACAGAGCACGGGTATCGTTTGCAGCCGAAGCGATACTTATGCCTACGGGGTTCGAATGGCCGCCAATGACTGATACAGCCGAATGCAAACCAGAGCCGGTTGAGCAGGATGCGGAGGAGCGCGACGACGCCCATCTCGACGATATCGAAGAAGGCGCCGGCTGTACGGAGATCTGGGAGCACCTCGCCGAACAGCGAGAGGAGTGAGGCGAGAATTTCGCCCCGGCAACGATCTTTTTGACGCCGAAACCCGTACTGAGGTGCATGTCCGATAACCGTCCCGGTGATCGTTCGCACCGCCGCGGCGAGAACGGCCGCTCGATTCCGACGGACCGCGAATCACCCGTCGGTGCACCAGTTATCCGGGGCGACGAATCAGTCGCCGGGACCCGTGCTCGCGAGGCCGTCCAGTTCGATCCCGACGATCCCGAGAGTCTCGCGGACGCTGCCGAAACCGTCCGCCAGTTCGCCGCCGGCAATACCAACGACGATCACCTCTACATGCTCCGCGGTGCAGCCGCCTGCGCCGCCCTCGTCCGCGGCGAGGGTTCCTACAAGGCCGCCGCCGAACGCGCCGGCGGCGACGCCACTGTCTCGTTCATTCGCAAGTGGGCCCGCGTCCACGACCTCCCGCGATCGGTCCGAAAGCAGGTCGCACTCGGACAGATCGCTCCGACCGCTGCCAAGCATATCGCCCGTGTCGGCGGCGAAGCACGACTCCTCCTCGCGTGGGCCACCCTCGACGGAAACCTCACCGTCCGCGACGTCCGCAGCGTCGCCAGCGCCATCAACGACGGCACCTCTATCGACCAGGCTCTCGCCGAACACGATGTCACCCTCGGTCGACTCGAGCTCACTCTCTCACCGACTACCTACCGCGATCTCCGACGACGCGCCTCGATCGAGGGCGTCGATCCCGGTGAGATAGTTACCGATGCTCTCGAACAGTACTTCGAATGAGCTTCGAGCGCCCCAGCCGGCGATGCAGAAAGAAACGTTTAACCGCCGCTCACCGAAAAGGGAAGACACGGGGCCGGTAGCTCAGTCTGGCAGAGCGTCTGGCTTTTAACCAGACGGTCGCGTGTTCAAATCGCGCCCGGCCCGCTTTCTGACGACAAACAAACTCGTGAGGAATCAGCAGCGGATCTGAAGCGATTTGGTGAAACCGAGTCTTCGATCCTTCGCGTCGTCGTGCAGCAGACTAAACAATACGAGCCAGTTCTCTGGACGTTCTGACTGGAACCGGTTGTCTGATACTGTCTTTATGCATCGCGATCTTGAGATGGAGGAGTCGAAGAAAGACGAACAGAGTTCCAAGTAAAGCTAGGGACGTCTATCGTATCGTGAAGAGAAAGCCAAGGGCCGGATTTGAACCGGCGGTGGGCGGCTCTGCAGGCCGCTGCGTTCGGCCGGACTCTGCCACCTTGGCGCATTCCATCGTTGATGCTGCGTTCGTTTAAGCATAGCGGTACGGAACAATCCCTGTTGGGGTTTCTGGCTATATATGCAGAAAACCCCGCACAGCCGATGCTGTGCGGGGTTGAAACGAGTATGAGTGGTGGCGGCGAAACGAATTTCCCAGAGGGTCGCCCACTCCAGTACTGATCGTAACGCAGGCGAGCTTATCTTCCGT